>JAVEUP010000094.1:0-30054 GCA_034005525.1 Thermoguttaceae bacterium | reverse complement strand
ATCCGGACGGCAAGGGCGCGGTCAATCCACTGGCCGGAAAGATCGCGACCCTGGCGGCCGCCGCGATAGACGGGGCCAATTGAAGGTGTCCGCGGGGCTGATTCCGCTCGGGAGAAAACGCGGAAGAAGACGTGACGCCCACCAGAATCGACGAGCTTGGGGGCTCCAAGTAGAATGCCTGGATGGCTGCAACCTCGGCGCGGGCAGGATCGTCGGGACGGGCCGGGAGTCTTCACTCCTTCATTTCGCCGTTTCTGCCGCCCGATTCTCCAGGCGGCAAGCCCGGACGCCGAGCCCGCAAGCGCGGGTAAAGATCCCCGACGCCCACCTCGGCATTTGGATGTGCCGGAAATCAGCGCATCAGTCCCGAAGGGACGCCGCTATACCAGCCCGGGGTGAAGCCGATGCGAGGAACGAGCAAGGCGCAACCCCGGGTTAGAAGACAAGTGCAGTATTGAAGCCCGAAGGGCTGGCCCTAAGCGGAGGACTTGCCGCCATCGATCGGCTGGCGATCCCGGGATGAACCGTTTGGCCGGAGAACTCGGTTACTTCATCGCACGCTCGCTCCGCCATTTCATCCTCGACCACGAGGGCGAATGATCTTCAGGCGGCTGGCCGGGCAGGGACTGCACGAGCAACATGCCCTCGAAACACCGCCCAACCGCCGCCGCAAGACCGCCTCGCGCGGGCAGTGCGAGTTGTTCGACGGCGGGTGAGCGCCGGTAGTCTGCATGGGATCGACTTGGTCCTCGGCCGAGTGCCCGTTGCCGGGCCGGTGCCGGCCCCCCTGGCCAACCGGCGGGGGGGCCGCTACACTGGCGGTGATGGAGTTCCTGCTTTTTGCGGCGGGCCCAGCACGCACTGCGCGGCTAGATTGGCGACCCCGCTGCCGTGGAATTGGAGTACTGAGGAGCCGAGATGCCGTGAAAACCATCAGCCTGCGAACCACCATTGCCCCGGATGGGACGATCGACCTGCACGTCCGGAGCGGTTTGCCGCCGGGCGAGGCGGAGATGGTGCTCGTCGTCCAGCCCACCGCTGCGACCGCGCCAGTTCATCCAGGACCTCCTTATCCCTCGGATCATGGCGTCTGGCAAGGCAAACTGCCTGACGTGGACATCGATGCCGACCTCCAGGAGATGAATCGCGTTTGGGAATACAACATGGAGTAACCGGAATGAATTCCTTACCGCTGTTCTGTCTGGATACCCACGCGATTTGCTGGCATCGCATCGCTTCACCGAAGCTTTCGGCTCCGGCCGCTCAGGTTTACCAGGACGGGATTGATGGAAAAGCGATCCTGATGGTCTCTCACATTGTGGTTGCCGAATTGTTCTACTTGCTCCGAAAGCACACTTTATGTGAAGCTTCACGTACCAATGGTTGGGCATCAGGCAATAGGCCCAGATCTCCACGCCCTCCGTCTGGCACCACTCGGCCATCAGCTCCAGGTAGGCCTGGTAATCGCCCTCGTTGAAGAAGGTCTGCTGCCGACGGTTGCCACGTTGCGTTACGTGGTGCGGCATCCCTGGGATGACTACCCGTGCTAATCTTGCCATGCCGGGAAGACCACCATAACCTTGCCCATTTTGTCAATACTGGTATTGTGTCCCCGGATTTGGCATCATTCGACTTGGGCCGGACGAAGCCCGATCCGAAAGGCTACCGGATGGCCGTGTCGCAGATGGGGCTAACCCTGCCCGAGGTCGCGTTCGTGGGCCACGACGCCGCCGAGCTGGACGGTGCGCGCTCCGTGGGCATGCCCACCGTTGCGCTCAGCAGCAGCCCGGACGCCGCGGCCGACGTCCGTCTCGACCGGTTCGAACAGCTTGCCGACGTCGTTTCCCTCCAACGCCCCCTCGCCGCCGCCGGGTGAGGCTGTGATAGGGTTCAGTTGGGAGACGTATCTCTGCGAACATTTAAGGTGGGAACAAGCCGAACCATTCCTCCGCTTCACGGATTCGAAGCCTGCGTTCATCGTTCAGACGCAACGTTTCCACTGTGGCACGCCCAATGGATGTCAGCCCACGAATGACGTACCCATGCCAGGCGAAGTGCTCGTTCCAACGATCGAGGCGCGGGTTGAAGAGCCGGACCAGCTCACCCGTTTCAGCCACTCGAACCTCGACACGATCCGACTTGTGCAAATTGCAGCCGGGGCAAGCCCACGCCAGGTTGTCGAGTTGCGAGGAGCCGTTGCGGGAACGAGGGATGATGTGCTCGACGTGAAATGTTGCGCCTTGCAACGACTGGTGCATGCGGCAGTATTCACACCGCTGCCCAGCTCGTTGAGTCACTTCCTGCTCAATCGAAGCCGGGACGGTCATGGGAGCTTTCGTCCGAGCAATTGAAGTGCCTCGGCCCGCACCAGCGCCAGACGCTCGCTCAATTCCACAAGGGATTCCAGTTCCTCACGTTCGGCTTCTGTCAAGAGCCCGTCGTTGTTGCGGTCCATTAGCTCTTGCAGTTTGCGGTCGGCCCTGGGCGGCAAACGCAGGTCACCCACGGTTTCTACCCATCTCTGGGGGGCTTCGATTGTGCTGCTCATCCGGCTTCTCACGCTGATTACGGTTGCGTTTCTTACTCTCTCACTTGAGGCTAAACAGGAACACCGGCTGCGTCAAGGGCAGGCTGTTGCGGCGTCCAGGATCACGGGGCCGGCAAAAGGGGCTGTGATAGGGTTCAGTTGGCCGGAAGTGAGCCCAAGCAGTAGTCATCTGTCAGCAGAACCGGTAGGATATTCCCGGCCTTGAATATCTTACCCCCCAGGTCTTCCCATGCCTTCGATCACTCGCCTGACGTTGCTGCCGTTTCTCGCCCTGCTGCTCGGTGCCGACTGGCCGACCTTTCAAGGCGACTATCGGCGCAGCGGGACCACGGCCGAAAACGTGGCGGGGCCGCTGGCCGAGGCGTGGCGTTATCGGGCCCGTCATGCCCCCGCTCCCGCATGGCCCGAACCGGCGCAGGAGGACGTGACCAACCGCTACCGCAACCTCCGCGCGGTGGTCGCCTACGATCGCGCATGCCAGATCGTCGTCGCTGGCGGCGCGGTGTACTTCGGTTCTTCGGCCGACGACAAGGTTTACGCCTTGCAGGCAGCCACGGGCAAGGAGTTGTGGAGCTTCTTCACCGGTGGTCCGGTCCGGCTCGCGCCGACGGTGGCCGATGGTCTGGTTTATGCCGGATCGGATGACGGCGCGGTCTATTGCCTGCGCGCGGTGGACGGGCAATTGGTCTGGAAACGCCATGTCCAGGAGCCGGTTGCGTGCGTGCCGGGCAATGGGCGCATGATCTCGCTCTGGCCCGTCCGGTCCTCGATTGTGGTCGACGGCGGCGTCGCCTATGCGGCCGCCGGATTGTTTCCGAACGAGGGCGTGTATCTTGCTGCAATCGATGCCAAGGACGGCATGGTGCAATGGAACCGGAAGATCGAGGTTTCGACCCAGGGCTACATGCTGGCCTCGGAAGACCGGTTGTACGTGCCCACCGGCCGCACCACGCCCGCAATGTTCGCTCGCGCCGACGGCAAGTTCTTGGGCAGCCTGCCCGACGGCGGCGGCGCGTGCGTCCTGCTGGACGAGCGGGAAGTCGCCAGCGGTCCGGGTGTGCGGCCGCCCGGCATGGCCGTCGCCGATGCCCAGTCCCGGGAATCGGTTGCCACGTTCAACGGTTTGCGGATGGTGGTCGGCAGCTCGATGGCCTACCTGCAATCGGAAGACAGCCTTATGGCATTGGACCGCGCCACGTACCTTGCCCTCGCCCGCGAGGCCAAGCGCCTGGCCGAGGAGCAGAAACGGCTAAGCGGCGCCGCGGACAAGCCGAACGCCGAGGCGGGCGCCGCCGACCGCCTCGGCGCGATCCAGGCTCGGCTCAAGGAAATAGCAGCGGCCCGAAAGGCATGCTACCGGTGGTCGGTCCCCTGCGACTGCCCGTTCGCCATGATCCTCGCCGGCCGGACGCTCTTTCTCGGGGGCGAAGACAAGGTAATCGCCGTCGATCCCGCCGATGGCAAGACGATCTGGTCCACGGCCGTCTCGGGCACGGTGCACGGCCTTGCGGCAGCGGATGGACGGCTCTTTGCCAGTACGGACCAGGGTATCATCCACTGCTTTCAGCCGGTCGAGAAACCGGAGACATTCGAGTCCGCACCGGCTCCCGAGCCTGCCGCTCAGCCGGCATCGCGCCCGGCTCCCGACGCGGTCCACCCGGCTGACGATCGCCACGGCGAGTTGGCCCAAAAGATACTGGGCGAGACGGGCATTCGGCAGGGCTACTGCGTCGTGCTCGGCAGCGGGAAGGGCCGGCTCGCTTGTGAACTGGCGCGGCGCAGCGATTTGCAGGTCGTCGCCATCGAACCCAATTCGGAGCAGGTCGCCGCCGCCCGCCATATGCTGGACGAAGCGGGCTTTCAGGGCACCCGCGCAACGGTAATGCAGGCGGCGTTCGATCGCCTGCCCCTGCCCGACTATTGCGCCAACCTGGTGGTCAGCGGCGATGTACTGGATTCAGGCCGGCTGCCACCGTCGGCTGCCGAGGTCGAACGCATCCTTCGCCCCAACGGGGGAATGGCTGTTCTGGTTGCGGCGGACGACAAAGCCGATGTTCCGGCATGGAACACTTGGGGCGAAGACACACTGCCTGCGTGGCAGGTGGAATCCGCTCGCGGCTGGGTCGTCGCGTCGGCGCGGCGGGAAGCGCTTGCCGGCGCCGGCGAGTGGACCCACGCCTATGCCGATCCGGCGAACACGGCATCGAGCGGCGACCGGCTGGTTGGCTCGCCGATGCGCGTGCAGTGGTTCGGACGCCCGGGCCCCCGCCCAATGGTCGACCGCCATTTCCGCAACGTACCACCCCTGTGCAAGGATGGGCGGCTGTTCGTCCCGGGCCGGGAAATCGTCTTTGCCGTCGACGTGTACAATGGAACCATCTATTGGGAGGCGGAAATCCCCGATTCCCTCCGTGTTGGCGCGTTTCTCGATTCCAACAGCATGGCGGTCGATGAAAAGTACCTCTACTTGGCAGCGGCCGATCAGTGCGTGCGGTTGAGCGTGGTGGATGGCCGGCGCGACGTGCTGGCCCGCATTGCGAGTAACGCGGGCGACGGCACACCTGGCCAGTGGGGTTACCTGGCCCTTGCGGGTTCGCTACTGCTGGGCAGCGAACGATCTTCAGAAGCCGCCTATCGCGAAATCACTCGCGAGGCCGAACTCGACACCATGCCGGTATGGTATCCGAACATGAGGGTCGCACTCAGTAATCGCCTGTTCTCGCTCGATCGAGAATCGGGAAAACCGCAGTGGAGTTATCGTAACGGGCGCATTGTCGATACAACGCTGACCGTCGGCGGCGCGACTCTGTGTTTCCTCGAAAGCCGCAATCCAGCCGCCATGGCGGACCGTTCAGGCCGGATGACCATGCGGCAGCTCATCGATGGGGACCAGATGTTCCTCGTTGCGCTCGATGTCACCTCCGGCAAGTCCCGTTTCGAGCAGAGGGTCGACATGCGCAACCTGCAGCAGCCGGTCTATCTGGGATTCGCCGAGGACACTTTGCTGCTGAGCGGGTCGACGATCGCCGGCGGTGAGCATATTGTTGCGAGCGGTACCGCCGCGCTGGCCCAGCGCCGCGGAACCGAACGCGTGCATTACTACTTCCAAGCCTTCGACGCCGGAACCGGCCGGCTGCGCTGGCAGCGCGACCACGACACGGACCTGGAGGTCCGCGGCGGCCACGGCGAGTTCAACCGCCACCCGACGCTCATCGGGCCGATCGCCTACACCTGGCCTTATGCTTACGAGCTGCGAACCGGCCAGCGAGTCGAGGGTTGGAAGTTCGATCGGCGAGGGCACGGCTGCGGGGCCATCTCAGCGTCGGCCCAGTGCCTCTTCTGGCGCGGCGGCAACCCGTGGATGTACGACCTGCGGCCCGGCGGCGGCCCCGTCCGGCTGAACCAGGTCACCCGTCCCGGATGCTTCATCAACATCATTCCCGCCGGCGGCCTGGTTCTCATTCCGGAGGCCAGTTCGGGCTGTACCTGCGCGTACCCGATGCAGATGTCGATCGCCTACGCGCCGCGTTGACCCGGATGATTCACGTAGGGTGGGACAAGGTCGGCGTAATTCCTTGGTGGGCCTGCGCAAGCCAAGCCCAGGGTGGTTTGCACGCCGTGCGCTGGAAGCAGGCCGGCCCAAGCGGCCGAAGGCCCACCAGGGTCTCGGCTTGCTTGTCACCACCCTACATCGCCGTGAATAATCCGGGCTAATCGGTGAGTTGGAACTCGAACGGTTCGTTGCGCGACTTGACCTCGGCAGTCAGCCCGCTAGTGTCGGCGCTGAGGTACTTCTGCGGAATGAGCGGCTTGCCCAGCCCCGGCTCCGCGTTGGGATCGGGCGGCGGGGCGTCGGGGCGCTGGCTGTCGAAGCAACTGACGGCAACTTTGTGCGTGCCCAGGATGGCGCCGTCGTTGCGGCCGTAGGTGGAAAGGCGGAAGGTGCCGTCCGACTGAATGGCGCCGCTGGCCGGCGGCCCGGCCGCAGGCTGGAAGGTGACGGCCCCGAACTGAAGCGGCTTGCCCTGGTACAGCACTTTGCCTTGCACGGGGGCCGTCGACAACTGGTCGCCGCCGCAGCCGGCAATCGCCAGAGTAACGAGAAGAACCGTCCCTACCCAGGGGAACGGAGAACGCCGCTCATCAAGGAATCTGTTCATTTTCACCTCCGTCCACTGAACCCAAGGAAAGGTACGTTTCCATGTTGATGTTTTCCGACAAGAACGTAACGCTGCCGTCGCCCACCAGGAACGTGGCGCCGCCGGGGTGATGGCTTCCCATCGGCAAGTGGTTGTAGCCCACGTACGGGGCGTTCATGCGGTCGACCGGGGCGTTGATCGGATGCACGAGGACCTTCACGGCATAGTTGCCGCAACTGCCGTCGTTGCCGAAGATCCAGCAGCGGCAGTTGCCAGGCCAGTCGTTGAACGGGCCGGTGGGGCCCCGGTCTTTCTGCACGAACTCGCCCATGGCCAGAGTGTTGCTCAACCCGTCGGTTACCCCGGCAATGCTCCGGGCGAAGTTGTACCCGAACATGCCGTTCCGCGCGAAGTTGCCCTCTCCCCATCGGGATTCTACCCGATCTACTGAATGGGGTGTTGCAAAGTCCATCACGTTGAGGTTACCCTAAGGTCGCTTAGCCCGGACACACAAGGAGACGAAGCTATTGCTGAGCCAGTGATCCACGTCGGTGCCTGGTCGCTCGTGCCTGCCCTGTTGGCCGTGGCGCTGGCCTTCCTTACCCGCGAGGCGGTGTTTTCCCTGTTGGTCGCGTGCGTGGTCGGGTTGCTGATTGCCGGCGAGGGTTTCTGGGGGCTGCCGGAGCTGTTCCAGCGCGCGCTGGGGAACCCGGCATTCATCTGGGTGCTGCTGGTCGAGCTTTGTATCGGGGTGCTGGTGGCCTTCTTCCTGCGCAGCGCGTCGACCGAGGAGTTCGCCCGCCGGATGGGCACCCGCCTCCGCTCCCGGAAGCAAGTGCAACTGTTCGGATGGTTCCTGGGCATGCTCATCTTCTTTAGCGACTATTTCTCCCCCCTTCTGACTGGGCCGGTACTGCGGAGCCTGACAGACCGGGTCGGCATCTCGCGGGAGAAGCTGGCTTTTATTTGCGATTCGACCTCGGCGCCCATGTGCGTGCTGGTGCCGTTCAGTGCTTGGGCGATCTTCCTATCCGGGCTCCTGGTAGGCATTGGGCCGATTGCCGACACGCAGGCCGCGCTGAGCTTTTTCATTCACTCGGTGGTGCTCGATTTCTACGCTTGGATTGCCGTGGCGATGGTCGGGCTGATCGCCGCCGGTCTCGTTCCCGATTTCGGGCCCATGCGGCGTGCGGAGAACCGGGCGAGCAACGAGGGCAAGCCGCTGGCCGACGGCGCCGTGCCGATGATGTCGGTGGAACTGTCGGAAATGAAGCCGGCCGA
Organism: Thermoguttaceae bacterium; assembly: GCA_034005525.1. Taxonomy (GTDB): domain Bacteria; phylum Planctomycetota; class Planctomycetia; order Pirellulales; family Thermoguttaceae; genus PWXP01. The sequence continues at coordinate 22,086 of JAVEUP010000094.1, read as the reverse complement.
GCAGATCACCCGCCCGCGGCTTACCGTCAACTTCTTCGTGCCGCTGGCAATCGTTGTGAGCATTGCCGTAGGAAGCTACGCGGCGACCGGCAGCGCGAGGATCCTGGAAGCGTTCATGTCGGCGGTGGCATACCTGGGCATCGTCCTCTGGTTGCAGCGAGTACCCATGAAAGACCTGGTCGCTACCAGCATGCAGGGCATCAAGGGGGTGGTGCCCGCCTTGCTGCTACTGGCCCTGGCCTACAGCATCAACGCCATCAGCCAAGAGCTTGGGGCGGCGGCTTACGTGGTCGAGGCCACGCGCGGCTGGCTCACGCCCACTTGGCTGCCGCTGCTGACGTTCGTGCTTTGCGGGCTGATTTCCTTCTCGACGGGGACTTCGTGGGGCACGTATGCCATCGTCATGCCGATTGCCATGCCCGTGGCCTTTGAATTCAGCGGCGGCGCGATCGACAGCCTCAGTCTGGCCACGCTGGCGGCCCTTGCCGGCGGCGGCGTTTTCGGCGACCATTGTTCGCCGCTGTCCGACACGACCATCCTCTCGTCGTTCGGGGCGGCCAGCGACCACATGGACCACGTCAAGACCCAATTGCCCTACGCGCTGGCGGCTGCGGCGCTGAGCCTGGCTTTATACGCTGCACTGGGGCTGGTATGGTGGAGTTAGATGCGGCGGAACAATCAACTACCGTAGCGGCGATCGTGGGATAGGCTTCCAGCCTGTCTTTCTGTTGACAGGCTGGAAGCCTATCCCACGTGGTACACGTCAGCGGAGCGTTTTATGAAGATAGGCGTACTTGGCTCGGGCAACGGCGGATGCGCGGCGGCTTTCGACTTTGCGCACGCAGGGCACGACGTGTCGCTGTTCGACTTCCCGCAGTTCCCCGACAACATCGCCGCCATTGCGGCAAGCCGGGGTATCTTCGCGGAAGGAGAGTTGAACGGGTTTGCCGAACTCGACTATGCCGGGCACGACCTGCAGCGCGTGGTCAGCGGTTCGCGGTTGCTGCTGGTCGTTGGACCTGCCTACAGCACGGAACCCTTTGCCACGGCGTGCAAGCCGTACCTAGAGCCCGGGCAAGTAGTTGTCGTGTGCCCCAGCTCGTGCGCAGGCGCCGTCGTTTTCAAGAGCGCGTTGGGTTTGGCCCTGGGCGACGAAAGTGTCCTGGTAGCCGACACGTCCACGCTTCCCTATGCCGTGCGGGTCACGGAGCCGGGAAGGATTCACGTGTTCCTGAAACTCCGCGGAGGCCTTTTCCTGGCGGCGATGCCCGGCCGGAGGACCGGCGAGGTGTTGGCCCTGCTCGACGAGGTGTATCCTTGCATGAAGCCGGCCGCCAACGTGCTGCAAACGGCCCTACAAAACGGCAATCCCGTGATCCACCCGGCCATTTCCCTTCTCAATGCCGCGCAGATCGAGCGAACCGGCGGCAACTTCTTCTTCTACGAAGACGGGGTGACGCCCGCGGTCGGACGGCTCATCGAGGCCGTGGACCGGGAACGGCTCGCCGTGGGCGCGAAGCTCGGGCTGGACATCGTGCCCGACCCCATGCTCGGCGTCGAGCAAGGCTACATGCTCGAGCCGTCGTACGACCGCGGATTCTCCGAAGCCCCCGGATTCCGCGGCATCCGGGCCCAGAGCAGCCTGGACTATCGCTATTTCCACGAGGACGTCGGGTTCGGGCTGGTCTTCCTTACCTCACTGGGCAAGCTGGCCGGCGTTGAGACGCCCGTCGCGGACGCGGTGATCGATATTGTTTCCGTTATCATGGACCGCAACTATCGCAAAGAAAGCGCCCGCAGCCTGGAGAAGCTGGGGCTGGCAGATAAACCCCTGGCAGAGATCATCGAGCAACTGTAAACGGGACTGAAGACATGATTATCGGCGTTCCCAAGGAGATCAAAGACGGCGAGTTACGCGTGGCGCTGACCCCGGTCGGTGCGGAAACACTCGTGGCGCACGGCCACAGCGTGCTCGTCGAGACGTGTGCCGGCCTGGCGGCAGGCATGACCGACGACGAGTATCGGCAGGCCGGAGCGAGCATCCTGGACACGATGCAAGATGTGTACCGGCAGGCCGAGATGATTCTCAAGGTCAAGGAGATTCTGCCGCCGGAGTACTCCCTGCTGCGTGAAGACCACGTTCTGTTCACCTACATCCACTCGGCCATACGGCCCGAGGAGACGCAGGTTCTGCTGGACCGGAAGGTGGTGGGCATTGCCTACGAAAACGTAACGCCCGACGGCCGCGACTTCCCGTTGCTCACACCCATGAGCGAGATTGCCGGCGAGGTGGGAATGCTGATGGGCGCGTACCATCTGTTCGCCGTGCAGGGCGGCAGCGGGCTGCTGCTGAGCGGCGCGCCGGGGGTCGAGCCGGCCAAGGTGGCCATCCTGGGCGCCGGGCACGTGGGCCTCGGCGCCGCCCGCTATGCACTGGGGATGGGCGCCGACGTGACCCTTCTCGACATCGACCTTGCCCGGCTGCGGACCGTCCGCCAAGAGGTGTTCCCCGGCGTCAAGACGCTCTACTGCGTGCGGGCCAACGTGGAGCGCGTGCTTCGCGAGAGCGACGTGCTGGTCAACGCGGTGAAGTGGTCGCCGGGCCTGACGCTCGTTTCCCGCGACATGCTCAAGCTGATGAAAAGGACCGCGTTGATTGTCGACATCGACTGCGAGCCGAACGGCGCCGTGGAAACGTGCCGGTTTTCCACCCATGCTGATCCGATTTACGAGGTTGACGGCATCCGGCATCTATGCGTGCCAAACCTGCCCTCGGCCGTCGCCCGCACGGCCTCGCTTTCGCTGTGCAACGCCACGCTACCCTACACGCTGGAGCTGGCTGAGAAGGGCTGGCTGCAAGCCGTGAAGGACAACGCCGCCCTGCGCAAGGGCATGAGTTTTGCGAAAGGATGCCTCACGTTCCTGCCGACGGCCGAGGCGCAGAACCGGCCCTACACCACGCCGGAGCGAGCGATTGAACTGGTCGAAGGCCGTCACGGCACCGGTACGGGTATCTCCTTCACCTCGCGGTAGTCCATTCTCACCTTGACGATCCTCCGCAGCCGCTTGTCGCTTACATAGAGCGCATCGGCGGCGGCGTCGAGACTGTGAGGCCAATCGAAGGCGATTTCCGGCTGCGGATACTTGCTTTGCGGCCCTCGGCAATCGTGATGCCCCCAGGCGCCCACGCGGGCGATGAGGTTTCCCGCGGTGTCGAGCACCTTCACGTGGTATTTCGTCGTGTCGGCGGCGAAGACCCGCAGCGATTCGTCCACGGCCACGTTATTGCTGGTGGTGCGGCAGCAGCAATGGTACATCACCGGCGAGGCGCCCAGTTGGGCCCAAAGTTCGGTTGGGTCCCCGCGCCGACCTCCGCTCGGGTCGAACTTGACCAGGTAGCCGACGTCGGACTGGCTGTAGAGCTTCCGGTCGCCGCGCTGCCAGCGGGGCCCCGGCGGGCGCCCCAGGTCGTGAAATGCGCCGGGGCCCGGCGCATCCTTCCGACCACCCGCAACCGTCTCGCAGGTGTCCATCACGTAGAACGATCCCTGGGGGTCCATCGCGAATGCCCCTCGTCCCGCGAAGACCTCACAGACGGCCCTTTGCTGAAGCCGTCCGTCCGGGCCGAACCGGTCGATCCGCGGGCCGTTGCCGCCGTCCCAGGTGCCGGTGGCCGATTGGGCGACATACACGTTTCCTTGCGAATCGACACCGCCGAGGTTGGTGTGCGCGGTGCCTTCGAGCGATAGGGGGTTCTTCAAGTCGAGGTCATAGCGCCGGCACGAGTTCCGGTCGCCGCGGTCGCCGTCCACCCGGTATAGATGGCCGCCCCGTTTGTCGACCAACAAGGAGTAGAGCTGGTGGGCCTCGTCTTCCGCCTCGAGCCACTCCGAGCCGTCGTCGTTGGTGCGGATCAGCTTCCCCAACTCGGAATCCTGGACGAAGATTCGTCCCCGGCCGTCCAGGGCAAGGGCCTGGGGCGCGATCAGGGTTCCTTTCCTCAGGCCGCCAATGTGTTGCGGGGACGCGGAGTGCTCGCCGTGGTCGATAATGCGGGTGAGCGTTGCCGGTCCGCCGCCGTTGCCCACCCAGACGATCGGCGGGCTGACCGCTTCGTCCACGGCCACGAGCTTGGCCTCCCCGTCAAGCGGCTGTTTCCACAAGGCCGCCGGCTCGGCCTCGGCCCCGAGACGGAACTTCACCAAATGGGCCCCGGCGTCTCGATCAAGCCTCGCCACCACATACAGGGCTTCACCCGCCGCGCGAACGCCGAATGGCCTGCCCAGCGGCTCCTCGCGCCCGGCCAGCACAACACGGTCGATGGTCCGCAGGAACCTTCCGTTGGCGGCATATACCTTCACGCTCGTCGCGTCGGCCACGAAGATATTGCCGGCCCGGTCGACGGCGATGTCGCGGGCGACGGCCAGTCGCTGTCCGTCGGACGGCCCGTCACCCTCGGCCGCCGATCGGTCGAGGAGGAAATCGAACCCGCGGCGGGCGTCGATCAGAAGAACGCCGCCGACGGGCCGGCCGATCGTGCCGAGGTAGTCGCGTTTTTCGGGCAGCCTCTCGGTTCCATGGTACTCGAAATCAAGAGCCGGCTGGCCGGTTGCGATGTCCATCTTGCGGATCACTACCGTCGGAGCTGAACCCTCCTCCGTGCTCGCCCGCACGTCGCGGTAGTAGGCGAATCCTTTGTGGTCGATCGCCCAGACGATGAGTTGGGTCCAGAGCGGTTTGCGGAACCAGAAGGGGTCGGTCCCCTCGGCCGTGAACACCTGCGGGCCGGGGCTGGGTCCGGGCGAGAACCACTCCCGGATGCACGCGATGTGAACCTTCCCGTCATGGGCAATCCGGATGGGATTGAAGGCCCCGCCGGTACAATAGAACCAGAAGAACGGCCGATAGCCCCGATAGGCCGGCACGGCCGCGCCGTCGACGATGTTGTACTCCGGGTAGAGGTCTTCGAGTTCTCCCGGGAGGAGGTTGGGATTGATCGGGTTGACCGTGTCGAGATGCCGGCCGTCGCGGTCGAACCGGACGATCTCGGCCTCTGCCATGGCGTCCGGGATCATGGAAACGTAGACCCGGCCTTGAGCGTCCACCTCCAGGCCGCGCACTTGCCTGAGCAATTGCGCCGGATCGTAGGCTACAAAGCGGTCGAACCGGGGCGTCAGGCCCACGGCCACGTGAACCTTGCACGGCCCAAGTACGCATTTCCCCTGGTCGTCATTGCCGTCCCAGACGAGTTCCTGGCAAAGCGTGCCCTGCTGCAACGGCGCCGGGGCGTTTTCGCCCAGCACACCGCAGGCAAGCTGACGGATCGTATTGCCATCGGTATCGACGATTCGCACAAGCACGTCGTCGGGCTGATCCAAGGCGAAGCCGATCTTCACGCCGCCCGCCTCGCGCGTCACCGTCGGCCCCTCAACCAGCCTGGCCGACGGACGCGGATAAGAGTCCTCGTCGTACAATACCCGTCGCCCTTCGAAGACCTCCTTGCCGTTGCAGGTGAGCTTCTCACGAGGCGGCCGATCCGGGGTCAGACCGGCTGCGCCGGCCGTGGACGGCAACAGGCAACCCGTGCAAGCAAGGACGGTTCCCAATAACAGCCGGCAGAAACGCAATTGGCACGGTTGCATGATGTCACCTTGGAGTCGTTGGCATTTTCGGGCAACGCCCGCAGATCATTCCTGGACCATCATCTCGAATCACGGCTTCGTGCCGCGGTAATACTCGGCCACGCTTTGCATCAGGACCTTGCCGGTATGGAGATTCTCTTCCTTGGTGTAGAGGTTGGCCGCGCCCTCGCAGCAGATCGCGCTAATGCCAAACTGCTTGTGCGTACCGCTGGTCCAGTGGGTCGGCTGCAGCGCCGAGGTAAGCACGACCAGCGGCTTGAAGTTGCTGCGCGTGTCGTGCCGGGCGATGATGTCGCGCAGGTCGGTCCATGGGCCGAGCGTCGTTCCCATGTCGGCGCCCGGGCGCAGCAGAGGTTCGACCTTTTCGCCCTCCCACGTATGCATCGACCAGCAGAGCGACACCGGCGATTCCGACGCCATGATGCCCTCGAGATCCTCCTTCGCGTTACGCAAAAGCGTGAACTGCAGCATGTTCGACCACTCTGGCTTCTCCGGCACCCGAGCGAGGTTCACCTTGAAATGCTCGGGGCCAAGCTTCTCGATGCTGGCGCCTCGCGAGCCCAGCGGCCCCTCGAAGCAAAAATCGTCAACGGACAGCTCGCCGGCCGCGGCGCCAAGCGACACGGCCAACAACGCAAAGGCCGCTGCCTGAAATACTCCCACGACTCGTCGCTCACACAGTCTCAACATGATCGTTTTCCTTTCAGGCTAACCGGGTACCGCACGCGAAAGACGGGTGAGTCGGCTATCCGTTGCACAGAACGTGTTGCGAGCCGCAACCAGGGCCGGCTCGCGGCGCGGGTGGTGTTCTCCGTCGCGTAGGGAGGGGTCGGTTCCATTCTCGCGACGCCGGAAGCGTGCAACGGGGCTCTGGAAACGGAAAACATCTTACCACAATCACCCTGGGAGTCGAATACATCAGTCGAGATGGCACTCTCATCTCTCATCTCCCATCTCCCATCTCCCATCTCCCATCTCCCATCTCCCATCTCCCAACTCCCAACTCCCATCTCCCAACTCCCAACTCCCAACTCCCAACTCCCCGCTTCCCCCCTTGCCAAATGGCGACCTGTCAGCGAATATGGCTGCTGACAATCTTGCCGATCCGCACTCCCAGCAGAGAATCCCAAGCGTGCCAGAGACAATAAGCGTTCATACCTACCCGAATGGCCTTGTGCTGGTAGCCGAACCGATGCCTTGGCTTAGGTCGGCGGCATTTTCGCTGCTGGTTCCTGCGGGTTGCGCCCTGGAACCGGGCGACCGGGGCGGACTGGCCTCGCTGACATCCGAGATGGTGGAGCGTGGGTGTGGGCCGCGCGATAGCCGTCAGTTCCTCCTGGACCTGGACAATCTGGGCGTGGAGTGGAACGATAGCGTCTCGGCCCCCCACACCGGGTTCGGCGGCGCGGCGCCCGCCGAGAGCCTGCCATCGGCCTTGGCGATCTTTGCCGACATGGTCCGTCGCCCCCATCTGCCTGCGCGGGAGATGGAGGCGGCCAGGTCACTGCAACTTCAGGAGTTGCGGGCCGTGGAGGACGAGCCGGCGCGGAAGGTGATGACCGAACTCCGCCGGCGCCAGTACCACGAGCCCTGGGGCCGGCCGGCACATGGCGATCTGGCAGGGGTCGAGGCGGCGACGCTCGACGACGTGCAAGGTTTCTTCTCGCGGCATTACCGGCCGGACGGTGCGGTACTCGGTGTCGCCGGGCTGTTCGAGTTCGCCCGCCTGCGCGACACCGTGGCCGAGTTGCTGTCCGATTGGGAGCCGGTCGAGTCGCCCGCGCCGGTGGAGCGTCCGGAGCCGAGGCCGTACTTGCATCTTCCCTACGAATCGGCGCAAACACAAATCGGCATTGCCTACGCCAGCGTTCCCTACCGGCATCCGGACTACTTCCAGGCGTGGGGCGGCGTGGGGGTTCTCAGCGGCGGCATGAGTTCGCGCCTGTTCACCGAGGTGCGCGAGAAGCGCGGCCTGTGCTATAGCGTCAGTGCGGCCATTCACACGCTGCGCGATCGCGCGGGCGTATTCTGCTACGCCGGCACCACCGCCGACCGCGCGCAGGAAACCCTTGAAGTCACGCTTGGCGAGCTGCGACGCCTGGCCGAAGGCGTCAAACCGGACGAGTTGGGCCGCCTGAAGGCACGCATCAAGAGCAGCCTCATCATGCAGCAGGAGTCCAGTGCCGCGCGCAGTGGGGCCATTGCCGCCGACTGGTACCACCTGGGCCACGTGCGCAACGTGGCTGAATTGAACGCCCTGGTCGACCAGTTGACGTGCGCGAGCATCAACGAGTACCTGGCCGCGAATCCGCCGGGCAATTTCACCGTGGTGACTGTAGGTCCGAGCCCCTTGGAGGTGCCCGTTGCGTTTTGAAAGACATACCCTGCCGAACGGCCTGGAGATTGTAGCCGAGTGCAACGATGCGGCCTATTCGACCGCGCTGGGGTTCTTCGTGCGCACCGGGGCACGCGACGAAACCGACGCCGAGGCGGGCGTGAGCCACTTCCTCGAACACATGATGTTCAAGGGCACGCCCACCCGGTCGGCCGACGACGTGAACCGCGAGTTCGACGAGATCGGCGCCTACTACAATGCCTGCACCGACGAGGAGAACACGATCTACTACGCCAACGTGCTGCCGGAGTACCAGGACCGCGCGGTCGACCTGCTGGCCGACATCTTGCGGCCATCGCTCCGCACGGCCGACTTCGAGACCGAAAAGCAGGTGATTCTCGAAGAAATCCACATGTACGACGACCAGCCGCCGTTTGGGGCCGACGAGCGATGCCGAGCCGCCTACTTCGGCTCTCACCCACTCGGGCGCAGCGTGCTGGGGACTGCTCAGAGCGTCACCAGCCTCTCGGTCGAGGCGATGCGCGACTATTTCGAGCGCCGGTACACCCCGGCGAACATCGTACTGGTGGGCGCCGGCCGCGTGCGATTCGATGAACTGGTCCGCACGGCGGAAGCGCGCTGCGGGCAATGGGAATCGCAACCAGTCTCACGGGTGCTGGGTCCGGCCGAACCGAAGGCCGCGTTCCTGTCGATCCACAAGAAGATCGCCACTCAGCAGTACGCCCTGCAATTATCACCCGCCCCGTTCGACGCGGTCGGCGAGCGCTATGCGGCCAAACTGCTGGCCACGGTGCTCGGCGACGACTCGGGCAGCCGGCTGTACTGGGAGTTGGTCGATCCCGGCCTGGCGGAGCACGCGGAATTGCAGCATGCCGAATATGCCGACGCGGGCGTGATGATCACGTTCCTGTGTTGCGCTCCCGAGGAAGCGGCCGACAACCTGGTACGCATTGCCTGCCTGTACCGCAGTGCCGAGCAGGAAGGCGTTACCGAGGTTGAACTGAGACAGGCGAAGAACAAGGTATCCTCCCGCGTGGTGCTTTCCAGCGAGCGCCCGCGAGGCCGGCTGTTCGCCGTCGGGGCCGATTGGCTGTGCCGCGGCGAGTACCGGAGCGTCGAAGACGATTTGCAGGCGCTCGGCGACGTCACGCTCGACGACCTCCACGACCTCCTGGCGCACTACCCGCTCTCAACGCCCGTGACCGTCACCATCGGGCCGCTGGAGTCGGTGTGCTCGCCGGCGTCCAGCGCCGACTGATCCATTTCCACCTATGCCGACAAGCAGGGATAGTGATAGTTCCGCACGCCGGTTTGGGACGTTCGGCGGCGTGTTCACGCGATGCATGCTGGCAATTCCCGGCTTTGAGCCGCCGCTGCCTGAGAAGGAGCTTGTCTTTCACGACGTCATGGAACGCTTCGCCGGCGAACTGCCCCGGGTGCTGATGGTCTGCAGCGCCGGTGGAATGCAGCTTGAGTCTTGATGTGGATGGACTTGGACCTTAGAATGGCGCAAGTGAAGGCTCTTCCGTTTCTAGGTGCAGACAGCCTCTATTTCAGGGACGGCACAGCGGCGTGTGCCTACTACATTGCCGCGGCCTGCACCTAGAAACGGAAAAGTCCAAGTGAAGCACGATGGTACGTGCTGTCCAAGGCGCGGGCGACCGGTGTGCGGCGAAAGTTTCTGGCACGCTTGGAGGCGGTAAAGGGCCACCTGCGGGCTTGCCTCGCTTGGAGCCGTGGTCAGTGAGCTAACAGGCGCCAGGATTCGGAATATATGGCTGATACCAGTCCCAGTCTGCAGCCGAACGATCCTGCCATCGCCAGGCTTAGAAGCGAGAAGGACGTTGCCCTGGCAGACTTCTTCGCCCAGAACCGCGGACGGTTGCGGCGTATGGTCGAAGTGCGGCTGGACCAGCGGATCGCGGGCCGCATCGATCCGTCCGACGTGCTGCAGGAGGCCTTTCTGGATGCTTCGAAGCAACTCGACGACTATCTGGCCGGCTTGCCCATGCAGCCCTTCCTCTGGCTGCGGTTCCTGATCGGCCAGCGATTGATGGCCACGCACCGCCGTCATTTGGGCGCACAGAAGCGAGACGCCAAACGCGACGTTCCCCTCCAGGGCGCCAACCACCCGCAGGCCTTCTCCGAGTCGCTCTCCTGCCAATTGGCCGGCCGGCTCAGCACGCCGAGTTTCGCCGCCGCGCGAGCGGAGTTGCAGGTCAGGCTGCGCGAGTTGCTCGATTCCATGGACCCGCTGGATTGCGAAATCCTGGCCTTGAGGCATTTTGAGGAACTGACCAATCACGAAGCGGCTGAAGAACTGGGGATCAGCACCGCCGCCGCGAGCAAGCGCTACATCCGGGCACTGGAACGCCTGAGAAAGACATTGGCGGAGATACCGGGCTTGTTGCCGGAGGTGTAAGGTGGAAGAGCCGATGAGGGAAACCGACGACACTCGCGATCACATTGAGATACTGGCCGAAGAATTCGTCGAGCGATATCGGCGGGGTGAACGACCGTCGGTGGCGGAATACGCATCGGCGTACCCGGCCTGGGCCGATCGCATCCGTGAGCTGTTTCCCACCATCCTCGCCCTTGAGAACGTCAAGCCCGGGGCGTCTGGATCGGGCGGCGAGTTCCACGCACCAGCGGAGGAAACGATGCGCCAGCTCGGCGACTTCCGGATCGTACGGGAGGTCGGCCGCGGGGGGATGGGGGTAGTCTATGAGGCGGTCCAGGAGTCGCTGGGGCGCCGGGTTGCATTGAAGGTGCTTCCCGAGTCTTATTCGTCGTCCTCCTCGGCACTAAGGCGTTTCCGGCGCGAAGCGCAGGCGGCGGCCCGGCTGCATCATCCAAATATCGTGTCGGTCTTCGGCGTCGGCGAGCATGAGGGGCGGCATTTCTATGTGATGGAGTACATCGAAGGTCGCGACTTGGACGCGGTGTTCAACGAGATACGGCGTTTCCGAGAAGCGGAGACGCCGGGCGCGGCGCCATGGCGCGACGCCGCTGCGATTGGCGTACAGGCCGCCGCGGCGCTGCACTACGCCCACCAGCAAGGCACGCTCCACCGCGATGTGAAGCCGGGCAACCTCATCCTGGACAGGAATCGGAATGTCTGGATCACCGATTTCGGTCTGGCAAAACTGACCGACCAGGACGATCTTACCCAGCCTGGCGACGTGGTGGGAACCCTGCGCTACATGGCCCCGGAACAGCTTGAAGGGCGCACCGACGTCCGCAGCGACGTGTACAGTCTCGGACTGACGCTCTACGAACTGCTCACCCTTCGCCGAGCTTTCGAGGCGCCCAGCCGGCACGAATTGATCCACCAGGTCAGCTTCCATGACCCGCCGCATCCGCGCACGGTTGTGCCGGACATCCCGCGCGACCTGGAAACGATTGTGCTGAAGGCCATCGCCCGCGAGCCCGGTCACCGCTACCAGACGGCAGGGGAACTGGCCGACGACTTGCAGCGGTTCCTCGACGATCGGCCGATTCGGGCCAGGCGCATCAGTTCGCTGGAGCATGCGTGGCGATGGTGCCGGCGCAATCCGGCCCTCGCCACGTCGAGTACCGTGGCGCTGCTGCTGCTGATCGCTCTGGCAGCGGGGATGGCGACCGGCTACGTGCGGCGGACGCAGGCGCTGGCGCGCGAATCGCAACTCCGCGCGGAGGCCCAGGAGGAAGGCCGCCGGGCCGAGGCCAACTTACAGTTGGCGGCAGAAGCCTTTGACGATGTTTTCGCCAAGCTCAGCGGTGCGCCGACTTCCCGCGTGCTCGCCGAGACGAGCGACGGGCTGTGGTACGTCAACCCGCCGACGGTCAGCCGCAAGGACGCCGCCGTGCTCAGCAGCCTGCTGGAGTTCTACGACCGCTTCGCCAAGCAGAACCGCGACAGCCGCCGATGGCAGGTGGAAACGGCGCTGGCCTTCCGTCGCATGGGCGACATTCACCAGCTTCTCGGCCGGCTCGACAACTCGGAAACCGCCTATCGCCGCGCCGCCGAGTTCTTCGAACGCCTTCACAATGCAGACCCGGACCGCGGCGAGTATCGCGTCGGGCTGGCCGGCGTCCAGAACGAACTGGGCCGCCTCAGCCTGGACCGCGGCGATTTCGAGCAGGCGTCCCGCAGCATCCACCACTCGCTGGAACTGCTTGCCGACGACGGTAAGACCACCCCCGCTACGGCCGGAGCGCGTTTCGAACTCGCGCGGACGTACCACCAACTCAGTTTCCTCGACCTGATGCGCCAATTGGGCCCGGAACGAACGCCGGAGGTCGATGGCGCACCTGCTGCCCGCGGCGTCGCCTCTGCGGAGCGGGCGTTGGCGTTGCTCGAACAGCTTTCCGCTGAGGACCCCGGCAACGGCGAATACCGGCTGTTCATGGCCCGCTGCTACGGGCATCTGTGGGGCGCCGGCCGGTTTGCCCAGAAACCCGCCGACCCCGAGCAACGTTCGCGGCAGGACACGTACGCCGAAGCGGCCGTCGGGCTGCTGGAGCAACTCGTCAGCGACTTCCCCGAAAACCCGCATTATCAGGCCGAACTGGCTCTCACCTATGCCATCACCAGCCACGCGCCGGCGGCGCCCGAAACCGCCCGGCAAGCGGAACGCCGGCTCCGGCGCGTTGAGCAGGCTGTGGGAATCGCCGCGGGACTTTCGGAGGCGTTTCCCGAGGTTCCCCACTATCGCGCCGTGCTCGCTTTGTGCTCGCTGCACCTGACCCATCATCTTTGGGCGGCGGGCCGGCAGGAGGAAGCGACCGATCGGGCAGGGCAGGCCGTGGCGCTCGGTCGGGCGGCGCAGGCCGACTCGCCGACCGACAGCCGCTCGCGCTACCTGTTCGCCCGCGCCCTGCACACGGCCATCCGGGCCCACGAACTACGGAGCGAATGGCCCGCGGTTCGGCCGTTGCTGGAAGAGCTGATCGAGCTGGAGTCGGTTCCGGCGGGCGCCGACGCTGACACCGCGCGCGTCTCGCCGGCCCTTGCCGACGCCTACGCCCTGCTGGCCGAAGTGCTCGAAGAACTGGGCGAACCGGCCCCGGCCGCCGAGGCCGCTCGCAAGGCCGCCGAACTGAAGCCTGGCGAGCCGGCCCCGCCCCGTCCCATGCGATTCGGCCCGCTCGACGGGCGGCTGGGGGAGCGTTCGCGCCGATGAATCCCCATTTCGATATCCTACTGTTCCCGCTGGGCGCGTTCAGCGAAGCCTTGTGGTCCCTCTATCCGACTGCCGCCGGCTCGGGCTCGCGGTCGAGACGAACCTGTGCGGTAAGGGCGGGGACCTCGGATTCCAGAAGCGCCTCGTCCATGCGGAAACCGCCGGCGCCGAACCAGCCGGCATATAACGAGTAGAGAACCGGCACCAGGTACACGACGAGAATCGTCGCGAACAGCACGCCAAAGGCAATGCTCGTGGCCATGGGAATGAGCATTTGCGCTTGGAACGACGTTTCCAGTAGGATCGGCATCAGCCCGCCTACCGTCGTAATGCTCGTGAGCATGACGGGCCGGAAGCGGCGCCGGCCCGCCTCGACCACCGCCTCGCGCACGGGCATGCCCGAGTGGATCTGCCGGTTGATGAAGTCAACCAGCACGATGGCGTCGTTGACGACGATTCCCGTCAGGGCCACCAATCCAAACAGGCTGAACAACGTCAGCGGCGCGCCCATGAGCAGGTGCCCTAGCACGGCGCCGATCATGCCGAAGGGGACGATCATCAACACTAGCAGCGGTTGCCAGTACGACTTGAACTCCAGGGCCAGCAGGACGAACATCGACGCCAGCGCCACGGCAAACCCGGCGAACAGGCTTCCGATCGATTCGTTCTCCTGCTCCTGTCTGCCTTCCCAGCGGACGCGCACGCCGGGCAGCGTTTGCATCAGACTCGGCACGAAGTCTTTTCGCAGCGCCGTAACGATCTCACGCGAGTTAGCCACCCGGTCGTTCACGTCGGCGGAGATGGTCACGCAGCGATACTGGTCGATCCGGTAGATTTTCGAGTAGCCGCGCACAATGTCGATTTCGGCGATTTCGGCGAGCGGGCGCTGCGAGCCGTCGTCGGTGCGCACCCGGATTTCGTCGAAGCCGGCCAGCGTGTGCCGTTCGACGCGCGGATAGCGGACCATCAATCGCACCTCGTGCCGGCCGCGCTGCAGCCGCATGACTTCCTCGCCGTAGTAGGCCGCGCGAACCGTTTCGGCCAAGTCGGCCACGCGCACCCCCATGCTCGCCGCCTGATCCTTCACGCGAATGCGGAACTCCCACTTGCCGGGCGGCGAATCGTGGCGAATGTCGAACACGCCGGGAAACTCGGCCAGTCTGGCCATGGCCAGGTCGACGGCCCGCTCAAGTTGGTTGGCGTCGGCGGCGTGGGCAGTCAGCTTGAACTCGATGGGCACGCCGCCGGGGCCCCGTTCGGCGTCGAACACGAGGCTTTCAGTGCCGGCAATGGGGCCGGTCTCGTCCCGCCACATCGCCAGCACCTCTTCGCTCGGGACGGCGCGATCGGCGGCGTCGAGCAGTTCCACCTGGACGGCCCCTTGATGGCTGGTGCCTTCGCCGCCGCCGCCCATGCTCGGTCCGCGACGCGTCACCTGGCCGCCGATAAGGCAGTAAGTGGATTTCGCCACCGGGGTCCCCTGCTGCTTAAGCCGCTCGGCGACCCGCCAAAAGGCCGCCTCGGTATGGCGGACCCAGCGGTCGGTCACCGCGCCGGGCGTACCGTCGGGAAACGTGATAGACGCCTGGATGCTGTTGCTGTCGAACTTGGGGAAGATCACGAACAGCACCGCGCCCGCGCGGATCAGCCCCCCGCAAAGGATCAACATGGCAACGCATCCGGCGACGAAGACGGAGCGGTTTTCCAGCACCACGTGCAGGACCGGCGCATAGACCGTCTGCACGAACCAATCGAGCACGGCCGTTGCGCAGCGATTGACGGCTTCGAGCAGCCGGAGCGCCCAACGGAACGGGTAGAACACCCAGTCCATCAAGATGAACACCGCGCCGCCCCGATGCGATAGATGGCACGGCAGGATGGTCACGCACTCGGCCAGGGAGACTACCAGCATGACGATCATAACTACGGGCAGGACGGCCACGATCTTGCCCATCATTCCCGAAACGTACAGCAGTGGGACGAAGGCGACGATGGTGGTCGAGACGGAGGCCAGCACAGAAGGGGCTACTTCGACGGCGCCGTCCAACGCGGCGCGCGGCAGCGGCTTGCCCATCTGCCGGTGCGCGTGGATGTTCTCTCCCACCACGATGGCGTCGTCAACCACGATCCCTAACGCCATGATGAACGCGAACGTCGACATCATGTTCAGCGTCTGGCCGGTGAAGTACAGATATCCGGCGGTAGCTAAGAGGGAGAACGGAATGCCCATGGCCACCCAGAAGGCAAGCCTCGGCTCCAGAAACACGGCCAGCAGCAGGAACACGATCAACAGTCCCTGCAAACCGTTGCTCGCCAGCAGGTCGAGGCGCCCGCGAATTTCCACCGACCGGTCGCCCCAGGTTTCCAGTTGGTATCCGGCGGGCGGTTGCACGGCGGCCACGTATTGGTGGACCGCGTCGGCGATCTTCAGCACGTCTTCGTTGGTGTTGCGCAGCACGCCGAGCACCAGGACCGGGCGGCCGTTGTACTGGCTGACGTTGGTCGAGTCGGTCAACTCATCGCGGACCAGCCCAAGGTCGCCCACGGTCAGCACGGCGCCCTCGGGGGTGGTGACCACGGGGAGGCGGGCGATATCGTCGCCCCAGAGCCGCCGGTTGTAGCCTCGTACGAGGACCTCCTGCGACTTCGCCCGGATGGTGCCAGCGGGAAGCTGGTGGTTTTCGCGTCGCACGCGCTGAGCCACCTCCCTCAGCGACAGCCCGTGCGACCGGAGCATCGCCTCGGGAATCTCGATGTCGATCTGGTAGTCCTTGGCTCCGGTGAGGTTCACCTGGGACACCTCGGGCAGGAGCAGCAGTTCATCGCGGACCCTCTCGGCCACCTCGCGAAGCTGCAGTTCCGCTTCGGCGCCGTGCCGATCGGGACCGACGACGCCCACCTGTACGACTACCTCCTGGATTTGCGCGAGCTTGCATTCGTGCCGTTCGGCCTTTTCAGGGAACGTCGGTATCTGATCCACCGCCGATTTGACGTCGTCGAGCACGAGGTTGGCGTCGCGTACGCCCGACTCCAACTCCAGGGTAACCGAGCCCATCCCCTCCGACGCGGTCGAGGTGACCTTCTTAATGCCACTGATCGAGCGGACCGCCTCCTCGATCTTCTGGCAAATGCCCTCTTCCACTTCCTCCGGCGCCGCGCCGGGGTACGGCACGGTGATCATGATCATGTCGAGATCGAACTCGGGAAACGTCTCGCGCCGCAGAGAAGCAAGCGAAACCATGCCGACGAGGATCGCGGCAACCATGACGGCGTTCATGGCCGGCGCGTTCTCGATGGCCCAGCGGACAAGTGCTTTCATGGAGAATGCCGACGTTTCAATGCTGCAGGCTTCACGTGGGATAAGCGTCCAGCGGCTGCATGCAATGGACTAATGCACTGTGGAAACGGCATGGTTGCCTTGGACTCCGGCGGGGCCGGCGAGGTGACCGCGCATCTGTGGGTGGTTTGCGGGAAGCAACTCAACGGCCATGCCCTCGGACGGGACCGAGACCGGCGAGGCGACCACCAGGTCGCCGGCCGACAGCGCGGCCTCGCCCCCGTACACCAGCGCCGTTGCATCACCGGAATAGGCCACCTCGACGCGCGCCTGCCGCAACCGGCCTTCGCGCGGGTTGTCTCCGGTAATCTCGTCGACCAACCAGAGCCGGTTGCCCGGTTGGACCGCTGCTTCGGGGATCCGGAACATCGGGATGCGCGGCCTCGCGTGAACCCGCACGGTAACGAACATCCCCGCCATCAGCCCCGGCGGCGTGCCGGCCGCGCCGCCCTTGGCAGCCGCCGCCACGTCGCGCGGATTCTGCACCAGCGCCCGGCAGGGGACCATCCGCGTCTGCTGGTCGATTTGCGCCCCGTCGTAGTCGACAAGCGTTCCCGTCCAGCGATATTCAGTTTCGCCCATCTTGTAGACGACCGTTGCGGGAGTCTCTGGGAAGTCGTAGCCCGGCGCCTCGGGAACGGCCTCCGTGGCGTCAGAAAAGCCTTGCCAGAGCCAGTGCATCTGGTGCATTCTGAGCGAACACTTGATCTCCATCTGCGAGGTGTCTTGGATTACCGCAACCACGCCGCCGCGTTGCACGTAGGTCCCTCGCTCGACCGGCTCCCGGACAATGATCCCGTCGATCGGAGAATGGATTTCCGTGCGGCGAAGGTCCAGCCGCGCCTTCTCCAATTGGCGCTCGACCAGTTCGCAGGCGATGGTCAACCGGTTGCGCCGGGCCTCCAGCAGGCTCAACTGGTCGCGTTCCGTCTGCAAAGCGGCCCGCGCCTGCAACTCCTTCAGCCGCACTGTGTCCAGTTCCGATTTTGAATAGACGCCGGGGTCTTCAATGCGTTCATATCGGGCGACCTCGCGCTGCTTGATCGCCAGGTCTTCTCCGGCCAGCTCGATCTGCCGCTTTCGCGACTCGGTCTCGACCACCAGCTCGCTGACACTGGCGCGCGCTTCCAGGAGTGCCTCTTCCAGCCGCCGCACCTCCAACTCGTAGTCTCCCGCATCGACCTTCAACAGCAACTCACCCTGGGCAACCGTGCGGCCGACCCGGCAGTTGTCCGAACGGTAGGCAATCCGCCCGGCCACTTCCGCCGGCACTTCCACCTGCTGAAAGGGAACGACGACACCGTCCACGTCGAAGTCGATACCCTCGGCGTGCGGCTCGACTGCCGCAACTTCAACGACGGGTTTTGGCACGGCAGTGGACTCGCTTGTCGGCGGAGCCTCCTTTTGCCCCAACGCCACAAAAGCGGCCACCGCCCCGCCCAGCAACAGCATCGACAGGCCCGAACGAAGAAGAACCGGCACGATCCTACGCACTGTCCGGCCGAACGGCCGGCGTGCTCCCCCAGCGGCAATACTCGCTCGTACCGAGGGCTCGGCGAGCTGCGCACGCAAGCCTGCTGTATCTCCCGGGACGCCTCCCCGGGCACGGCTTCCGGCAGCATGAGGGGGCGCCGTCCGCGATGGAGGATGCGTTACTGGTGTGTGGTTGCTCATGTTCAGAGACAGCCCAGTGGACAGATGCTTGGCAGCATGGGATTCAAGGTCTGTTCGGGTCTCAGTTAGGCGTGACCGTTTGCGGGAGGGCGCGACAAAGTAACCCACAGCACTATGGTAAAGTATTCCCGCTGAAATGGTTAGCCCGGATTATTCATATACGTAGGGTGGGTCAAGATCGCGTGGGTCATTGGTGGGTCTGCACAAGCCGCAACCAAGCTGATTCACAGCCCGCGACCTAGAATCACACCGGAAGCAGCGACCGATGACCCACCAAAAAAGCGGCTTGTTTGACCCACCCTACCTATCATGAATAATCCGGGTTAGCACGAGGCGAAATCGCGCTCTCCCAAATACTTAATTTGCAGAACGAACGTCCGCGGAGACAGCTTCGGATGAATTTTCTCCCCGAGCGCCTAATTTCACCATAATTGCCCCGTTTCGCTAATCCGGAAAACCAGAACAACCCGAACAGCTTAATAGGTGGCGCGATCGCGAGTTCACAGAGGAAGCAAGACGGCAGCCCTGAAGAGCGGCCAGGACGTGAGAGGTTTGGTGATATGGGTAATGTGATGGCGTTAAGGGTGGTTGCGGCGTGTGCGTGCTTCCTCGCCCTTTGCCTCGGTTGCCGCGTCGGACCTGACTACGGAGGCCCGCCGGCGCCTCTGCTGCACGAAACCTGGCGGGAACTGCCCGATGCCACAGTCCGAGACGACCATCGTGCCGTCGCCGAGTGGTGGGAAGGCTTCCAGGACCCCGTCCTCGACACACTCATCCAGGAAGCCGCGCAGAACAACCTCGACCTCCGTCAGGCGGCATTGCGGATCTTCGAGGCCCGGGCTGCGCGGGGAATCGTTCGCGGGAACCTGTTCCCCGAAGTGTTGCAGGACGCCGCCTACAGCCACATCAAATTCCCCATGGCAGACGCCGTCGACCAATGGTCGTTCGGCCTCGGCGGCTCCTGGGAAATCGACGTATTCGGCCGCCTCCGCCGACTGGTCGAGGCAGCCGACGCCGATATTGCCGTCTCGGTCGAAGACTATCGCGATACCATGGTTATCCTGTTGGCCGACGTGGCGACGAACTATATCGACGCGCGGGCATTCCAACGCCGAATCCGAATCTCGCAAGAGAACCTGGAAACCCAGCGCCGGACGTTGCAGTTGACCCAGCGGCGCTTTGACGCCGAGCTTACCGGAGAGTTGGACGTAGCCCAAGCGCGGGCGAACCTGGAGAGTACGGCGGCAGGCATTCCGAACCTGGAGGCCGGCTACCGATTCGCCGTCAACCGGTTAAGCATCCTGTTGGGGACGCCGCCCGGAACCGTCGACCAGTTGATGGCCGAGCCGGCGCCCATTCCGAGCCCGCCGGAGGAAATCGCCATCGGCATCCCGGCCGATCTACTCCGCAGGCGGCCGGACATCCGGCGGGCCGAGCGCGAGATCGCCGCACAGACGGCCCGGATTGGGGCCGCAATCGGCGAGATGTATCCGAAGTTCAGCATCCTCGGATCGTTCAGCCTTGACGCGCAGGACTTCAGCAAGCTCTTCGACGCCGACGCCATCGGCGCCAGCGTCGGTCCCAGGATGCAGTGGAACATCCTCAACTTCGGCCGGCTGCGGAGCAACGTGCAAGTTCAAGACGCAAGGCAGCAGCAGCGGGTCGTCCAGTATCAGAAGGCAGTCCTCCGTGCGGCCGAGGAAGTGGACAACGCGCTGGTTGGCTATGTGCGCGAGAAGCAGCGGAGCCAACATCTGGCTGAGCAAGTCAAGGCGAACCAGCGCGCGGTCGAACTGTCGGAGCATCGCTACGCCGGCGGCGACGTCGATTTCCAACGCGTGCTCGATTCGCAAAGATCGCTGCTGCAGGCCGAAGACCAACTGGCCTCTACCGAAGCCAACGTTGCGGCCAGCCTGGTCGCACTCTATCGCGCGCTCGGCGGCGGCTGGTAGCCGTTGCACTGTCGGATTGCCGGAAGATACTCTCTTGTGTGGAAACCTCCTGCCGCCTTGACGCGGTTCGCATTCGATGTCAAGATGACCGGATGCGTTGCGGATCACGCGGGATCAAAATCCCGGCGGTCCGGTTGTCTTGCCAGGCCGACAATTCCCGGAGGCGTACACGTGAAATGCTGCTCACTATCTTGCGCGTGGGTTATTCTGGCAACTCCCCTGTTGGGCGTGGCCGGCGAGCCGGGACCTGATTCGGAGTCTGCCGTGTGTTTGGTTCACAACGCGGAACCGCAGGCCACGATTGTCGTTGCGAAGGATGCGAGCGACTTGCAGCAAGTCCCGGCCAAGGAACTGCAAGAGTACATCGGCAAGATGACCGGTGTGCTGCTGCCGATGACCGACGACTCGCAGACGCCGGAAGGCACTCTCGTGCTGGTCGGGCCGAGTCGGCTGACGCGTGAAATGGGCGTCGATCTGTCCTCGCTCGCCGGCGACTCGTTCCGGCTTCTGACCGCGCCCGGCCGGCTCGTACTGGCGGGCAACGATGCCCGGCTCCTGCCCGACGATCCGTATTACCGCGCGAAGCGCGGTACGGCCAATGCGGTGAGTGCCTTCCTTCAAGACGTTTGCGGCATCCGCTGGTTCATACCCGGCAATCTGGGCGAAGTGGTCCCGCGCTGCGAGAGTCTGAGCGTTCCTCCGCTTGACCGGCAAGAGACGCTGTATCGCCTGTCGAGCGGAGGGAGTTTTGCGCGGTCCACCTGGGCGCAACGCAACTTCTTCGGACAGCAAGTATTCATCAGCCCAGTGGGATGCCATCTCTGGCGCGTCCTGATTCCTCCCGACAGATACTTTGACGACCACCCCGAGTGGTTTGCACTGATCGACGGCAAGCGCACCCGCGGCGATCGGCGCCACGCTTACCTGTGCACGTCGAACCGGCAGATGTGGGTCGAGGCGGCCGACAACCTGAAGGAACTGTACACACCCGGCTACGACATGGTCGTCCTGTGTCAGGTCGACGGGTATCGCCGCTGCCAGTGCGAGTCATGCGAGTCAATGGACGATTACCGCATCAACGGATGGTACCTGCCGGGCGTTCCGGCCGACCGCGTGTGGGTGTTTCACGACTTCCTTGCCCGCGAACTCAAGAAGACGCATCCGGACCGGAAGCTTGTCATCCTGGCCTATGGCCCGACCGGCGAGGTTCCCCGGCAACTTCAAGGGCTTCCCGATAATGTGATTGTCGAATGGTGCCATCCGACAGCCGGCGCTGTCGAGCGGTGGACGAAGTTCCACGACCAGTTCTCGGCGTTTGTCTACTGGTTCGTCAGCGAGAGTCGCAACTATGTGCCCATGCCGGTCGCCGGTGTGGGTGCCGAGTTCAAGCGGCTGGCGGCGGCCGGCGTCCGCAGCTTCTACTTCTGCGGCGGGAACAACAGTTGGGGAATCCACGCGCCGAGTTATTATCTGGTCGCCCAACTGCTGCGCGACCCGAATCGGGATGCCGACGAAGTGCTCGACGAGTTCTGCAAAGGACTCTTTGCAGAATCGGCTGCGGCCATGAAGGACTTCTTTCAGGCTTACTATCAGAAGACCGGGCGCCGCTGGGAACTAATGCTGCCCGAGACGTTGGGCCGGCCGTACGACTACGTGTCGCATGAAAAGCCCCAAGACCTGTATTTGGCCTGTTTTCCCGACGAACTTCTACAGCGATGTGAAGGGCACTTGGGACAAGCCGAGGCACTGGCCCAAAACGGCATTGTCAAGAAGCGGATACGCCTGTTCCGCGACGGTTTCGAGTACTCGAAGTTGACGGCTTTGGGCTTTGCCCGGTTGAAGGATTACCAGGACAAACCGTCGTAAGTTCTCAATAACCCCGTGAAAATGGTGTTGACTCGGAGGGCGGGTTTGGTGTTTCTTATGGGGCATGGATGGAGCCGAACCGAACAAGATTGCG
>JAVEUP010000093.1:0-30104 GCA_034005525.1 Thermoguttaceae bacterium | reverse complement strand
CTCTCGCAACACCCCCGCTTGGCGGAACCATCTCTCGGTGGGCGACTGAAAGCCCTTCTTGGGTCGCTTCACGATGGCAGGCGGCAGGACTGACCGGGCGAAATCCTTGTGGATGATCTTCGTGCGGCCCAGCCGAATACGGTATTCGACAGGCAGTGCCTCCACAAAACGCACAAGCTCGATGTCCAACATCGGCACCCGGCACTCCAGCCCGTGGTGCATCGTAATCTTATCGGTGTACAACAATAGGTCGTCGGCAAGGTTCATTCGGAGATCGAGCGACATCATACTTGCCGCCGAATGCCAATTCGCGGTCAGGTCCAGCCGATCGTACCAGTACGCCATCCGTTCGCCGGAACGGCGATCCGACGTGCCGAGCAGCCGCTGTATCTGCCGCGGATTGAAGACGCTGTAGGCGGCCAGGAAGCGGTCAGGAGCCGACTTTCCCCGCAGACTCTCCAGACCGCGGAGGACCCGTTCCCGCTTCACACCCATAGCCCGCGCCAGTGGTAACGCCATGCGGGCCGCCCAAGGCGGCATGAACCGGGCGTAGAGTTCACCCTGATAACGTCCGTAGCCTCCCAACAGCTCGTCGGCGCCCTGACCCGAAAGAACGACCTTGACGTCGCTTGAAGCGAGCTGCGCGAGGAAATACATCGGCACTAGCGAAGTCGTCGCCAGCGGCTCCTCGACGATCGCAACACAGCGCCGGAGCATGTCGAGGAAGTCGTCGAAGCCAATCCGCACAACGCGGTGGTCCAGTCCGAGATGGTTGGCCGTCCGGCAGGCGTCCGCTACTTCGTCCGAATCGTCCCGATCGGCGTAGCCAACGGTGAACCCTTTCAGGCGGTACGGGGAGTGCTTCTGGGCCATCTGCGCCACAAGCGCCGAGTCGACTCCTCCGCTGAGCAACACGCCCAACTCCACGTCGGCCATCAACTGCCGCCGGACGGCCCGTTCGAATAGTCGGCCATACTCCTGAAGGGCTTCCGGATAGGTTAGCCGCGACGGCTCGCAGCCAAGCGGGGCGTAAGAACTCTCCGCTAACGCGATTTCCTCGGACGACAGGTCGACCTCGACGACGTGTCCCGGTCGGACCTTCTTGATCCCGGCAAACAAAGTGTCCGGGGAAGGCAGGTAACGCAGCCGCAGCAATTCCGCCAGGGCTTCCCGGTCGAACGTACCGCCAACCAGTTCCAGAATCGGTTTTAGTTCCGAACAGAATACGAGTGAATTGCCTCGCTGCCAGTAGTATAGCGGCTTGACGCCGAATGGATCACGTGCCAGGAAGAGCCGGCCGCGGCTGGCATCGAGCAGTCCGAAGGCGAAGATGCCGTGGAGGCGGCTGATCGCGGCAGCACCTTCGCGTGCCAAGAGGTGCAGGACGGTTTCAGTGTCCGAGTGACCGCGAAAGGAAACATGTCGCAGGTTCTGACGAAGCTGTTGATGATTGTAAATCTCTCCGTTGAATACCAGGACCGGATGTCCTTCAGGAGCGAGCATCGGTTGGTGTCCGGCGTGGGAAACATCCACAATCGCAAGACGCCGATGTCCCAGGCGGATCAGATGACTTCCAACCCGTTGCACTACGCTTCCCTTGCCGTCAGGGCCGCGATGTGCCAGCCTGTCAAGCGTCGCGTCGGTAAACGGCAGATTGACTGTTCCAAGAATCCCGCACATGTAGGACCTCAAGCATCGGAGTCAGGAAGGCACATGTAATCAATCGGGCGCCCGTCCCGGCCTTCGGGGGCCGGCTGAGCCGCACTCTCCCACGGCTTCCTGAGTACCACGATCACCCCGCTCGCCGTGTTCATCCCCATCGTCTCACGGCTGACCGGTGTCTCACTATAGCTGAGAAACTTGCGGGCAAACCACGGCTGTGCCCACCGATACAGAGTCCGTATTGGCCATGGCGTTGCGCTGAAGACCTTTTCAAAGCATTGGAATCCAAAGTCGCCGAAGAAGACCCGGTACTCCTCGTCCAGTCCCGTCGGGTCGATGAGGCGACTCTGCAGGCGTGCCGAGTCGTAGTGTCGCTGGTAGTACACCGGTCCGGCGGCGCAGGACTCGCCGTAGACGGGGCGCTGCACATAGTACTCACGGAAATGCCCTTCATTGACGGGTGTGGTAAAGACGTAGTGCCCTCCGGGTCGCAGCAATCGTGCCGATGCCGCCATCGCCTTCGAATCCGTTTCTCCCTCGAAGTGTTCGATTACCGAAATGCTCGTGATCACGTCAAAACTGTCCGCGGGCAGCTTGGTCGTCAACAAATCCTGGTTGATCACGCGGAACCGGTGGCGAAACCGCCGTTCATTCATGACGCGTCTGGCCAATTCGTACTGCCGCTGGACCCATGCGCATTTGTCCACGCACACAATATCCCAACTCGTGTGCCGCAGAAAGAAGGATGGAAGCGCCGATTCGCCACCGGAACCAATGTCTAGGTATCGAATGCGCTTGTCGAAAAGGGGGCGCAACCAATCGATAACGAGGGGCAGCTCCGCACACCTTTCATAAGCAAGGCCCTTGAAACGCAACCGAGCACCCATCCGCCGATGGTGCGAGCACACTTCCGCAAGTGCTGTGCCATCGATTTTCACAACTGGTTCCTCCAGTGGTCCATGATTCACAACGCAATCTGTGATAGAGCGTGCAAATATGGCATGACCGCCCATCGCAGCATATCCTTGTTCCATTTTCGCCCGAAGATGTCGACAACGGAATAGATTTCGGCGCCTGTGCGAAAGTGGCCGTCAATTGACCGTAATAGCCGGGTCGCCAGAGAGCCATCACCGAGCAAGATGGCGAGATTCAGCATCTCGGCATTGTCGTACAGGTCGAACCGAATGATGCCCGGCTTGTTGGCCTTGGAAAACCTCCTGCATAAGTGCAACTCCGGGTGCACGAAGTTGTTCTTAAGATAGGCGTATCCGCGCTCGATCACTGCCGCACTGTCCCTCAATGGAAAGTTGCGGTTGGTCTTGAAGATATTCTTCAGCACGATGCAGGAATGAAAACAATCGACAAACGGCCTCCCTTCCGGTGAGTACAGCCAGGAGCCATCACCGTGTTGCTGGGCCTGAACGAAACGCCACAATTTGCCGATCTTGTGTTCGAGCCTCGACTTGTCGTGGGTAGGAGTGTGAGGCAGCAATAGCGAAAGGCTGTACATCGTATAGGACACGGCGTTTATGACGATGCGATCGCGCCATGGAGCGTAGGACGTGGCTAGCCATTGATCGTTCTCCTGCATGACCACGATGTCTTTATCGAAGAACTGAAGAATCTGTGGGATGAGACAGCCGAAGGCGCCGTCGCCGACTGTGGCGCCGTATTGAAGAAACGCCTCCAGGCAGTACGGTGTAATTGTTGAGAGGGGGGTGTTGTCGTCGTACGAAACCCCCGGTTTGACCGCGTACGGAAATCCGAGGCCCCAACCGGCACCATTGTATCCTGAGCAAGGATGTGACGCAAGCCAGTCGAGATGCGCCTTCGCAGAATCAAGGTATTTTCGGTGGGGACTTGCACGATGCAGGTTGAGTAGCGACAAGACCGCCATTGCACGGACAATCGGATACTCCTGGCGGCGGTACAGCCATCGGCGGCGATTGTTCACGTACATGTCGTATAATGTCAGAATCGCGGCGGGTCCTAGACCCAATTCTGGATGGTGATTGTAGAAATCCTTGACGGCGGCTCCTAACCGGGTCTTCCAAAGATCATACGGGTCCCATGTGGCCAGATTGTCTCGAAGACAGAAACGCTCAACCAGACGGCGAGCCGAAGGCTCCTCGCCGAAACCCGCCGGCGTACTGCCGCCCAAAGCCGCCAGGTGCTTCCGGTTCATGACCACGACGCTATCTTCCGTTACTGCACACACAGCGACTCCTACGCGACCTGTCGCAAATGCTCTTGCCTCAGAATCCTGCCAACAACTCCATCCATGGAATCGAAGGTTACTTGGCCATTGAAATGGTCCAGCGTTTCCATGCCTCGCAGAAACGACTCAAAATGCCGGTCATTCCAGAAGTCCTTGCTGTGGCCTATCATCACCAAGGGCACAGTGCTTCCCGCGCTCCGTTGGACGGCATCAACAGCCGCGCCTACTGCATGAAGCATGTCGGCGGCGCTCAACTTGCAGAAGTCGACAGTTATGGCGCGGGTGCTTATCAGCTTACGCAGTACCGACATCGGTGAGGGTGTGCTCCGCGCTGCGCCCTTCACCCTGGAGTGCGCATCTCTCTGCTCCAACCGCGCCCTCTTCAACGCCGGGCGCAGTCTTGCCCACTTAAAAGTGTTCCAGTAGCGTCCATTTCGGGAGAACACCGGTAATTCGAGGATGTGCGTTCCCAGCGCTCCCACTGACGCCACGTCGTCAGCACTGGACCACCAGTAGCTTTGGTCAGCGGGTGCACGGCGATAGTCGACTCTCCATGGGGATTCCGACCAATAGCCTGGAACGACCGAACTGTCCGCGACAATGCCCGCCGACCGCATTGCCCGAATTGCTCCGGCGGCGGGCTGGAGGAAGAAGCCACCGGCCCGGAACGCGCGGCAGCGGTAGGCGGGACGCACCGGTGTCAATAGGCGTTCCAGCGTCTGCCTTCCTTGCCAGAGCGCCCCTGTCATTGAGAGCCGGTCATCCCGGCTACCGAGGCCGTGCGGCAAGTCGGGAAATCGCCACAAATCGTGCCGCAACCGCCAAATGCCGCCGTCCAGAGTTGCTGCGAGCCATTGCGGGTGCAAATGGAGCTGCACGTCATGTCCGTGAGCGATTGCCCTTCGGGCCTGCTGTTCCATCTCCCCGGCAGGTGAGTAGTCCAAGCGAAGGAGTCCCTGCTCCTCCGCCTCCCGGAAAGCCCAATACTCGCCCACCTCGAACATGATGGTCAAGACGGCTGAGTACCGGTCGCAGAGATCAAGAATGCGGTTGGTCGGCTCAACGATGTCGCGCAGGACATCGCCCGCACCGCTTCCAAATATCTCGTAGTCGAGGGTGAGAACGAGGTGGATCATCCAAAGACTAATCCTGTGGATACGTGGAATTGCGTTTTCAGAAGTATCCAAACACTTTCATGCTCCGTCCGGCAATGAGCCGGACCAACCACTTGTCCACCCTGCCTAAGCGGCTCTTCCAATGGGAGGCACGGCTCCGGTCAATGCCCTCTTGGGGCCGAGTGCTGATGCTGGAAGGTTTCCCGGTGGCGTCGAGCATACCCTTCTCAAAAGGGATTTTGCAGAACTCGCACAGGCTTCTCACGGTCTCTTCGGGGCAAGCCACCAGGTCCTCATAGCGTATCAAGGTTAGGTTGTTCCGCATCCGATTCTGCAAGTATACGCGAGCCGACCAAACGTAGTCGAACAGGAAGAGCAGCAACGTAACGTAATGCACCACCAGACCCGCGAACCATCCTCGCGATTTGCGTCGTACCGTCGCCTCGTCGTTAAGCTTGGACGTGCAAATCGCCCGGATATCCCGCGTGAGCAGGATTGCCCGGCAGTCGGGGAACCACTGGCAGAGCCGGTCGAGCCGGCTGACGTGCAGTGGATACTTGACGCCCACCCGTTGCTTGCCTTTCTTCAGGCGATACTCGTCGAGGAGAATCCTCATGACTCCGGGCACCGTTGCCAGGTCCTTCTTGAGCCGCTTGAGAATGGCCTCTCGTGGAATGCCCTGCAAGGGGTATTCGGACCAGAATGTACTGTGGATCCTGCCGGAATAGATGAACTCAACAAGTTCACGGAACTCCGCTTCATTGGCCGCATTCCGAAATCGGCGCATGTCGTCCTCGAAAGTATGCTTCCAGGGATTCGATACGTCCATCTCATCGGTGGCCATGGCCAATACCGAACTGCGGTCGAGGATGTTCTTCAGCAGAGTGGACCCAGTCCGGTGGAGTCCGACAATAAAGACCGGCCTGTCCAGCGTCGCGTTGTCGTTATCTAACGTGTTCATCGGACACGCTGTGGGATGCTGCGGGAAACTTTCTTGGGTCATGCCGGCGGGTAATTGCAGGATTGAAATCGGCATGTCTCCGCCATGGCATAATGAGGTTGCCGACACAAGAAATCACAACGGGTTTGGCCGGATGCACGAATCGTACGTCATCTGCGGAACAGTATCCAAGCGATGACCCAGTGTCTCAGCGCGGTTGAGTTATGCAGCCTCACGGAGCAGGTGCCGAAAGGCGCTCAGTAGCTGGCAAGTGCAGGCTTTCGTGTCGTATTTCATTGCTGTTTGCCGTGCGCTGGCGCGCATCGCCTGCCGTCGCGTATCATTGATCTGCGAAAATGCCCTCAGCATCTCTGCCAGCTCGCGTGCGTTGCCGGGTTCGAAAAGAAATCCGTTAACGCCGTGTTCAATGTACTCCGGCAATGCCCCGATGCGCGAGCCGATCACAGGCACGCTGCATCCCATAGCTTCCAGGGCAGCCAGTCCGAGACTCTCTATGAGCCGCGTGGGAAAAACAAACACATCGAGAGACCGCAGATACTCCGGCATGCTGTCGCCAGGCAGGGCGCCGAGAAACTTCACGCAGCCATCGACGCGTAACGCTGCCGCCCGCCGTTCCAGACGCAAACGTTCCGGACCGTCGCCCACGACGTTCACACAAAAAGGGACCGGGAGCAAGGCAATTGCCTCAAGAAGGGTGTCGACGCCCTTTCCGGGAAAGAGCCGGCACGCGCACCCGACCTGTAGCGGACTGCCCGCTCTCGGGGCGTCC
Source organism: Thermoguttaceae bacterium (assembly GCA_034005525.1). Classification (GTDB taxonomy): domain Bacteria; phylum Planctomycetota; class Planctomycetia; order Pirellulales; family Thermoguttaceae; genus PWXP01. Next base: position 23,379 of record JAVEUP010000093.1, on the reverse strand, counting down.
AGCAGAGGCGGGGCAAAAGCTGAGACATCGACGCCACCGCTGGGGTATACATGGAGCCGTTCCGGCGAGATAAATGACAGCAGTTTGCGGGCAAAGTACTCCGACGGCACAATGACCAAGTCGGCCCTGCGGCAGGCATGCAATGTCAACATCCGCGCCAGTCGTCCCTTCACTCCCAAGGTTGGCGGCAGTAGATCCGTGCCGTGGAGGTGGGTGGTCAGCCGCGCCCGCCCCAGAGACCGTCCCAACAGCGGCAGGAAGCAGTGCGAAGGCTGATGGACGTAGACACAATCGTATTTGGACATCCGTTTGAGCGCCAAGCGCGCATAGAACACCACGTATTGCAAAAACCGCCCCCACGCGCTGCTCGCCCGACCGCGAATGACAAGCAACTCCACATTGTGCCCCTGGACCGCAATCTGCTCGGCGATCCGCTGCATCCAGACGGCGCACACCTGATGTTGGGTGGGATAGACATTGCCAATCATCAATATCCGCATTCGCGTGTCCCTCTCTGACATGCGAGTTTCCACAAGTGTGCCCATGTTTCTTCTTAAGCCGAGCCTTCGAGAGACGCCGGCATGCTGCCAACCCTGGTATTCAAGCAACGCGAGGACTGCGGGCCGCGCGAGCCGTCTCTACCATATGTGGAATGCTTCGCCTACTGGCATTGGGCCCTCCCAGAAGCCCGCGCCCGCCTTCGCTGGATCGCACGGTGCTCATGCCCGCAATCCCGAACAACAGCGCCGTGATCGGCATGGCGTCAAGCGAATGCATCAGAAACGAGGCCAAGGAGTCGGCAAACAGGTAAAGACAGAGAATCGCGTAGGGTACGAGCGTTTCACGATTGCGAAACGTCAGCCACGGTAGCAGAAGCATCCCCAAGAACCAGGCCCCGCCGACCAATCCCAATTCGACAAACAGGTGCGGGTAGTATGTGTCCGTCGTCGTGCGGCCGTAATAGACCGGCGAAAGGGAGTTGTATTCGAGGTAAGCCGGCGAGTCGTACTTCGTGGACGCCGGACCGCCGAAGTATCCCAATCCCTCGCCCAGCAGATTGCCGCCGGCGAGGCTCTCCCACATCACCCGATAGGAATCACGTCGTGCCGAGGTGACGTCGATTCCATACGACTCATATCTGTCAAGCAAGGCACTGGTGACGACCCCTGTGCGCCATTGTGCAATGGTGATAATGCCAACTGTGCCGGTCAGGAGAATGAGAGGAACGATCAGTGCCCCTCGCCGCCCAATGATCGCTACAGTAAAGAGAGCTACGGCGGGCAGGCTCTTGAAGGCAAAGGCCAGAAGTGCGAATGTCAGAAAGAAGACCGTGTAACACAGGCGGCGCTTTGGTGGAAGGCAGAAATGCGATATGACGGCGCACGCGAAATTCATCGCGCTGAAGCCAACCAGCCCCGCCATGCCGCTTGCCCGCGGCAGGGTTCCGTAAAGCACCTCCATCGGCACAAACTCGCGATTGCTGATCCAGGCTGAGTACATCAGGCACTGAACGATGTTGTTCAGAAACGTTACGACAAAACATGCGGACACCAGATGGTCCAGCCTGTCGCGGTAGAAGTAGCCGTATAGCAGCAAAAGCGCCGGAACCGAGTAGCGGGTCAGCTCCTCCAGCGAGGCGCGGAGATTGTAAGTATTGAGCAGGATATTCCAAAGCATGAGCGATGCCAGCACCGAATAGAAGAAGACTTGCCGCTGAGTCAACTGCGATGCCTTTGCAATGGTCATGCATGCCAAGTAGACCAGAAGGGCCATCTTGATCTGCGATGTCACCTCGCTGTCGCTGCCGTTGAGCCTCCCGGAGATAATGCGGTCGGTGCAATGCGACACGTGCGCCAGTAGAAGCAGTCCAAATGGGATGTTGCACAACGCCATTGCCCTGCGAAGGGACACGTGCAACCAGGGACTAGCTCCTTGATCTGCCTGTTGGCGTTCGAAACGGAGGGAAATGACGTGAGCCATGCTTGTGTTAGCGGAGGTGCATTTGGAACGGTGCTGGCGAGGGCATCCAGTCTACTCCGGTGTCGCCATGCATGCTTCGACAGTATTCAGCATTCAGCGGCGAACACTCGCGCGGCGGACCAGCGGCGGCCAGTCGTCGCTCCGCTTGGTTCCGAGAGTGCCGTCGCCATGTTGGGACTCCCGAGGTGCCAACCGGGGCAAACTCTCTGGAAGGACCGGACGCGTCCCGCTGAAGCTGTGGCGGCCTTCATGCAGAACCGCGTGCCTGCCTACGGGCCGGCGCTACGGAACAACCGCTCTGCCTGGCGCAGGTCGTCAACTGTGTCGATCTCGAACCATGGTTCGGCGCCGATGTCGTGGATATGGATGGGCTTCTCATCAAGATGCTTTCCAATGACCAGATCGTAATAGATGTTCACATTTCCCGCATCGACATCTGTGTCAAGCCACTCGGCCAATACCTGGCCATAGTCAGCACTGAGTGAGAGGATTCCAGTACTCTTATACTGCCCGGGCTTCGGGCCGGGAACCGGATTACGTTCGATCTCCTGCCTGACAATCCGCATAGACTGCGGCTCAGCGGTCAACACGCAGCCGTCAATCTCGCCGGCATACGCACGCCCTGCCCACCATGCTCGCTCCGTCGGCATCCGGGCCAATGACTTGAACAACCGGGGGCCGCATACTGCATCTCCTTCGATCAGGAATCCGCCAAGTGCAAGCTGCCCGCGGGCTAGCCACAAAGAGTACATGCTGTTCGTTGCAGCATAGTCCGGATTATCGATATAGGCCAGCGCGATGCCCGCATGCTCTTTCCCAAGCCGTTCGCGCAAAGCGTCCGACCGGTAGCCGCAGACAATGGTCACGTAGTTGACATCCACGGAAGCCAGATGCTCGATCATCTGCACGATGATCGGCTTTCCCAAGTAGTCTACCAGGCACTTGGGCCTGTCGTTGGTCAGCGGGCGAAGCCGGTTGCCCAATCCTGCCGCCAGGATGATTGCCCTGGAATGTCTGAGGGACATTTGCTCAAGCTCCTCTCAAGAGGATATGCGTCATGAACCTGTTCCGTTCGCCTTGCGGCATCGTCACAAACGTCAGCAACAGCACGGCCATCGCATAGACGGGCAGCATGTACAGCAAGGAGCAGCCCGCGGTGGCGCAAAGTGCCGCAACCAACACGCCGGCCGCAACCAGAGCCGGGAGCGCCTGCCAACCCAGGCTGACCGTGCGCTCGCTGAGATAGGTTGCTGCCAGGAAGGGGATCCAGTAAACGACGTGTGCCAACACGGATGCGTATGCCGCGCCGAGAGCCCCGTAGCGCGGAATGAGCATCCAGTCAAAAGCGACTACGGCAGCGAGGGCGACCAAAGCCGACACAACACGAAACCAGATGCGATTCCGGATCGTGAAGTAGATCGTATACGCGGCGCCGAAACGCATCATGATCGTCGCGCCGAGAACCTGCAGAAGCGGACCCGCGTCGGCAAGCTTGTCACCATAGCATAGCCGGACCAGATCGGCACCACGAAAGAGCGTGACCAGTCCAATGAGCAGACCAAGTGTCAGCAAGATGTGATTTACGCGCCCAAGATCGCGCACCAGGCCCTGACCCGACTGCCCGTGCATCCTCGATAGTTGGGGAAGGAACACCTTGAGTACAATCTGGGGCAAGAGCATGGGAACTAGGAAGAGGCGCACCGCCGCCTGGTAAAGACCAACGGTTCGTTCAGCATCCCCGGGGCTCAACTCCCGCAGCAGGACGGTGTCGATTTGCACGATGCCGAGCGCAACTATCCCCGCGAGGGCAAAAGGAGTGGCCTCCCACAACATGCTCTTCCATAGGCCCCAATTCACCACCGGATAGACCCACAACACGAACCACCCACAAAGAAGATAGTTGACGATCAGCGCAGCCGACTTTGCAGTCAAGAAGATGCAAGCAACTTCGGTAAGACTCGGCTGCCACAGAAACGCAAGCCGCGCCAACGCAACTAGCAAGACGTTCTCCACGGCAATGCCAACGAACTCCAGATGCATCTTCTCCCGGCTCTGAAAGATGGCCTGCAGATCGGCGGAGAAGGACCCGACTTGGAATGCAACTGCAATGATGCCACAAATCCAACGTGCCTGGCCGGTCATATCGATTAGATGGACGTAGCCGATCAATGCGGCCAGAGCGGCGACAGCGAATAGAAGACGCAGCGAGGCGACCGAACGCGCGTACGCAGGCAGGCGGGACGGATCAGAGGCAACGTCACGGATCAGCAGAGGCGCAAAGCCAAACTGCGACACCATGACGGATAATGCGGCCAGTACCGCAGCATACGTCAACTCGCCGAATCCGGACACGCTGATACAGGGCAGTCGGGCAATCATCACGAAGATGAGTGACGCTCCGACAAGCCGGCACGACAGGGAAAGGAAGCCAAAGACCGAATTCCGCAACGCCAATCTCAGATTCTGTGACTTCTCGCCGCCGTAGCCCGTCATGTTGTGCTCTCTGTGGACCCGCCTATGGTCTGCGCTATGCTGCACTTCGCCCGCCCAACGACCGCTGCCGCCAACACGCCCATGTTGTCGATGACCGTGGCCTGCCGGCGTATGATCCAGGACGCTTTGGAGAGACGCCAGCGTCGCGAAAGGCCCCATTCCGCGATTACCCCGACGTTTGCTTCTGCGTTATCGCGCTGCATTAATCTCTCGCATACTTGAAGAAACAATGTTCCTGCGGATTGTCCCCGTGTTTGTGGCTGCGCAGACTACTCGGTCTTCCGAGTACGTTGTCGATCCTGCACAACACTTCGCGTAAGGTGTAAGCCATGCCGTACGTGACACCCGGCACCTGGTAGAAACGGGCTGCAACACCCGAAAAACGTTTATGCGGGTAAGACACATCTGAGTATTTCAGATGATAGCCTGCGGCTGCAAACAGCGCGACATACTCGGATGCCAGCCGGTAGATGACAGGGTACTCCCCGGTCTTTTCCACTCTTCGGGCCTTTTGCACCGTATCACGCGAAATGATGACACCCCCATCTGGAAGCAGAGAACCGGCCTTCTCGATGCATTGGCGAACGACAGCGTCGTCCATGTATTGCAATACACCGGAAAAGTAGACGAGATCGAACTGGCCGCGTCCGTTGAAGTCAAGCAGGTCGACGCATTCAAATCGTACGTTCGAGAGACGCCGTTGGGTACGTTCGGCCTCGGCGATCGCCACCATGCCGGGACTCAGGTCGACTCCCACATAGTCTCCGACTCGGTCGGCCAGCCAGAATCCCCAGCGTCCGCCGCCAGAACCCACCTCGAGAATCCGGGCCTCCTTTGTTGGCGTGAACAGCCGCAGAAAGTGTTCCTGCTCGGCCTGGCAGCGATAGAGCGCCTCAAATTCGCGGCCCTGCATTAGCATACCGGCAAACGCCCCATACCCGGGGCTGGAACGCTGCGCGACGCAGTTCCAGAATGCTACGTTCTTTGCGCCGTCAATCAATTGCATTGACTCCAATCAGTTGTTCAACGGCATGCGCCATGGTTGCGGCGGCAATTCCGGGATTGCAGAGCAAACGTTGTCTTACGATATCGCGGTCCTTTGCCTTGTGGCTGCTATCTTCCCGGTAAGTGGCGATCGCGTCTGCAAGTTCCGCACAATCGTGAACCACAATACCCGCATCCCGTCCCACATTGCAGGCCAAGTCCCGGCGGGCGGCCTCGCCATCGACTCCATAGCACTCCGGCAGATACTCGGAGTAGAGCAAGGGGCAATCCCAGTAGACCATACCCAAATCGAGCAGGATGCCGTCAAAAGCGATTCCACTATAGTCGGTAAGCATTACATCTGCGGCACCAATCGCGAGTATCGCATCAAGCGAGTCGTCTTCGCGGAAGACACATCGGGAATGCCCGTCGTACCGGCGGACCTGCTCGCGCCACTCGCGGATATTCGGGACGTGCTGATTGAAGGCGTTCGCACACTTCGCAGTGTTGTAGAATGCAGGATGCGGTTTGACAACAAGGTTCACCCCAAGATGCAGCAAAGCATCGATTATGCGGGTACCATGAGTTGCCAACGATGAGCAGTACTCAAACGAGGGTGCGTAGACAACGGTGAAGCAAGACGGCTCCAGGCCCAGTCGGCGGCGCGCCGTCAGCCTGTCTGGGCGTTCGTTGAACAGCCGATCAGACAACGGCTGTCCAACGTCGTAACACGCGATATCCGGCCACGAAGGATTCGCCTTCTTGGCCTCTAAGTAGTAGTCCCGCATAAGGGGACCGTAGAAGAACAGGGTGTTGATCTGCCGATAGTTGAAACTGTGGTAGGTGTTCCCCTTCGATGGTTGGCCGTGAAACGAGCACGCCCGCATGCGGCAGCCCAAGTACGGATAAACCACGCCTTGGTCCACCGAGAGCACACCATCGCAGAAGAGCAAGAATCGCGAGCAGCGATCCGAATGCACCGGGGCCGCCAGGCCCAACCCGGCAAGCTTCCGGTGCATGGCCGGTATTTCGGCTGGATTTGTCAGGATGGAGAGCGATATACGGTCAAGAGCACCGTGGTCCCGAAGCTTCGCGATGACCGGTGCGAGGTGCATAAACTGCGTGGCGGCGTTGAAGCGAAGGGTCAGTGTCTTCTTCCCGCGCAGTTTCGCCGATAGCATCCTGACGTTGGCCGTCAGAGCGGTCCGGAGGCCGTCGCATAACTTTCCGGCAACCCCCTGTCGGTTTCCAGAATCGAGTCGTCGAAGTACGGACAACATGGACTGGGCAGCACGTCGGCTCGCAGGGACCGTCACGGCGGCAAAGGGCTCTTGGGGCCTCGTATCCTTGGTCAAGCGGCAGACCAGCCGCGGTACGCGAAGATTGTGTGGTCCTAACATGACCGACGTCTGCCTTATCCCGAGAATCGTTCCAATATGCTGTCCTGGATGATGCAGGAAAGCTTCATGACGCGTTCGATCCCCGCCGTGCTGACCAATCGCTCCCACGAATGATTACCGCCTTGACCTCTGGTACCGGGGTCGGTCGCCCGTCGGGCGCGGGGTTGCGAGCAGTTGGGACGAAGCGTTTTGGGCAACTGTATCGGCACATACTCGGTTCAGGTCGCGCTGAAGTTCACCCGTTGCGTCCAGCGCGGCGGCGACGGCTTGAGTGTGGGGGTCGGCGGCCAATGCCCAGACGGGCAGGGTGTGCAGGAAGCGGCCGCGGCGGCGGGCTTCGATCTGCCAGCCGGCCAACACGAGCGCGGCGACATGCGGCTTGTGTTGCTTCGGCAATTCCTGTAGCCGCTGCACTTCCTTGTGTTTTCTTCGCCGTACGCTGCGCGATGGCATGATAGTCCTTCTCCACTCCCGCCGGGTTATGCCGGCGGTATCAGGCAGCCGTCCCACTGCCGCGATAACGCGACGTGCCCGGCTGAGGTTGCTTGTTTCTTCGACTTCCGGCTTTGGGCCATCCTGTCGGGCGCCGGCACACGGCGTGGACCTGCTGCATTGGCGAGGCCCGACCCGGGCGGGCGTTTGCTATCGCATCACGCCGTCCTTCCTTGCGCCGGCGTGGTGTGGGTTGTCAAGCTTGTGCTTCAGGGCAAGTTTCCAACGGTTCTCAAGGCTTGCATCGTTCGGGCGGCGCTGCAGGCACCAGTAGAGAATCCTTTCCGCCTCGACGAACTCACTCTGGTCGAGCAATCGCATGGCCAGCGCATACTGCACATCGAACGAGTTCGGATCGCGCTGAGCAGCTTCGCGCGCACAGGCAAGGGCCAGCTCGTGCTCGTCAAGCCGGGCGTACATGCGCTGGGCCTCAAGCCAGTATCGTGCCGCCTGACCACGCGACGCGCCGCGGGCAGCCGCTGATGCCGTTTCCGCGTAATAGCGGCGCAGCGGCGCGAGCTGTTCTGCCGTGCCGTGCTGCGAAGCTGCTGCTTCCAGTGTCCGCAGGCCCGCAATGTCCGCGTCGAAGTGCCGGACCACCAGGTCGATCGTGGCCGAAAGCTGCCCGGCGTGTGCGTGAGCGACCAGATCGTGGATGATCCGGCGCTGATAGACTGGCCCGCAGTGGAAAGCGCGGCGGGCGAGTTCCAGCCAGCGGTCGCCGTCGCCGGCAAGCCAGGCTTCAATTGCCGCGGAGTATAGTACTTCGCCGTCCATCGGCCGGAGCCGGACCGCCTGCTCGACCAGGGCGGCCGGCGCATGCTCGCGGCCTGGTTCGAGAAACGCCAGTTCTGCCAGGTGGAGATAGCTTCGTGCCAGCAGCGGGCATGTGCGTACCGCAGCCTCAGCGTGCCCGGCGGCCTCGTCAAGATACTGCGTGTGCTCGCCGACGGCCACCTGAAGCCACGCCTGCAGGGCCTCGCGCGTTGTGAAACGCGACTGTACGGCAGCGTCGCGGATGTTTCGCAACGACATGGGATTCTCATTGCCCAACTGCGTCAGACCGAACAATCGCAAATACCCCTCGGTCAACTCGACTCGCGCGCGCCCGTGTTCCGGATGCCATCGCACCACGTCTTCGAGGCATCCGATCATGCGCTTCTGGGCGGCGATCAAGCGGCTTTGGGTTTCCGGCGATTCGCGCAGCTCGGCTTCATCGATCTCGCGCCACCGAACGTGCCAGTTGCCGTACGCAAGTTGGAATCGGTCCCATGCGCCTGCCGCCACTGCGGGTCCGACACGATTCGACAGCATCCAGACGCCTGCGGCAAGCGCAAGAGCAACCGCGCCGACCGCCATCGGGCGAGTCAAGGGCACCCGCTGCTCGAAGCGGCCGTGGGCTTTGCAGCCGATGACTCGCAGCCGGTAGGCGCAGGCCGCCTGGACGATCAGCAAGACGACACACCCTGGCGCGTACCAAACGACGTCGACCAGGGCATGGGCTGCAACGGCCGCAAGGCTTGCCAGCAGGGCGGGGGCCAGCAATGCCACGCGGGTTGCCCCAGATCGCCAGCCGGACAGGCACCACGCCGCACACAACCCGATGCCCGCGAGTGCCAGGGCCAATCCGGGCAGGCCGGCCTCGAAAGCAAGTTGCAGGTACGAGTTTTCGGCGTGCGTGAACTCGACACTCGGGCTGGCGGGTACGGTCAGGTAGCGCTGATGCAGCTCACCATGAGTGCCAATGCCGGCGCCGAGCCGTGCATATTGGGGAATTGCGGTGGCCAGTGCGGTCCAGACGGTACGACGACCCGAACCCGCGTCCAGGCGTTCGATGGAACCGGCGGCCAGGTCGTCCACTCGCTGGTCCAGCAGGTCGTACCCGCTGAGTGCCAAGCCCGCAGGAACCGCCAGGCCCCCCAAGAGCAACGCGACGGCGAGTGTGCCGGGCAGGGCTTTGCGTCGCGCCAAGGGAACGCAACACACGGCGCCGGCCAGGAAGATGGCAGCAATGCCGCCCCGCGAGAGCGATAGAAGACCGCCGAGCAGGACAATGCCAATGGCCCCGCCGATTAGCCAGGGCGCCGCGGCGGTTGCGGGCGAGGGTACCGCCGCGGTCCGGCCGGTCCGGCCGGGCGGGCGGCGCAATCGGCCGAGCGCGTCCTGCATCCACCAGAGCAACGGCCCGATGCCCAGCGCCAGAAACTGGGCGAAGTGGTTCCGGTTGACGAAGCCGCCCTTGGCGACATCGTGGGTATGTGAGAAGGGATGCTCGTAGAACCAGAAGAACTTGCCGTTACTGGTTGCCAATTGCAGCAGTCCAAACGCCGCCATGAGGGTTGCCGCCACCGCGCACCAGCGAACCAGACGTTCAACGTCTTCCAGACGCCGGGTGTGTTGCACCGCCACGAAGAAGACGCAGCCATAGGCCAGGAAAATAACCAACGCCCCCCGTGTTTCCGCCGGCGCCAGCGTGATGGTATTCCAGTCGCCCAGCCCAATCTCTGTACCGGCTTTCGGACCCCAAACAGGCAGCATTTCGCCTGACTCCGGCATGAACCAGGCCAGCAGCGGGGCAGGAAGCGGCGCCAATTGTACAATCAGCAGCAACAGTCCGCCGCTGAAGAGCAGCAGTCCGGGACTCAGCCGCAGGGTGGCGTCGCGGCGTAAGGAAACCCGCACTGCCCAGGCCACCAGCATCGCCACGGCAAGGGCCACCAGGATGAGATGCGCCCAAGGATGCCGCCCGCCCATGACCGCCGGAACCAGTAAAAGACAGCCCAGAATGCACGCATCAATCACGCGCAGAAGAACGGTGTCCGGCGACGTTGGCCGGACGCTGGGCGCCAGGGGCCAAGTGGCGGATGATCTGTGCGAGTGAAAGGAACGCATGGGGGCAATCCGTTCATGCTGCGCGGCGCGGAACCGTCAGGTGCCTGGAACCGCGGGAATGGACACTCCACTCCGGAACATCGTCGTCGTATTCGTCGAACTCAGCAGCGTCCGGCGTGGCGCCGTCGTGTTCATCGTCGGATCGGGCGCCATAGTAGTAGCCGCCCTGATAGTAGTAGTAGTTGTGGCCCTCGTCCGCGCCGATGCGGTTGAGCACCAGGCCAAGTACGGGAATCTTCAAAAGAGCCTGTTCCTCGATCACGCGAGTAACCAGCCGGCGGCGGTTCTTGGCCGGCTGCATCACCAGCACGACTCCATCGACCAACCGGCCGATGATCGCCACGTCGCTGGCAGCCAGGGCGGGAGGACTGTCGACGAGCACATGGTCATACACCGAACTGGCCCAGGCGAGCAGCTCGGAGAACCGCGGACTGCTGAGCAGTTCGGCGGGATTCGATACCCGGGGCCCCGCAGGCATGACGTCGAGATTCTCCATGCCGGTGGCAAACGTATTGGCGGCGGCCGAGTGGGCCAGGTCGTCGTCGCTACGGAGGACCTCTGAAAGGCCTCGCCGGTCCCGCATGCCCAGCAGGTTCGTCAGGCCCGGCCTGCGCATGTCGGCATCGATCAGCAGTGTCCGCCGTTCCGACTGTGCCAGGCAAACGCCAAGATTCGCAAGCACGGTCGTCTTGCCGTCGCCCGGCTCCGTGCTGGAAACAACGATCTGCCGGGCATCGGCATGGGAAAGGGTCAGGGCCGTGCGCAGCGTTCGGAAACTCTCGCTCTCGACCGACGTAGGACTGGCATACATGGCAAGCGATTCGAGTCCGGTGCCGTCCTGGGCGGGCAATTGCCGAACCATCGCAAGCACCGGGGTGCCCAGTCGCTGCTGGATCTCTTCGAGCGAGCGGAAACGGTCGTCGAGGGTTTCCATGACGTTGACCGCCATCAGCGAAAGCAGGAACCCGCCGAAGAGGGCCACGATTCCCACGCGGCTCAGTCTGGGGGAGACGGGGCGGGACGGCAGGACAGGCTCTTGGACTACCGCCGCGCGGATCTCTTGCCCGCTGTGCTGTAGATCGAGCGAGGCAATCTGGTTCAAAAGAACGTCGTTCAGGTCGCCCAGCCGCTTCACGTCGCGCTCGAGCAACTCGATCTGCGCCAACTGGCCGGTAAGCTGAATCGCCTCGTCGCTGGTTTGAGCGAACTGCCGCTCGAGAAGCTGTTCCTGCTGCCACAGTTCATTGCGTTTCTGGCCGACCACGTCCGTGAGCCAGGGGCCGAGTTGCCCCGGCGCCAACCGGAGCGTCCGCTCGACAGAACTGCCCTGGTAATCGCGCAGAAGGGACTCGGCCAATTGGATCCGCTGCTGAGTGGCCAGCACCTCCGGGTGCCGGGGGCCGAGATGCTCAAGCATGGCAGCGAGTTCGCCTCGGGCGGTGATCAGGTCGTGCGCCAGACGCACTTCGGCCTGGGCTTCGGCCGAGGCGGACCGGAGTTGCGCCGTAAACGCTTCGGTGCCGATGATGTCGGCCAGTGCCAGCGCGTGCGATTCCAGGTTTTCGCCCCTGCCCATGGCATGGCGGATCGCCGCCAGTCGGGCGTCGAGTTCCACGCGGCGCTTCTGAACGCGGATGAGTTCCTCGTTGAAGAAGACGGCCCGTTGCACGAGCGGGTGCAGGGTCTTGCCGTCGGACCGCAGCCCGAGGTCGGCGAAGGAACGCCGCGTTTCGAGCAGTTCGGCCTGCCGCTGGGCAAACCGATCCGCGACTTGCGACCGCTCCTGGGTTAGCACGGCCACAATCTGGCTGGTAGTCCCCTTGTGGATTTCGTCCATGAAAGCGAGATAGGACTGCACAATCGCGCGAACCACGTTGACCGCGCCCTCGGGATACCTGGACTGGTAGCTCACTTCGACAATGCTGGTGGAGCGAATGGCGTTTGCCGATGTGCCGTTCTGCAAGATCGAAACCCATGCGCTTCGCGGTTTGCCGGCAAAGTCGATGCAATCCTCCGGCGTGAGCCTCTCGAGGGCGCCCTCCAGAACCTTGGCGCTGCGGAGGATATTCACCACGGTAGGCATGGTGTTGCGACGGACGGTTTCTTCGCCCGTCACCGACGAATTGAGCGTATTGGGGCCGCTCTGCGAGATCAGCAGCGACGCCTCAGCGCGATAGTAGCGGGTCGCGATGGCATAGTACAGTGCTCCCAACAGCACGGCGGCGCCGACGATCGCCATGACGAGTTGCTTCCGATACCGCATCACCTGCAACTGGCGCAGCAAGCCGTGGATCAGCAGCATGTCCTGCTGGGAGGACCACGCGCGTCCGTCGGAGGGTGGATGCAGTTCGGAATGCATGCGTCTAGAACAGGGCTCCTGACCCCCCAAAGGTGAATCGTACAACGCTCTGCAACGCGTCGACGAAGATGGTTTCCGGGGTCTGTTCGACCACGACGGTATCGCCGGGAGCCAATGAGAGATTGTCCGTGCCCGATTTGGCCTGGCGAATGCTCGCAAGGATGTTCACCGGCGTCTCACTTGCGGCCGTTTGGCGGACAATGAGCACCTTGTCGGCAACCATATTCGAGGCGCCGCCGGCCATGGCAATCACATCGAGCAGGCGAAGCGCTTCGCCGGGCGGCATTTCAAACTCGCCCGGTTTGCGGACCAGCCCCAGTACATACACGTTCCGGCGCGGCTGCTGGGCAACATGGACGACGTCGCCGTCGTGTAGTTGCCGAGCTTGCGGATGCTGCGTTGCCGGCGTCAGCAGGTCCACTTTCACGATCTGAGGGGGGGCGGCTGCCGGTTGGTGATATGCCGCCGGGACGACTCCCGAAACATCGTGGCCGTCCGGTACAGACTCGTAGCCGGCAAGGGCGCTGGAACCCCCTCGCCGAATCTCGACTTCGGAACCCGCCTCCTCCGCCAATCCACCAGCCGCCACCAGTGCCGCCATGAGCGACGCGTTGCCGCGGGCCAGTGTGTAAACCCCGGGCTCGTCGACCGCTCCCACAACGGTAACCCGTACCGAGCGAGGCTGCTTCATGGTGACGGTGATGGCCGGGTTTCGGAAGATGCCCCGCGCGTGGCCCTCGGCGGCTATGGCTCGTTCCGCTTCCTCGAGCGTCAAGCCGGCAACTCGCACGTAGCCGATCAGCGGTACCGCCACCGCGCCATGGTCGGGCACGCGAAGCGGCGTCGTCGTGGCGGTAAGCTTCGTGAAATCAGTCACCATGCTCACTTCGATCACGTCGCCCGGCTGCACAATCTCACGGCTAATGGGCGGATCGCTGAGCGATGACAGGTTGATCTTCTGCAGGTTCACCTGCTGAGGCGCGAACAATTCGGGCGGCAAATTCGACACCCGATAATGATGCTGTGTGCAACCTCCGCTTATGGCCGCGGTGACCAGAAGAAGGGCGGTAGTTCCGTGCGTGAATGCGCTGCGTCTTCGAGGCATTTTGGAACAGGCCACAACGAGGCTTATGGAACTGACAACCGATTACAGGGACTACCCCTTCACGCGCAGCACAGGGAATCTGCCTGCACGAACCTCCGCAAACGGTCCCCGCGATAAAAGGTGACAAGGAAACCGCTACGCTTTATTGCAGCAAGCGGGTCGTATTGCTCCCAACGCGCGTCTGCGGAGCACCCGCAAGAGGACTGGGGGCAGGCTTATACCCAGAACCGGCCTGCCCCGTCAAGAGCGAGTCGGCATATTGTGAGAAGGGGGGCCCCTAACCCGGGTGGTTCATCTAGGGTGGGGCAAGATGGCGCAAGCCCTTAGTGGGCCTGCACTGGAAAGCAGTGATCCGTGCTAATCCGGGCTGGCCGGCGACCGGCGACGCGAGTGGTGCAGCGCGATAGGCACGGCGATACCGGTGGCCACAACGCCGACCACAGTGACCGGATGCGCCATGAAGTTCCGCGCCGACCGGACTGCCTGCTGACCACGATAGACGTCCTGCCCGGCTACCAGAAGGACGCCGCGTTGCGCAGCCGGCGGCGCCGTGCCCGCTGCCCAAGCACGAACAACGACCACACTGTCGTCAGCGACAAGTTGGTATACCCCTCCGCGAACCCCCTCCACAGAGAAGTAACCCTCGGAATTGGTCGCTGTAACGGCGATCTCCCGGGCGCCTTGTGTCAGCAATACCTGCTGTCCGCCCGCGGCGACTCCCTGGACATCGACCACTTGTCCGCTCATGACGCCGCGCTCGCCCAAGGCCACGTCGACAACTGTGGGTGACCCCTCAGCAAATGCGGCAACTGTACCCAACAGCGGGCAAGCGACAGCCACCATCAGTAGCACCGCAAGCAAACGCATCTTCATGAAACACCTCCGAATGTGACGAGGGAACTGCGCAGGATGCCCCGGATGCCTTATCGGCATGTCAAAGCACGCGCTTAAGGGAAAATGTATGGGTTATGCCGACTTCTCCGGGCTACTGGCTGCGAATGTGTTCTGCAAACCGACTATCGAGGTTGGGCAACCGCTGCTGCAGCCTGGCGTACAGCGAACCGGGAGGTTGCCTTGCCCGAATGTCAGCGAGGAACGCGATCAGCTCCGCGTGAGCCTCCTGCGGGCCATGGAGCATGAAGTGGACCCATGCCAACGCCGCACGGTAGTCTTCTGCCGAAAACGAACCGACACTCGCCAGCTTCTCCAGGCTTGTTAGACTGGCCATCCGGCCGAGTCGCACGTCCCAAACAGCTCTTTGCAGCGAGGGATTGCCACGGGCGCGGGTGTCCGGCGCGACCTCGAAATACGTCGCTAGCCCTTCATCGAGCCATAACGGCACCATCGGTAACGTGGCATGGAGCAATGCATGGGTGCACTCGTGGCGCACGTCGATTTCCATATGGCGACTGCGGTAGGCGAACACGCGGCTCGAGCCGGAGCGCCGGACGAACAGGGCCCGACGCTGCCGTGGAGCATCGGGCGCGTTTGCCGCAATATACCGCTCGTAGCTGTTCCGGGTTCCGAATAGGTAGACCTCGACGACTTCCTCGGATGGCGGCAGCCGCAGGGCCTGCCAGAGATCGTCGGGCAGGCGATGCAAGTCGTTCAGCAGTGTTTCCATTTCGCGCAGAGGAAACTCGGCGTACACCTGAAATGGCCCAACTCGCTGACGGTCGACCCACGGACTCGCACCGGCTGCCGCACTACACGCAAGCAGCCAGGAAACCGCAATCAGCAACAACAGACCGAGCCGTTGCCCGGGCCGTTGCCGGCATTGTCTAACAGCGGTTGAGTGAAGGTCGTTCATCAAGAGTACACAGGGCGAAACGCTACCGCGTGAGACAATAACCTGTCGAATTGCGTGGGATAGGCTTCCAGCCTGTCGGGACCGTGGGATAGGCTTCCAGCCTGTCGGGACCGTGGGAAAGGCTTCCAGCCTGTCGGCTGAAAAGACAGGCTGGAAGCCTATCCCACGTTCGCTGCTCCCGGTAGTCCACTGTTCTCCATTGCCTAACCCGCCGCACGCCATCGAAACCAGGAGCCCCACGGACTCCGTGACGCTTCAGGGCTGACCGACAATAGCTCGCTGCCTTCGACAATCCAGGTGGGATTCTCGCTGCAAAGTCGTGCAGCGGCGGTCTCTCCCCAACGCTGGGCAATGTACTGATACGCCGCCGCCAGCAGCGGACGCCGACCCCGGATACCGTGCCCGTCGGTTGCCACAACCTGCACCATCCCGCTGCCGACGAGCTGCTCGGCAAACTGTTGGACCCCTGCGCCGAACTTGCCAAGGAGGCTGCCGGCGGTGACTTGCAGGTGACATCCCCGCCTGGCCAGGGATTGCAGCACCGCAGGTTGCCTGCGCAAACCTAGGTTGCGTTCGGGATGGGCCAAGACGGCCACCAGGCCGGCCCGGCGCAAACCATCGAGCGTCTTCTCCAGAGGCACGTAGATTTCGTGTGGAAGCTCGACCAGCACATGTCGGCCCCGGTCGGCCAATGTGACCGCCTCCCCCGTTCGGACACGCCGTGCCAGGTCGGGTTCCACCCGGACCTCTGCGCCGGGAAACACTTGCAACGGAACGCCTTCCGCGTCAAGGCACCGCTGCAGTTCGCCGGTAAGTTGACGAATGCAATTGGGTGTGTTCCCAGCATAGGCCCCGAATTGGTGTGGCGTGGCAATCACGCCGCCGATTCCATCGGCTACCGCGCACCGCGCCATTTCGATCGACTCGGCCCAATCGGCCGGGCCGTCATCGAGGCCGGGCAGCAGGTGGCAATGTGAATCGAGAAGAGGCGCGAGCGGGCCCATACGGGAATCACTCTGAAGACGAGTTGCCGTGGTTGGCGAGCAGCCAACCAACCAAGGGGTGCGGAACATAGTCGTTTCCGCACAGCACGTCAATACGAATGCATTGTCCCCGAGAGGGGCAGAGGGGCAGAGGGGCAGAGGGGTTATCGGTGGTCTGACCAGCGTCCCTACCTGATTCTGCCCGCCTGCTTCAGATAGCTGATGACTTCGTCGGCGAGTTGTTCAGCCGTCTTGGTGGCGGCGTCGAGTAGGAGTTCGGGCTGCTCGGGGGCCTCGTAGGGGTCGTCGATACCCGTGAATCCTTTGAGTTCCCCGGCCCGCGCCTTCTTGTACAAGCCCTTTGGATCGCGCGCCTCGCACACTTCCAAGGGAGCATCGACAAACGCCTCGATGAAGTCGCCGGGTGCGAGCATCTGGCGAGCCTCGTCGCGGTCGCGGCGGTACGGGCTGATGAAGGCAGTGATGGCAATGACGCCGGCATCGCGGAACAGCTTGGCCACCGTCCCGATTCGCCGGATGTTCTCCTCCCGATCCTGTGCCGAAAAGCCCAGGCCGAATCGCTTGGCGAACTCTTCGTCGTGCCGCTGGCGGAGCATGCCCGGGCCGGCGTTCAACCCGTGCCGGATGTTGTCACCGTCAAGAACAAAGCTGTGGACCCCCATGGCGTGCAGCTTGTGATCCACCAGATTGGCTACTGTACTCTTTCCGCAAGCGCTCAGGCCAGTGAACCAAAGGACGCAGCCCTGGTGTCCGTTGAGTTGTTCCCGTTCCTCGGTGCTAACGGCGTGGTCGTGCCAGTGGACTTCAACGTGCTGTTCACTACTCATTTAGGGGCCCTTTCAAGGAACGGCAAGTGCCGGGTTCTCATCGACTACCTGACACAGCCAGCGGGAAACTGCCAAAACGGCCTATCATAGGCCAGTCCCCCGGTTTTTTCAACGCCGGAGTATCGCCGACTGGCAACCGAATCGCTGTTCGGCTATCCTGGGTGTCATGCATCGGCATCTTGCCTGGGTTGGACTCTTCCGTTTCTAGCTGCAGGCTGCGTTTTGCCGGAGTCCCGGCTTCAGCCGGCGCGAAGAAACCACCTGAAAGCGGCGCTCCAACTCGGCGGCCGGTTCCCAGAATCGGAACAGTCCGGAGTTGCTGATGCTGCCCTACTGCTTTCCGCCACCCGCCTGGGAGTACCGTATGCTCCGGTTTCGCTTCCTTTCCCGTATCCCTCGCACTTCCTTTCGTACCCTCCAATCAAGTCGGTTGCTTCTCTCGGGGCTACCGCTGCTGATGATGCTGCTGCTGGCGCCAGAAAAGCTAGTGGCAGGCGATGACATTGCCAATGAGCCCACGGCAAGGGTCGACATCGGTGCTCCGGGCGACGATGCCTTCCTGATCGATGGCTTTCATGGCCGAGAAGGGCCCAACTTGCAATCGAAACTGCCGCTGGCACGCGAAGGCACATTCCGTTGGGCCAAGAACGAGTTCTCCCTGGCACTGCCGGTTCGGCCGGGCCGGCCGCACGAGGTGGTGGTCCGCTCGCTGCTGACGCAGCCTGTGGTTTTTTCCATAGGAGACTCTTGGGCGACGGTAATAACCGCCCATGGCGACCCACCCGTCGAGGGCCGCTTCATTGTTCCGGGCGACGTGACCGGCGAGAGCCCACGGATGTTGCTCCGCGGCCGCGCCGTGCATCCGCGCGCGGCGGGCGCCCGCGAGGGCCGTGAACTGTTCCTTCTCGTGGCAGGGATTGAAGTGCGGCCCGTTTCCGAGGAAAGGGCCGGAGCCAAAACGCTGCCGCCCATCACTTCCCCCTTACCCGAAAGACTGCTGGACCGTTTCCGCCACACGGAGCGACGTCCCCCCAGTGCGGACCCGGATGCCTTTGCGGCCTATCTCACTGCGGAGCGGGCCAACATGGTGACGCTGGGGACGATGAACGGCCAGGGCCGGGTGTTCTTTCCCACCGACCTGGCCGTCATGCATCCTGCGGCCCGGCCCAGATATCTCGACGAGGTCATCAGGGCGCTTCGGCAGCGGAACATTGGCGTTCTGAGTTGGGTCGTGTTCAATGCCCAGGACTTGCGCAGTATCGACGATTTCGAGCCGGCAAGACAATTCCCCGAGTGGCGAATGCAGTTCATCGAAGAGCCGGGGAAGGACTACAGTAAGCGGCCGAGGATAGGAATGTGCGTTGTCAGCTCGCCCTACATCGAGCATCATGCCAGGCTGCTTCAGCAGGCGGCGGGATTCGACCTGGACGGATTCTTCTTCGACGGGTTCTACTTTGGCGGCATTCCGCATCCATCGCGCCCAGGTTGTGTTTGCAGCTTCTGCGAAGAGAGGTTCAGAAAGGAGACCGGCCTTGAATTGCCCACTGTGGTCGATTGGACCAGTCCAGCATTCAAGCGATGGGTGCGCTGGCGGAATGAGCGGCTGCTGAACGTGGCCCGCTTTTTCCAGGAGCAGATCCGTGAGGTGAATCCCAAGGCCACGTGCGCGTTCAACACGAACCACTGGCCGTTTGGCGGCAAGGATTGGGAAACGGCCGTGCCCATGTGGCGAATCGACGACTTCGGCGTTTCTCAGCATGGATACTCAACCGACTTCTCGCAGAAGTGGCTCATGCTCGGCTTCAAATCGAGGCTGGGACGCGACATGAACCCCGGCCACACCGACTTGTGGCGCACTGGCCGGCTGATGGGCACCTGTGGTCCGCGGCGTGAACCGGACTGGGCATGGCACGAGTTGGAACTGCTGACCTTTGTGCTGGCCGGCCCGACTTACGGCATTAGCACCTGGCACGGCGGCATTGAGGGACCCGTTGAACTAACTGCTCGCATCCATACCGAAGCAGCCAAGCGCGAACCGTATTTTTCGCGGCTGTACGTGGCCGACGTCGGCGTGCTGGCATCGCAGAACGCCCACGACTTCTACGGCCACGTCCCCGGTACTGACAATTTGGCCGACTACCGAGACGGGCTATTGGGAACCTGGATGATCTTGACCGACCATCACGTGCCGTTCGAGTTCGTGTTCGATAATCAACTGCCCGATCCGGATACGCTGGTCCGATATCGAACGCTTGTGCTGCCCAACGTAGCGGCCTTGTCGTTAAGCGACGCCGAGCAGTTGGTTCAATGGATTCGGCAGGGCGGCAATCTGATTACCACGGCCGAGACTGGCACGTGCGACGAATGGGCGGAGCCGCACCCGCGATCGCTCCTGGCCGAATTGTTTGGAGTGGACCTGGCGCGGCCGGCGGCCCTTGCGTTGGGGGACGGCACCGTGACCCATCTGCCCGCCGACCCCGGCCTGGCATGGACACGACGTCGCGATGAAGCGGCGGCTCGGCAGCTTATCGACGCGGTTCGAACGCGGCGAGATCCCTTGCCGCTGGAGGTTGCAGGGCCGCCGTGGCTGGTGGCCAACCTGTTCATCAATCCGAACGACCCGAGCCAACTTTGGATTCAACTACTGAACGTCTCGCATAAGCACCCGGAAGGCGACGCCGGCTTCCGAGGCCTTGGCCTGCCTGTGCCGGAAGAGAAACAGCGCAGCCTCGCGCAATATGGTTGGCCGCTGGCGCCTATCGAAAACGTGCGTCTTCGGCTGCCCGGCGTTACAGCCCGGGCGGCCCGCCTCGCCATCGACGGCCGGACGCTTACCATCGACACCGATGGCTGGATCACCGTCCCGCGGCTCGAACTGCACGACGTCGTTGTCGTCGAAAAACGAAAAATGTCCGATATTGACAAGACAGGTAATCTGCGGTAGCTTCCAAGCCAGTAACCGTTCACAATATCGGACCTGTCCGGTTCTTTTGGAGTTGTCAGTGACGCGAATTGCATATTTCGATTGTGCGAGTGGGATTAGCGGCGACATGACGTTGGGGGCACTGGTCGACGCCGGCGCCGATTTGGACGCGATGAATCGTGCGGTCGGGTCGCTGGGGCTGCCTGGTTGCCGGCTTGTCGTCCGCGAGGTGAAGAAACACTCCCTGCGAGCCACTCAGGTGATTGTCCAGTATGAGCCGGAGCATCAGCACCGGCACTTGCACCACATTTTTGCGTTGCTGGACGGTGCCGAACTGAGCGGCAAGCAACGGCAGACGGCGCGAAGGATCTTTGCCAAGCTGGCGGAAGCCGAGGCGAAGGTCCACGGGGTGGCCGTCGAGAAAGTCCATTTTCACGAGGTTGGCGCCGCCGACTCCATTGCCGACGTGGTGGGCACGGCCGTGGGACTCGACTTGTTGGCGGTCGAGCGGGTCGTGGCATCGCCCGTTGCCACGGGGTGCGGCCGCGTTCGCATCGCCCACGGCGAGGTGAGTATTCCCGCGCCGGCTACCGCCGAGTTGCTGTGCGGCGTTCCCGTGGCCGAGTCGCACATCGAGGCCGAGTTGACCACGCCGACCGGAGCTGCCATTCTGGCCGCCCTCGCTGAGCGGTTTGGACCTATGCCGTCGATGACGGTCTGCCAGGTGGGCTACGGGGCGGGTCAAACCGATTTGCCCGAGCAGGCCAACGTATTGCGTCTGATCTTGGGCGAGGTCGCCGTTGCCGACGAGGAAGAGGTATGTCTTGTCGAAACCAATCTCGACGACACCAGCGGTGAACTGATAGGGCATGCCGGCGCGAGGCTGTGGCAGGCCGGCGCACTCGACGTGTTCACCACGGCGATCCAAATGAAGAAGAATCGCCCGGGCGTCACCCTGAGCGTGCTGTGCCGCACGACCGATGCGCCGGCAATCGAAGCCGTGCTGTTCCGCGAAACCACCACGCTGGGCGTGCGCCGTTGGCCCGTGGCACGCCAGGTGCTGGCAAGGAAGGCCCACCGGGTGGCAACGCCCTGGGGCGAAGTTGAGGGCAAGGTTGGTTTTCCACCGGATGGGCCGCCCCGGTTCTCGCCCGAGTTTGAATCCTGCCGTCGCATCGCCGACGAACACGACGTGCCGTTGCGCGACGTGTACGATGTCGCCCACAAGGCATTCGACCCGAAAAGCGTATGATCCTTCTTGCCCAAACCGACCGCCTGACTCTGTTCTTGCTTGTGGCGATCGGGTTGACCATTGCAATCATGATGATGCGGGCGCACCGCTACCTGTCCCGCCAGCGGGGCGACGACAGCGCGCTGGTCGTGCCGCGTTCAAGGCCCGACCCGGTTACCCGGCTCATGGACGGACCATCGGAACTCGCCCGCTGGGAAGTCGAAATGCATCAGACGGCGCGCAGTCTTTCAGCGGAGTTGGACAGCCGGATTTCCGTATTGCGGGCGATGGTTGCCGAAGGCGACCGCGTTGCCTCGCGGCTTGAAAATGCCCTGCGCGAAGCTTCCAAGGTTGAACCAAACCATGGGGAATCCATCGAGCATGTTCCCACGGGCGGGCAGCCTTTGGCACATTCCGACTTGTCGTCGGAAGAAGTCTACACGCTTGCCGACTACGGGTTTCCTCATGCAGACATCGCCGCCCGGCTGGGCCGGCCACTGGCCGAGATCGAACGCATTCTCAGCGCTCGGAAGTAGATTGCGTGGGATAGGCTTCCAGCCTGTCTTTTCAGCCGACAGGCTGGAAGCCTATCCCACGTTTGCAGCACCCAGTAGTCTACTGCTTCACACTGTCCAAACGGCGCACCGGCGATCCAAATCACGGCTCCGGGAAGAATCCACCGGTATCCTGGAAGTAGCGCGGTGGAGCTGGACCTTGGTGGGACTCCATTTGCCGGTTCATCTGTTGGATGGTCCGATACTGCTGGTCCAGGGTGTTTTGCAGTCCACGAACCTCGTTCTGAAGCTGGTTATTCCGCTGAAACTGCTCGGCAAACGGCCTGACCAGCGTGTTGTAATTGTCGAAGTCAAGACCGTCAGGGCGTTCAAGATGCAAGTACGGGCTGATGATCGGCAGTTGCTGGTAGTCGGAGAACGGCTTGACAATGTTGCCCGCGCCGGGACCGGCAGAAATGCCCGCGCCGATACGCGCCGGCTGGACGCGGCTGCGTTGTTGTTGTGCCGCACTGGTGGGCGAGTAGTACGGTTGCGAAGGCACAGAACCCGTGTTGGGCAGGGGAGTCCCGTAGGGCATCGCGCCGGGTGCCCCGGGGTAGTGCTGGCCGGGATACGCCGCGCCGGCATCGGGAGCGGTTGGGACCGCTGGCATCTGTTGCCGTGCCGTATGCGACGGCGACATCCGGGGCGCCGGTTCCCTCGCGACGTAAGGCGACGGACTACGTATGCCAGGCTCTTGCCTCGGTGACTGCTGTGGCGATCTCACTACCCCACCGCGCGAATCGCCGGCCGCCATTCGGGGCGTTGGCAGAGCCATTCCCGGGCCACGCTGCATTTCAGGTGTGCCCAGTTCGGGCAAGACCCATCCTCCCAATACAACCGTCCACGTAAGGAAAGCCGCATTCATGTCAATATCCTCCCGGGCACATCAGTGACCCTTCTGGGGAAATTGCGTCTGCCTACAAAAGCGTATCGTTGTTCAAGCCCACTCCTGCCAACCGGTGACATACGATTTCAGGATGACACCTTGGCAAAGACTCAAGAGATTCCCTATCTGCACACTGTATTCTACGCGAAACGGGCCGAATGGGCAACAGTTATATTCCGAGACGGTCTTGGCCTAAATGGAGTTGCACGATTTCAGGAGATTCAGATTCACCCGCAACCCTGTGCGGAGGATGCTGCGAGCCAAGACGAACCTCCTGGAATCACGAAAAGCCATTTAGAATCCGCCAAAACCCCCGCGGCTCCGCTGGTAGCCCCGTCCGAGGGTCTGGAATCCGCGGACGCTCGACAAGGTCAGCGAGGTAACGCCTGCAATACGCTGCAGCGGGCCCGTGACGTTGCCCAGCCAGTTCGACAGG
>JAVEUP010000092.1:0-30220 GCA_034005525.1 Thermoguttaceae bacterium | reverse complement strand
GCCCCCCGATTTGGCTCGAAGACAGTCCACTGGCGGAAGAGGAACAGAAGCACCAGGGCCGAAAGGCCCGCCATCATGTAAACCGCCAGGACCACGCCGAACCAAACGCCTTGCGAAAACGCCGAGGCCACCACCACTTGCAGCAGGCTCAGCACGGCAAGCTGCACATACTCGCGCTGGCGCTTCTTTTGCAGAAGCAGCAGGATCTGGAGATAGACCAGCAGGTGCGCCACGCCCAGAATGTGCACTTCGCTGCCAAAGCGGGAGAACTCGCGGGTGAGAATGAACACCCCGATCACCAGCGCGCCCAGGTTGGCAGCCAGGCGGTTCAGCCGGAAAAGCCCCGTGACGTCGGTCAACCATATCGACCCGCCTGCCACGCACAGCATGACCAAGGGCATCGTCGCGCTGCGCTCGCCCATGCCCAGCATCAGCGTTCCCAGCGCGGCCAGCGCGGCCAGGTTGACTTGCAGCAGCCGTTCAACGAACACGGACCGGTCAGTCGGCATGATAGTACACCTCCAAGTCCGGGTGCGAGGCGTCGATCACGCGGGCGCGGCGGAGTGCGAGGCGGCGGCCCGGGTCGGCCGACAGGGCGGCAAATCGGGCCGCATCGGCCAGGCGAACGGGGCGCGTCGACACGATCACCAGTTCCGTGCCCCGGTCGAGCCGCCTCAGCGCCGCATCGAGCAGTCCGGGCAGCCGGTCGTCCGAGTGCGCTTCGACCACCGAGAGCTGCTCCATCATCGCGTGCATCAGCGCGGCCGAAGCGGGACCCTGGTTCACCAGCGGACTATCGTCATCAGTTGCCAACAGCAGGTCGCTGCCGCCGCGGCGGCACAGATCGGCGATGACCGTCGCAGCGAAGCTGACGGCCAACTCGACGTTCTCGCGGTGGGCCTGCCCCGGTGCCGCCGGCTGCCACAGTTCGAGCACCACCGCCACGTCGCGGTTGCGCGGTTGCTCAAATTGTCGCACCACGGGCGCCCCCAACCGCGCCGTGCTGCGCCAGTGAATCCACCGCAACGGGTCGCCGGCCTGCCACGGGCGCACGCCGTAGAAGTCGCCCTCCGTGCCATGCCGGCGCTCGCGCCGGTGCGTGCCGCTAAAGGCCTCATGGTGCCGCGACATCCATCGCTGCGTCAGCCGCCCCAGCCGCGGGTAAACGGTGAGCGTTTCGTGGTTGCCCACCTCGCGGGTCTTTCTCAGCAGTCCGAACGGGAATTGCGTTGAAAGGCGCAGCGGCCCCAACCGGTATCGTCCACGCTGGGGCAAACGCCCGCGGTACATGGCCCGGCGCGACTGCCCGGCAGGCACAAAGGGGAACAATACGGCCGGGCAAACAGGCTTGGGGCGGCGCCAGCCGTTCGATTGGTGGTTGCCGACCCGTTCCAGCGAGTCTTCGACCACGAGAGCCCACCCGCCCAGTCGGGGCCGCTCGTTGTCTATCTGGACCTGGCCCACGATCAGATCGCCGGCGCATACGCCTTCCGGCACGCGCCGCTGGACCTTCAGGCCCCTAAGCCCGCGACTGGTCGCCCACCAGCCGAGCACGATCGGTCCCGCCATCATTCCGGCAAGGATCAACAGCAGGTTCACCTCGCGCATAACGGCCCCGCCGAGGACCAGGGCAAAGACGATCAGGTAATAAGAGCCTTCGCGTGTAAGCGACGTCCCCGACGCCCGCCGGCGCACGGTCGTCGCATACCGGAACGTCCCGGCAAGGTACTGCCGCCAGGCCGGTTCTCCCGGGCGGGTTGTTTGCTCGATGATGGACATACGGACAACGAGGGGTTCGGCCAGGACGGCCAGTTTCTATTACGAGAACCGTAACCGTTCACAGGGGGACTGTCCCAATTTTCGCGGCACAAAGGGCATCTTTGCCCAATAATCCCCCGCTTCCGCCGCGAAAATGGGACTGTCCCCTTCGCGTGGAGCGGAGAAAACTGCCCGCGCCGCCCCGTGAACGGCCACCGATAACCCGGCCGGGGCCGCTTTTCCTTTCCCAAGACCACGCTTCGGATGTTCGCTTCGAGGCGTTCCGTCGTTTGTGCTGTGTCATCCATTACTCTTCATCCATTACACTAGTATCGTGGCAGCCCGGCCGCGCGGCAAGGCGAGACGTAGGGTGGGTGGTTCCGGATGTCTCGGCATCCGGGTTCACCCACGCGCCAGGGCAGTTCTGCACCTAGAAACGGAAGAGCTTGCCTTGGTCGATAGCCCCCGGCAGCCGACAAGCCGCAGTCGACAAGAAATGCGGCATGGGCGAGGATTGCGGCGCGGACCTGCTCAAACCGGGCCTCGATTTTTTTGGGGGTCAATTTTCGCGTTTTTCACATTCGCCCCCCCATTTCTACGGCTGGCTGCATTTCCCACCGCGTCAGCGCGTTCACTAGGAACTAGCAACCAGCAACCAACAACTAACACATATACGCCTGTACATGTATCCAAGCCTACCCAATCCGACGCTGAATTGCAAGGCCGAAAAAGAGGCCAGGGGTCGGGAGGGACGTTCAAGCTCGGCAGGTGAAAACCCGGGGGAAGAAGGGTGTAGCCCGGATTGGCGAAATACATTCCATTGATAACGGTGTGTTCCGTCGCCGCCGAGCGGCGGGGTGCGACGGAGCAGGTCGTACAACCGAAGTAGCGGCATGGCGCAAGCCGTCCGGTTCGTCCGTTGCGCCCACTTACGCCATTCACGCACACGCTGGGACCGGAGGGCTTGCGCCCTTCCGCTTCCACCTTGACCGCGATTGGCTTCTGAGACATCGCGCGAAGACGTGTCGTACGCGGCCTGACTTCACTGGCAAGTCCTGATGAACAAAGCCTTTGCATCCCCGCTGACCAATGCCGCGTAACTCCTAAAAAAGCGCAATGCTCCCGCTCCGACTGCGGCCCACGATCAAATGCACGTGTATGATGTCCCTCGAACTCCAAAGCACGGCGATTGCCCACCCGTGCAGGCGGATGTTACAATGGACGTTACAATGATGTTCGGCGCAAAGCGCCATTCGTTTACCATTCTTTCAAACCTCTTTCGGAGCTTGACTGTGCCAACACTCGAAACCAGTGAGGACGGCGGGTTGCACCTGCCCCCAGAGTTGATCGGGGGTGTACAACCTCACGCTCGGTTCGAGTTGGAGATTGTGGGCAACATGCTGCTGCTGCGGCCAGCCGACCAAGGCCAGCCCTTGTGGCGGCAAGGAACCGCGCAGCAGCGGGTCGAAGCGTTCCAGCGTTGGGCCAATGCGCCTCGTCCTGCGGCGCCGGATCTAAGTGATGAGTTCCTGCGACGCGAGAACCTGTACGACTGATGGCTCGCTACCTGATCGACACCAATGCGTTGCTGCGCAGTGTAATGCACACATCAGAACGCAGTTCCGCGGCCGCCGGTGCCATAGCCATTTTGCTAGGTCGCAATGAGGAAGTGCTCTTGGCGCCGCAAGTATTGATGGAATTCTGGTCTGGAGCTACTCGTCCCATTACCGTGAACGGTCTTGGCTGGCCGGTCGAAATGGTTTGCGGCGAGATCAACAAGCTCCTGGACCAGTCCCCCCTTCTGCCGGAGACATCGGCCGTATTCGGATTCTTACCCATATGGATTTCACGCGCTGAAGGATGACCTTCAACCGCAAGTTCGTGCCTGCGCCCCTACACCGGCGCCGCCACCTCGTCCACCAGGCGCTCAACGAGGGCTTCCACTGCTTCCCGGCGGTCGCCGTGCAGGTAGCCCTTCGGAACAACGCGGTGCGAGAGGACCCGCACGGCCAACTGCTTCACGTCGTCGGGCACCGCGTATTGCCGGCCTTCGACCAGGGCCAGCGCCTGCGCGGCACGGTAGAGTGCCAGCGCGGCCCGGGGACTTGCCCCAACGTGAAGCTCCTCGCAGCGCCGGGTGGATTCGATCAGGTCCAGCAAGTAACCGCGAATCGCCTCGTCCACCTCCACGGCCCGGACCGCCTGCTGAAGCTCCACAATCTGGCCCGCGTCCAGCACGGGCGCGAGCCGATCGACCGGCTCGCCGTCGCGGTGACTGGTCAGGACGTCGAGTTCGGCCTCGCGGGCGGGATAGCCCAAAGGCGTACGCAGCAGGAACCGGTCGAGCTGGCTTTCCGGCAACGGATAGGTACCCTCGAACTCGATCGGGTTCTGCGTGGCAATGACCATGAACGGCTGGGGCAGCGGGTGGGTCACCCCGTCGGCCGACACCTGCCGCTCGTTCATCGCCTCCAGCAGTGCGCTCTGCGTGCGGGGGGTGGCCCGGTTGATCTCGTCGGCCAGCAGCACGTTGGCAAACACCGGCCCGGGGCGGAAGTGAAACTCCTGCGAGCCGGCGTCGTACAGGCTGCTGCCGGTAATATCGCTGGGCAGCAGATCCGGAGTGAACTGGATCCGGCGGAACTGCCCTCCCAGGCTGCGGGCAAGCGCCTTGCCCAGCAGAGTCTTGCCCACCCCCGGCACGTCCTCCAGTAGTACATGCTCACCCGCCAGAAGAGCCACAACGACCAGCCGGATCGCGTCCTCCTTGCCAAGGACAACGCTTCGGACATTTGCCTCGAGCCGTTCGATTGCTTGTGCTGTATCGGTCATGCTATTAGTATTGCGGCAAGTGGTTCATGCGGCAAGACGGCAAGCCGGCCAAGTTTGGTACAGAGGAAGACGTATTGGGCGCCCGATTGCCGGGAAGGTGTACTGATAGATGGCAAAAAAATGGAGGGCAGAAAGATGAAAGACTCGTAAGGAGGGGGGAGGTCTGGTGAGTGACCGGTCCAATCCCCAGCCAGTTTTCTATCCATTCTTTGCCAGTCCCATGCCCGTTGCCTCCCGGATTCCATTCTGCCGTCTGTCGCAAACGGAGTTTGGCGACATTGCCTACGAAGTCATGCGGCATGTGTTCGCCATCCACAACGAGATCGGCAGGTTTTTCGACGAGAAGATCTACAAGCAGGAGTTGGCTCAGCGCATGGCGGGCGTTCGCCTGGAAGAACCCATTGAGGTCACGTTCGGCTCATTCCGAAGATTGTATTTCCTTGATGCGTTGGTTGCAGACGGCGCGGTCTTTGAGTTCAAGTCGGTTGAATCACTCGCCGGTCGGCATAGGACACAATTGCTGAATTACCTGCTCCTGAAGGAAGTCACATTCATAACTCTAACGAAATGAGTTTCATTCCGATGCAGCTCCTGGCAAAAAATGGAGGGCAGAAAAATGGAGTGATTGAAGGGATCGCAAGGAGAGGAAAAGCTCTGATGAACGACCGGTCCCATCGCGCATCGATTATCTGCACCCCATTTTTTGCCCTCGATGTTTTTGCCATGAACACTTCGTTAACGCAAAACCGAAACTGCCAACACCAAGGAGACTCCCATGACCGTCCGTTCTGATTGTCACGTGGTCGCGCGTGCGGCCTTGGCCGCTGCTGTGCTTTTCACCTGCGGGAACGCCGGGGCGGAGGTCGAGCCGCCGAGTTTCAGCGGGCGATATCCGCATTTGGCGGTTTACAACCAGGGCGGCGAATGCGGGATTGGGGCGGTGGTGCCGTGGGCGGACCGGCTGTGGCTGATTACCTACTCGCCGCACAGTCCCAGCGGGAGCGGCGACAAGCTCTACGAAATCGACGCCGAGTTGAACCTGACCGTCCGGCCTGAGAGCATCGGCGGCACGCCGGCCAACCGGATGATCCACCGCGAGTCGAACCAGTTGTTCATCGGCCCGTATGCCATCGACGCCCAGCGGAACGTCCGTGCCATCCCCTACGACGTGATGTTCGGCCGGCACACGGCTACCGCGCGGCACCTGACCGACCCGGCCGGCAAGGTGCTCTACTTCGACATGGAGGGGTTGCTGTACGAAGTGGATGTGAAGACGCTGGAGGTGAAGCTGCTGTTCCGCCGCGCGGTGCCCGGCTGGCACGCCAAGGGCGCGTATACGTCGCAGGGGCGGTTCGTCGTGGCCAACAACGGCGAGCACGCCGCCGGCAGCGTTGCCAAGTTCAAACCGTTCGAGTACCAGATCGATCCCGAACGCACCAGCCCGGAAGACGCCGGGGCACTGGCTGAATGGGACGGAAACGAGTGGCGGCTGATCCGCCGCCGCCAGTTCACCGAGGTGACCGGCCCGGGCGGCATCAACGGCGCGCCGGACGACAACAGCCCGCTTTGGGCGATGGGCTGGGACAAGCGGTCGCTCATCTTCATGCTGCTCGACGGCGGCGCGTGGCACGAGTTCCGCCTGCCGAAAGCCGACTACTCGTACGACGGGCACCACGGCTGGCACACTGAATGGCCCCGCATCCGGCAGGTCGTGCCGGCCCAGGGCGGCCGGCCGCCGAAGCTGCTGGCGAACAAGCACGGCGGATGGTTCGACTTCCCCGCGGGTTTCCGTGCTGAAGATACCTCCGGGCTTCTTCCGATCGGTTCCTATCTGAAGATTACGGGCGACTTCACCGACCACGACGGGCGTATCGTGTTCGCCTGCGACGACGCCGCGAAGTCGCACTTTCTGCCCGGCCTCGGCCTGCACAAGGATATGGACCTGGTGGGTCAGTCGAACTCGAACCTGTGGTTCGCCACGTGGGACGAGTTGCACGCGAAGGGTCAGCCTGCCGGTTGGGGCGGCTGGTGGATAAACGACGCCGTGGCCGCCGGCAAACCGTCGGTGCCGTACCTGTTCCACGGCTACCGGCAGCGTGTGCTGCACCTTTCGCACGGCGCGGACCACGACGTGACCTTCGCCCTGGAGACCTCCGACGGCCGCGGCACGTGGCAACCGCTGACCACGGTGACCGTGCCGGCAAAGGGCTACGTGTTCGAGGTCTTTCCTCCGGACGCGCCCGGCCAGTGGATTCGCGCCACCGCCGACCGCGACACAGAAGGTGTGACGGCCTATTTCCACTACGGGCCGTCCCAAGGCGCCCAGGCCGATCCGGCCATGTTCGCCTCGCTGGCTAGTGTCGATAGCGCCGCCGCACACAGCGTGGGCGTGGTCCGCGGGCGCGGCGAGAACTTGGGCACGCTCCACATGCTGGCCACGAGCATCGACGCACAGGGCAACGCCTCGGACGCCCGCCTTTATGAAATCGGCCCCGACATGAAGTTGCAGCACGTGGACGATCCGCCCCAGTCCAAGTACATCGAGGAGCGGGCTGCGCCCCGCGGCGCCGAGTATTCCATCGACGGCAATTCGGTGCTCGTGGTCGAGGCCAACAACCGCTTCCGCTTGCCGATCGGCCATGCCGGCGCCGTCAACCACACGCCGGCCGGATTCACCCGGACTGTACGCGAGCTGGTTACCGAGCGTGCCATTCTCAGCGCCGCAGGGACCATCTACATGTTGCCTCGCATCAATTCGGGCGGCGTACGTTCACTCAAGCCGGTGGCCGCGCACAACAAGCGCATCTTCGATTTGTGCTCCTGGCGTGGGATGCTCGTGCTTTCAGGCGTGCGCGACGATGCCCGGGCCAAGGCATGCCCCCACCTCGTCCGCAGCGACGACGGCAAGGCGGGCCTGTGGTTCGGCGATATCGACGACCTGTGGAAGCTGGGCAAACCCACCGGTGCGGGCGGGCCCTGGCACGAATCGGCGGTCAAGGCCGGCGAGCCTAGCGACCCGTACCTGATGACCGGCTACGACCGGAAGACGCTCACGCTCCAGCACAACAGTGATCAGCCGGTC
This sequence comes from Thermoguttaceae bacterium, assembly GCA_034005525.1. Classification (GTDB taxonomy): domain Bacteria; phylum Planctomycetota; class Planctomycetia; order Pirellulales; family Thermoguttaceae; genus PWXP01. The sequence goes on along the minus strand of JAVEUP010000092.1, from coordinate 22,548 downwards.
GTGGTAACCATCGAGGTCGACGTTACGGCCGACGGCCGGTACGTGGAGTACGGGCGATTCGAGGTGGAGCCGAACAAGCCGTTCACGCACGTGTTCCCGGCCGGTTATGCCGCCCACTGGGTCCGGCTTGCCGCCAATCGCGACGTCACGGCTACGGCGATATTCGTCTACGAATGAAGCGCCGCCCGTTGAGAAGGCTGCCGGCAGTGTCGCCCGATCACGAGTCGACTTTGTCGGGCTCACGTGCACTTTCGCCCGGCGTCGGCCGGCCGTGGAGAAGGTTCCACAACTGCTCCATTGCGAAGACGAGAAAGAACACGCCGCTTAGGGGAATGACGCCGTACAGGTAACCTACGCGCCAACCGAGCGCCGGGGTCACCTGCCCGCCTTGGAGCGAGCGCAGCATGAGGTTGACGCCGCCGAAGAGAAACACGTAGACGATAAACAGGGCACATATCAGCACGGCGGCGATTGCCGCCCATCGCCGGGCCGACTCGTCGAACCTGGCCACGAGGTAATCGAACCCGAGGTGCCCTTTTTCGCGGAACACGTGTGCCGCGCCCAGCAGCGACACCCAAATGAGCAGGTAGATGGCAACTTCCTCGCTCCATCGTGCCTGGTGGCCCAGTACGTAACGGGAGAAGACCCCCCAAAGCACGTCGAGGAACAGCAGCGCGAACAGCACCACCAGCAGCCAGCGGAGCAGTTGGGCGCAGAATTCGGAAAGCCGCGGAATGACGTTCATTGGGGGCAGGCTTCTGTCCTATGTTCTCGGGCCGCCGAGGATCTGGAGTTCTCCGAGCCTGCGACACGCCCGCTGGGTTTGACTATCGCGGATCGACCTTAAACAGCGCCGATTCGTACGGCGGGTTAGTGGGGCCGGTTGTTTGTTCGACCAGTTGAAACCCTCGCGCGAGGTAGTTCTGCAGGGCATGGGGATGATCGTGACTGCACGTCCGCAGCCAAACGCGATTGGCGCCCATCTCCCAGCAGCGCTCGACGGCGCGGGTTAACAAGGCGCCGCCAAGCTTCTGACCGAAGAACTGCCTCAGCAATCCGAAGCATTCGATCCGGACACTACCATCTTCCTGTTTGGCAAGTTCAAAGTAGCCCGCCGGGGTTCCTTGCACATAACCGACCCACGTTTCCAGTCCAGGCTGAGCGACGTGCCCGGCCCACTCCCGGCGCCCCCAACCCTGCCGGCCGCCCCAGCGGAATTCCACCCCGACGGCTTGGTGCAGGAACCAACTGAACTCGGGACACGGGATGCCCACCTGGCGGACTTCCAACGTCGCGGGTGTCGCAGCCGCCGGGCGAAGGTCGTCACGGCTGAACATGGCAAGGCAATAGGTGATCTTCGTCGCGTCCATTTGCCCATAACATAGCAAACGCTGCGTTTGAGGTAAACGTTCACGGGGGATGGTCGCCATTTCCCCGGCACAAAGGGCAATTTGCCCAGTGATCCATTGCTTTCCGCCGCAGAAGAAACCGCGACAGCCCTTTAACCACCGCTTGCTGGCGAGAAAGCTGGGGCGCCCCGGCAACAGGAACAATACATCGAGGGCACTTGACAATCGAACTCCTCGGGAGTCAGAATCAGGGGTGCATGAGAGACCGCAACGACTATCATCCGGGCGTGAAGAGTCCGAAGATGGGGACGCGCGGCGGGTTTGTGCGTGCGGAGGCGGAGTGCGAACAGCGCGGCATCAGTCCGCCAACCTCTCCCGGCACAATGCCCGACGGGGGCGGGCTCCGCCATGCCGTCATGCTCGCCGGCGCGCTCGGCTTCCTCATTACGATCGGCCTCGTGCTGCCGCACGGCGAAAGCGGCACCGCGTTTCGCGACTGGCTGCTGGCGAGTTCCCTGTTCCGGCCGCTGATGGCGGGCCTGTGGGGCATTGTCGTCATGGAAGGGCTGCTCGGCCTGTTCCTCGCACCGGATGCGTGGCGAAAGCGGCTCACACGTTTTCTGCTCACCTCCCTGTTTCCGCCCGCGCGTATGATCGCTGCCAGCAGCACGCCGACTGGCTGGCTTTGGGTTCCGAGAGCCGGCTGGATGCCTGCGGGCAAGACGACCTTGCGAGAGTTTGAGCAGAAGGCTGCGATGCCGATGGCCATCCTTACGTTCTTGGTGCTGCCCGTGCTCGTCGTCGAACTCACTTACGGCGAGGCGCTGGACAAGTACCCGCATTTGGCCCTGGCCACGCACCTGACCACGTCGGCGATTTGGCTTGGGTTTACCGTGGAGTTCCTTTGGATGGTAGCCGCCTCGCCGAAACGGCTGACCTATTGCATGCAGCACTGGATCAACCTGGTCATCATCTTTGTGCCGCTGGCGGCATTCCTGCGCATTCTGAACATGCTCCGATTGGCGCGGGTGGTCCGCGCGGGCAGGCTGTTGCGGGCGTACCGCTTGCGCGGCCTGTCTTCGCGCCTCTGGCGATTGGTGATGCTCTTCAACCTGTTCGAGCGTCTTCAGCGGCGCGATCCGGTGAAATACTGCGCGGCGCTGGAGGCAAAGATCGACGACCTGGAAGAGGAAATGGCCGGACTGCGCGCGAAGCTCGACGCCGCACGCAAGAGAATCCCGCCGCCGAAATCGTCATTGCCGTCCCCGGCGCCCGTTGGGGCCGGCCGCCGGGAGCCGGCCGGGAAGTAACCGTTCACAGGGGACTGTCCCAATTTTCGCGGCCCACACGGGAGTATGCCCAATAGGGCAACGGGTCCGGCCGTGAAAATGGGACTGTCCCCTTCGTATGCAGCGGAGAAAACAGCGTGCGACACCGACCCGTGAACGCTTACTTGCATGCAACGGAGCGAACCGGCCGCGCCGCTACCCAGTGAGCGGTCACCTGAGAAGTGAATCATGCAGGGCTCGGAGAACTACGGCACCGCCGCAATTTGCTTTGCCAATTCCCCGACCAGCGTGCCCTCGTGTTGCTGGTGAAGGGGTTTGGCGGCCTCGGCAAACGGGGCGGGATCGGGCCGAACCACCTGCACGCCGGCCGCTTCAAGTTGCTCGATCGACTCTTGCGTCTTCTCGGCCCACAGACGGCGCTGGAACACCACCGACTCGTCCGCCGCCTGCTGTACCCACGCTTGCACGTGGGCAGGCAGCCGCTCCCACGACTGACGACTCATCAGCAGCACGTCGGGCACGCGAGTATGCTCGTTCAGCGAGTAGTGCTTCGCCACCTCGTAATGCCGGCTGCTGAGCAAGCTGGGCGGGTTGTTCTCGGCGCCGTCGACCATGCCCTGTTGCAGTGCCGTGTAGAGTTCGCCCCATGGAATGGGCGTGGGCGCGCCGCCGAACGTGGAGACCATGTCCATGGCCATCCGGCTGGGCAGCACGCGCAGTTTCAGCCCGGTCACGTCGGCCGGTTCGAGGATGGGCCGGCCGACCGTGTAGAAGCTCCGGCTGCCGGAGTCGTAGTAGCACAGGCCGATACTGCCCGTCGGACGCGACGCCTTGAGCAACTCCTGGCCCAGCGGACCGGTGAGTACGTTCCAGTAGTGCTCCTCGTCGCGGAACAGGTAGGGCAGCCCGAACACGGCCATTTCCGGCGTGAACCCTTCCATGGCCGCCGCCGAGGTCTTGACCATGTCGAGCACGCCGCGTTGCACCTGCTCGATGCACTCGGGTTCGGAGCCGAGTTGTCCGTTGGCGAAAATGCGAAGGACGGCCGTGCCGCTGGAAAGCTCCTCGAGCCGGTCGGCCATATACACCATGCCTGCGTGAACCGGGTGCGACTGGTCCAGCACGTGCCCGAGCCGCAGCACGATCTGGCCCGAGCCCTGCGGCGTGCCGAGACGTTCCGCCCGCTGCCACAGCACCAGCAGCGTCGTCGCGCCGGCGGCGCCGAGCAGCAGCCCGAGGATGAAGAACGAAAGTGAGCGGTTCATCGTGTTCATGCTATCGTGAGACTCTACACGAGTTCGCACGGTGATGCAAGCCGCGCCGTATGCGGCAAGAATCACTGGCACGTTTGGAAGGCAGCAAAGGGCCACCTGGACGGACTTGACAGCCACGACCCGCCTAGCCAGAATCGCGATTACGCTGGGGATCGACCCCCTCTACTCGCGGGCGGCGATCTATAACAGACGACTCCATTAACCTGGGAGACTGCGAAATGTCGCGGCCGAACGCACATCATCGTTTTCGAGTGGCATGGCTTCTTCTGGGTGCGGCGTGGACAGCCGCCGTTGCGCCGTGGTGGGAAGTCAACGCGGGGGAACCACCGCCGGGCATCCGCTACAGTGCGGAGGATCTGCGTGCCTGGCAGAACCGTTTGGTGCGGCTGGATGAGACGACGCCGGCGCCCGCTCTGCTGGGCATCGACCGGTTGATCGCCTACGAGGAGAACGCCGACTTCGCGTATGCGTTTGGCGAGCGGTCGGCCGAGGACGATGCCGCTCTCTCGTTGCGGTTCCGCCGCGTTTTGTTGATCAAGCCGGGATTGCTGGTCGTCGACGACCTGTGGGGCCGAACGGAATCGCCCCGGACCGTCGGGCGCGTCGGCTGGACCCCGGAACCGGTCGTTGTGCCTCCGGACGCGAAGGGACCGGTCGCAGGTCTCGAGCAGCTCCGCTGGTCGGATACGGATGATCCGGTCGGCGACTTACGGTTGGGGGCGGATGACGCCGCGAAAGATGCCGAGCCGGCCGAAAAGCCGGCGTCCGCGGCCGTACGGACTATTTGCCTGTTCCGGCTGGGCGACGCAACCGGCGACTCGCCGCCGCTTTCGTTTGAACCGCTCGACGCCCGCGATGCCTGGCAACTCACGCTCCGCGCCGGCGGGCGAGAGTTCGCTATCGAGTTGCCGCGCTGTTACGTCGAGCCGGGTTGGATCACGGCGACGGCGGCGGATGCCGGTGAGCCGATTGGTCGCCGGGCCCTACCGGCCGGCATCCTGCCGCACGGGGAACAGGGAGTCCGGCTCATCGAACGTTGGGACCGGCGGTATCGTGGCAATCAGCGGCCGGGCTGGGACACTGGCCTGACGGCCGAAGACCTCCAGCACGCGGTCGAGCAAGGGCACATCAAGCCGTGCCGCGTGATCGACCTGGGTTGCGGGTCGGGCACGAACGCCGTCTATCTGGCCGGCAAGGAATTCGACGTCACGGCGGTCGACGTGGCCCCCACCGCGCTGGCCATCGCGCAGGCCAAGGCGGAAGAGGCCGGCGTCCAAGTCCGCTGGCTGCTGGCCGACGTGCTGAACCTGCCGGATCTGGGCACGTTCGACCTGATATTCGACCGCGGGTGCTACCACAACGTCCGCTACGTCGATGCGGCCCGATTCGTGGAGTCGATGCGTCAACTGATGCATCCCGGCTCGCGCGCCCTGATCGTCTCCTGCAACCGCGACGGCCCGCCCGGCGTGCGCGAGCAGACCATGCGCGACGATTTCGCCGAGGGATTCGAGTTCGTCTGGCTCAAGCCGTCGGAAATTCAAACCGGCGCCGACGCCGCCCGCCGCCACGCCTCCTGGTCGCTGATGCTCAAGCGGCGTTGATCGCGGGTGGCAACAAATGGTGAGGATGGCAATGCAAACTCCGGTTCTTTCGATCCTGTTGTTCGTCCTTGCCTCGCTGTTCGGCGCGGTGGGGCAGTTTCTCTACAAGGCGGCTGCGCAGACCATTTGCCGCGAGTTGCGCGACGCCGTGCTGGCCCTGGCGCCGCAGCCGGGCTGAAATGGGGAGGCGCACCGCCAGCCTAATAGTCTCGGTCATCGTGAAAGTTTCACAAGAGCCTGTTGATGGATGAAAGGCAACCGATGAATAATGCCATGAGCACCAGCATATCGATAAAGAGAACTGCCAACAGGCACATCACCCAACGCATTGTGCTTGCGGAACACGGGCGACGAAACGACAGCCCCAACACAATTACGAAAACGATCCATGGTACGAGCATTCCGGCTAGCAGGGTATGGCTCAACCGAAGCAGGACGTATGATGGACGCGCACCGCCCATGATACTGAATGACCAGAAGAAGCCGCGCGTTGTGCCAATCGCGCAGACGTATATACCCAGGACCGACTCGACAAGTGCGCCCTGAACGCGCCGCGGATGGCTGAGATCCCAGAAAGCCAAGACAATCACTCCCATCCCGACCCCCTGCAGCAACATATCCACTTCTGCAAGGTGCCATATCGCACGAGTCGCTGCATGGTTCAAGGCAACGAGAGCTACAGTGGAGACGCCAACGGTCAGCAGTAACCGATGCCTGCGCATGGCGTTACTCCAGCAACCCCATTCGATGAAGATACTGCAGAGGCGAGGTGTTTGGCGATGCCCAAAGCTGTTTCTCCACAAGTATCGCCCCGGCTAGCGTAACGGAAAAACGAGAAGCCCCCGGGGCCGAATGCCCCAAGTCCACATACACCACCGCCGCCACAAGCGCCGCGATGCCCGCCCCGCAGAGCCAGAGTAGCCGGTAGCCCTTGCGATCCTGCCGTCCGGCCTCGTCCTCAGCCCGGGGATTGGGCAGCTTTCGGGTCATGTGCTTGGTCCTGCGAAGGCACGGTTTTGGCCTTATATCCCAAGTTGGTCCGGCTCTACGGGAGCCTGTCCGGGCCCTCGAATGCGAAGAATGTAAACGTCGGGACCCTCGATCAGAAACAACGCCCGATAAACCCGGCCTCGCCGTGTCTTAAACAGCGATTGTCGGATGTCCAAATCGAAACTTTCGTGTTCCATTGCAGCCCCACACGAATCGGCTTGGTGCTTGAGGCGTCCCACCATCTCGTCGTACGCGTCGAGCCAAGCTTTGGCTCCCTGCGTCGAACGCTCCACAAGCCAATGAGCGATGTTGGTAATATCCGCCTGGGCGCGCCGAAGCTCGTGAATGTGAAATGTCATCTTTCCGACAGGCCGAGTTCCGTGCGAAGTTCGCGGGTGAGTTCACCGGCCGGCCGGCCGCGGTCGCCACCGCGAAAATCATCGATCGCGCCCGCGACGGCCGCAATGGTTTCCGCACGGTCGGCGTCGGAGGGATTCTCGAGCCGCCAGAGGTCAAACAATTCGTCCAGGGAGCGCTCGGGCTGGCTGCTATTGAGCTGCTGCTTGGCAAACTGGGTGAAGCTCTCCAGCTCTTGTGTGGTCTTGGTCATGGTTTTCTTCCGCAGTCGAATGTACTTTCTTGCAGTACACGGTTTGGTAACGAAACTCTTTGGACACTTTTCATCGTATACCCGCCACGGCTCCCAAGCAAGTTGCAGGAAACGGCTCTACCCCTCCACAATCCCGCTGATGTCGATCAGGTGAATCTGCCGCCCTTCGCTGGTGTGGGGCGTGTCGATGGTGAGCAGCTTGCCGTCGGGGCTGTGGCGGGGGTGCGTGTCGACGCGCCACTCGCCGCGGTATTCCGGCGGCTGGAAGTAGCGGCCCAACTCCACCTTCCGGCCGGTCGGCAGATGGTACAGGTACACGTGCTGCTTCCGCTCGGCGTCGGGATAGGTGTCGTTGACAATCCAGTCGGTATTGGGCAGGTACGTGCAATGGCCGTCGCGGGTCATTACGTCGGGCGCCACGACCTCGAAGGAGCCGCCTTCGCGGTCCTCGACCACGTAAAACTTGTCGCCGTGCGACTCGTGCCGCGCCCACACCAGAATGTGCGACGGGTCCCGCCAAATGAAATGCGACGCCATGCCCGTGTTGATAATGCACCGAAGCTCCGAGCCGTCCGGGGCGCAGGTGAACATGCGGGTGAACCATCGCCGCTCTCCCTCGGGCCGCCACCGGTGCAGGAACTCAAGCCGCGTGCCGTCCGTGTTCACCAACAGGTGGTTGAACCAGTGCTTGGCCTTGGGCATTTCCTCGGGCGGGAAGTAAGGATCCTCCTTCGGCAGCGGGTACCTGGCCGCCTCGGCCAGCGAGAAGATCAGGCTCGACTCGCCCGTCTCGAGGTCCACTCGGCAGATGCCCGACTCCTCCGGCGCGTTCTGGTCGGTAAATGGATCCGGCAAGCCTGCGTAGCCGTAGCCGGGCCGCGTGTCGTTGATGCGGCGGAAGTCGGCGTTGAACGCCGTGCGGCCGTCGGGGCTGAGGCAGTAGATGGGATGGCCGATGGTGCGCTGCTCGTTGCTTTTCACGTCGCGAACGTGGCACACGAAGCGGTCGCCCTGCCGGTCGTTCCACAGCACGCGGCTATCGGAGCCGGGAATCCACTGCAACATGCAACCCTGCTGCCAGCCCCAGGAGCGGCTCTCGCCGAACTCGCTCCACCGGTCGCCGTCCCCGAGGTCGATCATGCCCATCTTGATCACGTCGTCGGGTTCCGGGCTGCGGTGCTCGAAGTCGACCTGCATGCCCAGGCAATACCGGGAGGTCGGATCGAATTGCAGCTTGTCGTAGTAGGCGAACCAGTGGTGTTTCGGCCCGCGGGTAATGGTCCGCTGCGGCGGGTATTCCGGCTGGTCGGCCCTGGCCCAGCGGGGCGCAAAGGCGGCTGCCACCGAGGCAGCGGCCGTAGAGCGAAGCCAATGGCGACGGGTGATCTTATGGTGCATGATAGGTCTCCTTGGTAAGTTGCCAGTCAGGTACAGTCACTATCCGTGGGGTAAGCTTCCAACTTGTCAGTCCCCGTGGGATAAGCTTCCAGCTTGTCAGTCCCCGCGGGGTAAGCTTCCAGCTTGTCAAGCCACAACGTATGTCCAGCCAAGGCCAGGCATGGTTTCAACATAACCACAGCGAGGGCGGGTTGTCAACCGTTGTGCGGTGATTGCCTCCCCGGCGATTCTCGGCTAATATGGTGGCGATTCTCACTCTCTTGCTATCCGAGGAGTCCCGTCATGATACTCAGAGCATTTGTGATCTTCACGGCCTTGCTCTTCCTCTGTAGCCCGGCGACGGCGGCCGAGTTCACCAGCGACTTCGCTTCGACGCCGGACCGGGTATGGATTGGACCGGAATATTGGGCCAACCCGATGGAGGACTGGCGCGTGCAGGACGGCCGCTTGGAGTGCATAAGCAACGGCGGCAATCGAAACGTGCATGTACTCACCCACCAGTTGGCCGACCAGCCGGGTACGCTCGATATGTCGGTGCGGGTTGGGTTGCTTGAGCGCCGGCCGAATGGTTCAGTGGGTTTTCGCGTGGGAATTGCCGATCAGATTGTCGACTACCGCGGCAACTGCTTCTGGGGCAGCGGGGTGAACGCCGTCCTCGGCGCAAATGGGCAATTACTCTTGGCTAACCAGCGGAAGAAACTCGATCAAGGCGCGGAGTTGGCCGACCTCTCACTCCGGCTCACCGCCGTGCCCGACGGCGATCAATACCGGCTTACGCTCACGGTGAGCAATCCGGACGGTTCAAATCTCGGCACACTTTCGGCCGAGGTCCCGCCGAGCGCACTCGTTGGGAATATCGCACTGGTCAACAATCACACTCCCGCGGGCAACGCCGCGCGCTTCTGGTTCCAGGATTGGACGATCCGCGGCGACAAGGTCGAGGTAAATCCCCGGCAAACGTTCGGCCCGATCCTCTGGTCGATGTACACATTGAGCGACAACCGCGACGACGACGGCCACGTGCTGAAGATGACCGCGCAGATGCCGCCGCTGGGTGAGGCCGACTCGCAGGAGGTGGCGCTCGAAGTGCAGCGCGACGGGCAGTGGCGGGAGATCGGCCGGGAGGTCATCGAACCCGAAGCCCGCACCGCGACGTTCCGCATTGCCCGCTGGCCCGCGGCGGAGGACGTACTCTATCGCCTCGTGTACGAAACGCAAACGACCGACGGCAGAACGCTACGGCACGAGCGGCCCGGCACGGTGCGCCGCGACCCGGTCGACCGTCCGGTGACCGTGGCCGGAATGACGTGCCAGATGCACTACGGCTTTCCCTACAGCCCGCTGGTGAAGAACCTGGCGGCGCTCGACCCCGACGTGCTGTATTTCTCGGGCGATCAACTTTACGAGCCTAACGGCCACTACGGCGTCATCCGCGAGCCGGCCGACCGCGCCATCCTCAACTACCTGCGCAAGTGGTACATGTTCGGCTGGGCGTTCGGGGACGTGATGCGCGATCGGCCGACCGTCGTCCTGCCCGACGACCACGACGTGTTCCACGGCAATCTGTGGGGTGAAGGCGGAGAGGAGATACCGCTAAAAGGCAGCACGAGCACCAGTGGCGGCTATATCCAGCCGGTGCCGTTCATCAATGTGGTCCATCGCACGCAAACGGCCCACAATCCCGACCTGTTCGACCCCACGCCGGCGAAGCGGGGCATTAGCGTGTTCTACGGCGACATGGTGTACGGGCGGCTGAGCTTTGCGATAGTGAGCGACCGCCAGTTCAAATCGGGCCCGACGAACGTCGATACCGGCGACGGCCGTGCCGACCACCTCAGCGACCCGGCCATCGACCCGGCCACGCTCGACAAGCCGGGGCTAACCATGCTGGGCGAACGGCAGAAGAAGTTCCTCGAACACTGGGCGGCCGACTGGCGCGGGGCTGATATGAAGGTGCTCTTAAGCGGCACGACGTTTGCCAACGCCGCAACACACCACGGGACGTACGACGGCCGGCTGCTGGCCGATATCGACTCGGGCGGCTGGCCGCAATCGGCCCGCCGCCGCGTGCTGCACATCGCCCGCCGGGCGCTGGCTTTCCACATCAGCGGCGACCAGCACATCGCCACGCTCATCCAGCACGGCATCGAGCGGCAGCGCGACGCGATCTGGGGCTTCTGCACGCCGGCGGTGGCCGTCGGCTACCAGCGATGGTGGCGCGCGGATGAAGTGGGCATGCCCCACCAGAACCGGCCCGACCACGACCTGCCGAATACCGGCGAGTACATCGACGGGCTGGGCAATAAGATCTTTGTGTATGCGGTGGCGAATCCCGCAGGAACGCGGCACGAGCACCGGTACGAGCAAGCGCAGTTGAAGGTTTCGGGCTTTGGACTGTGCCGGTTCGACAAGGCGGAACGGACCATCGACGTCCACTGCTACAAGTTCCTCACCGACGTGACCGACGAGGACCAGCAGCACGAGTATCCCGGCTGGCCCGTCACGCTCACCCAGCGCGACCAGGACGGCCGGACGGTTGCCGGCCACTTGCCGGAGTTGAGCGTCGAGGGCGTCGAAAACGCGGTGGCGATGGTGTACGATGAAGCGACCGGTGAACTGCTGTACGGCCTGCGGTTGCGCGGCAATACAGTCCGGCCCTGGGTATTCGATGCCGGGGCCACCTATACCGTCCGCCTCGGCGACCCCGATACGGATACGTGGAAGACGTTTACGGGTTTGAAAGCCCAGGCGGGCGGGCGTCGTTAGCCGGATTGCGTGGGATAGGCTTCCAGCCTGTCGGCGGAAGAGACAGGCTGGAAGCCTATCCCACGTGGGCAGTTCCCGGCAGCCTATTGCTTTGCACTGCCTTCGGCCCCTGTGCGCGGCAAATAGAACATGAATATCTCTCGACCTTGGTTCGCGAAACGGATGCGGCGACTGTGGCGGGCGGCCGTGCAGTGGCAGAAGCACGACGGCAACCTGTTGGCGGCGGGGACGGCATACTATGCCGTGCTGTCGCTGATGCCCCTGCTGTTGATCCTGGTGTCCATCCTCGGCGTCGTCTTCCAACTCTCCCCGGAAGCGCAAAGCGCCCAGGCCGAATTGCTCGAAATCGTGGCGGAACGCACGTCGCCGGCCATCGCCCAGTGGCTGGACGCCACTCTGCGGGAAGTGCGCGACAGGGCGCCGGTCAGCGGCCCCGTGGGCTTCGCAACGCTCCTGTTGGCTGCCATTGGTGTGTTCGCCCAGTTCGAGAGGGCGTTCGACGCCATCTGGAGCGTGCAGGCGCCGGCGTCGAAGGGCATTCTCAGCGCCGTACAGAACGCCCTGTGGCAGCGATTCCGCGCATTCGTCATGCTTGGGGTGCTGGGACTGACCGTCGTTTCCGTGGCCTTGGCCGGGATTGCCCTGGCCATGGCCCAGCCGTGGATTGAAGAATGGCCACTGCCCGGTTCGCAATGGACCGGCCCGCTGGTGCAATGGCCCGCCGGACTCCTGCTCGACTGGCTGCTGTTCACGTTGCTGTACCGGCTGGTGCCGAAGGTGCCGGTGCGCTGGCGCGATGCCGCCCGCGGTGGGCTGCTGGCCAGCATTCTCTGGGAAGTGGCACGGCACGCGCTGAGCTTCGGCCTGCGGACCAGCCGCTACGGGGCCTACGGCGTCATTGGGGCGGTGATCATCTTCATGCTATGGGTGTACGCCGGCGCGGCCATCATCTTCCTGGGCGCGGAATACGTACAAGTGCTCGGGCGCGAACGCTCGCCCGGACCAACGTAGGGTGGGACAAGGTCGCGTGGATCGTTGGTGGGCCCGCACAAGCCGCAACCAACCTGATTCACAGCCCGCCGCCTGGATGCGCACCGGCAGTAGCGGCCGATGGCCCACCAAGGAAGCGACTTGTTTGGCCCACCCTACCTATCGCGAACAATCTGGGCTCGCCTACTGGAAAATCGGGCTGAAGTACAGATATACCAGCAGGATGATGCCCAGGATGGCGCAAGTGTGGATGACGTCCCAGCGGTTCCAGCTTTCGCGGGTGGTGCGGCGGTTCTCGTCGGAGAGGGTCCAGAAGGTCAACCCGCGCAGCTTCTCCGGCGGCGGCGGGGCCGTAACGAGACTCACGCCGATGATGATCACCAGCACGATGCCCAGCAGCACGAGACAGAAATACAGGAAGTTCAGGCTCGCGAAGGCGTACAGGAAGGTTCCTTCCGTGAGGGCAGGTCGGCTCACCTCGGCCGCAAGCCGGGCCATGCCCAGCACAAAGCCGCTCACGAGGCCGGCCATGCATCCGGCTGCGTTGATGCGCCGCGAGAACACGCCGAGGAAGAACACGGCGAAGATGGGCGGGCCGATGTACGCCTGCACGCTTTGCAGGTAGTGATACAGCGCGTCGGAAATCCGGCTGATGAACGGAATCCAGGCCAATCCCAAGACGACCATTACCGTGGTGGCTATCCGCCCGACCCAGACCAGTGTGCGCTCGGAGGCCTCCGGGTGCAGCGGTTTGTAAAGGTCCATCGTGAACAGCGTCGACGACGAGTTGAACACCGAAGAGAGCGAACTCATCAGCGCGGCCAGCAAACTGGCCGCCACCAGCCCGCGAAGCCCCACGGGCAACAACGCATGCACGAGCATCGGATAGGCCTGGTTCGAGTTCTCCATTTCCGGCATTTTGCCCGTCTGGACCAGGGCGTAGGCGATCATGCCGGGGATAATGAATAGGAACACGGGCGAGAGTTTCAGGTACGCGCCGAAGATGGTTCCGCGCCGGGCCTTGGTCTGGTTCCTGGCAGCCAGGGTCCGTTGCACAATGTACTGGTCGGTGCACCAGTACCACATACCGACGATGGGCGCGGCCACCAGCATGCCGAGCCAGGGGAATTCGGGATCGTCCCAGGGGCGCCACAGGTTGAAGAACTGCGGTCCGCAGGCTTCGCGCAATTCGCCCCATCCGCCCAACAGATACAGCCCGCGGAACGCCATCACCGCCGAACCGACAATGAGCACCACGGCCTGCACGGCGTCGGTATAAATGACCGCCCGCAGGCCGCCAAATACCGTGTAGAGCCCCGTCACCAACACGATTCCCACGGCGCCCACCCAGAAGTTATCGATTCCCGGAATGAACTGCTCGGGAAAGAGCACCTGGACGACGATGCCGCCGGCGAACAGCCCGACCGCAACTTTCGTGAACACGTACGCCACCAGGCTTACCAGGGAAAGGAACCATCGGGCCGCAGGCGAGTAGCGGCGTTCGAGGAACTCGGGCATGGTATAGACGGCGCTTCGCATGTAGAAGGGGACCATGACCCATCCGAGCACGAGCAGGCACCAGGCGTGCAATTCGTAATGTGCCATGGCCACGCCGCTGGAGGCCCCCGCTCCGGCCAGGCCCACCAGGTGCTCCGAGCCGATATTCGAGGCAAACAGCGACGCACCCACCACGAACCACCCGAGATTGCGGCCGGCGAGAAAGTATTCGGCCGAAGAGTCCTGCTTCTGGCGCACCACCCAAACAGCCACGCCGGCAAGCACCGCGAAGTATGCTGCCACAACCAGCCAATCGACAAGAATCATTGGACTCTCCCCGGGTAGGAGCGTTTGCGGTCTGTGCCCTCGGCAGGCACCGGAATGGTGCCATTCTGCAAACATTGGCGGGGTTTGACAAGTAGACCTGCAGGCAGCAGCCGAAAGGCGAGCGGGGGCTGTGCGGCTCCTGTTTCTGCCCCGATTACCCCGCCGGTCGTCGTCCAGGCGCGGCAAGCAGAAACACACCAGAGGTGCAGTCTGCCACGAAGACAATCAACTGCGCAATGTCTTGCATAAACAGGGGCCTCACGGCCCCCGCTCGCCGGGATTCATGCGTTGCGCCGAGTAGAGGGATCTCGCCCTGGAATACCGGAGGCAATGCATGCAACTGCCCTTCGCTTTTTCGCCAGTTTCGCGATAATACTCGTGAAACTCCCCCGTAGAAGTTGTTTTCAACAAACACCCGACGCAACCTGCCGTGGAAAAACCCTCCCTGCCTGACTATGACGATTCTGCCGAACTGGGGGTTCTGCCGCTCGGTGAAGACATGCCGCATGGCACACGGGAGCATCCAGGTCGGGAGGGGTTGCTCTCGCGGAGCTACCTCGGCTTGCTTCTGACGCAGTTTCTCGGGGCAATGAACGACAACATCGTCCGCTGGTTCTGCGTATGGATCGGCAAGGACCTGGTGCCCGAGGCAGACATCTTCCGCTGGTTCTCCGCGTGGATCGGGAAGGAATTCGTCGCCGAGGATTACGAGTCGGCCATCCTGTCGATCGGGCTGGTCATGCTCGTGCTGCCGTTCATCCTGCTGGCCGGCCCGGCCGGGTACCTGGCCGACCGGTTCAGCAAGCGGCAAGTGATTATCGGCTGCAAGGTGGCCGAGGTGTTGCTGATGCTCGTTGCCGTGCTGGTCATACTTTCAGGCAGCGTCGTGGCCATGTTTGTCGTCCTCTTCCTGATGGGCTCGCAAAGTGCGCTGTTCGGCCCGGCCAAGTACAGTGCCATTCCCGAAATCGTCCGGCCCACGCGCATCTCGGCGGCCAACGGCCTGGTAGCGATGACCACCATCGTAGCCATCGTCAGCGGCACGGCCATCGCCGGATACCTGCACTTCTGGACGCAACCACTGGGGCAGGAGCGATGGTGGCTGTCGATGGCAATCCTGGTAGGCGTGGCCGGCGTGGGGCTGTTGACCAGTTTTCTCATTCGACCGCTTCCGGTAGCCAACCCGACCCGGCGCTTTCCGATCAACCTGGTTGGCGAGGCGGCCCGCGACCTGCGCGCGCTGGGGGCCGATCGGGCGTTGCTGCTGGCCGCGTTGGGCAGCGCATTGTTCTGGGGCCTGGGCGCGCTGTTCCAGATGAACGTCGACAAGTTCGCCGGCGAACAGCTCCACCTGGACCCGAAAGACATCGGCCTGCTGCTCGGCATCCTTTCGTGCGGGGTCGCGGTTGGCAACGTGACGGCCGGCTGGCTGTCCGGCTCGCGCATCGAGTTGGGGCTGGTGCCGTTCGCAGCGGCGGGCATTGTGACGGGGGCGATTCTGCTGGCCCTCGTACCCGGCGGCGGCGTTCCGGCGGACGGGGCTCCCTTCTTTTCGCCGGCCTACCTGATGAGCGCCGTGTGCCTGTTTGGTCTGGGCATGTGCGCCGGCATGTACGACGTACCGCTGCAATCGTTCCTCCAGTATCGCAGCCCGGTGGCGTCGCGCGGAGCGATCATGGCCGCGAGCAACCTGATGACCTTCAGCGGCACGCTCATTGCGGCGGGGCTGTTTGCCGGACTGGGGTTCTTTCTCAGCGGGCGGATGATCTTCCTGCTCAGCGGCCTGGCCCTGGCGCCGGCCGTGGTGGTTATTGTGCTCGTCATCCCGCGCGAGACCATCCGTTTCCTCCTGTGGATCGTCTCGCGCCTGATGTACCGGGTGAAGGTCGAAGGGCTGCACAACGTGCCTGCGCACGGCGGCGCCCTGTTGACGCCGAATCACATAAGCTGGGCCGACGGCCTGCTGGTCGGTCTGACTTCGCCCCGTCACCCGCACTACCTGGTCTATGCCGAGTATTTTGAGAAGCCGCTGATCCATTGGTTCGGGCGGCTGGGAGGGGTGATTCCGGTGTGGCCCGGCAAAAAGTCGTCGGTGGTCGAGGCCCTGCGCGCCGCCCGCGAGACCTTGCGGCGCGGCGATATTGTGGCGATTTTTCCCGAGGGGGGCCTCAGCCGCACGGGCGACTTGCGCCGCTTTGAGCCGGGGTTTCTTGCGGTGCTGAAGGGCACGGACTGTCCCGTAGTGCCGGTGTACATCAGCGGGCTTTGGGGTAGCATATTCAGCTTTGAGGGCGGGAAGTTCTTCTGGAAGATCCCGCGCCGCTGGCGCCGGACGGTGACCATCCGGTTCGGAAAGCCGATCTATCACCCCGAAGGTCCGAACCACGTCCGTCAAGCCGTGCAGGAATTGGGAGCCGATCTGATGGCCGAAGAACGACGCCGTGACACGAACCTGCCCCGCCGTTTCCTTCGCATGTGCCGCAGCGCGCGGTTCCGCGAGAAGGTGGCCGACTCGACCGGCATGCGACTGAGCGGCGGCGGCCTGCTCACCCGAACGCTCGTCCTCCGCCGCCTCCTGCGCCGGGAAGTGCTCGCCGCCGACGAGCGGTACGTGGGCCTGCTCCTGCCGCCCTCGGCCGGCGCCGTGGCGGCCAACGCCGCGCTTGCCGTCGACCGGCGCATTTCGGTGAACCTCAACTACACGCTCAGTTCTGAGGTGCTCAACGCCTGCATTGCCCGGTGCGGCATCCGGCACGTGTTGACCAGCCGGCGCGTGATGGAGCGGCTCGACCTGCAGATCGACGCCGAGTTGGTGTACCTCGAAGACTTCCGCGAAAAGGTAACGCCGCTGGACAAGCTGACCTCGGCGGCCGTTGCCCAGCTTGAACCGGTCTGGTCGCTCGAGCGCCGGCTGGGGCTCACCAAGATCGATCCGGACGAACTGCTGACGGTCATCTTCACCTCCGGCTCGACGGGCTTGCCCAAGGGAGTTATGCTCACCTACGGAAACATCGGCTCGAACATCGATTCGGTGCAGCGCATCCTGCACTTGCGGCGCGACGACGTACTGCTGGGCATCCTGCCCTTCTTCCATTCGTTCGGCTACACGGCAACGCTGTGGACCGTGCTCACTCTGGAGCCGAAGGGGGTGTACCATTACACGCCGCTGGAGGCCCGGCAAGTGGGCAAGCTCTGCCGGGAGCATGGAGTGACTATCCTGGTCGGCTCGCCCACGTTCCTGCGTTCCTACACCCGCCGCTGCACGCCCGAGGAGTTCGCCACGCTCGACGTGGTAGTGGCCGGTTCCGAGAAGCTGCCCAAGGAAGTGTCGGACGGCTTCGAGCAGAAGTTCGGCGTGCGGCCCATTGAAGGTTACGGCACGACCGAGCTTTCGCCGGTCGTCAGCGCGAACATCCCGCGCACCCGGGCCGTTACGCCGGGCGACAGCGGCGTGAAGGAAGGCACCATCGGACGCACCCTGCCGGGAATCCGCGCCAAGGTGGTCGACCTGGAAACCGGCGAAGACCTGGGCGAGGGAAAGTCGGGCATGCTGCTGGTGACCGGGCCGAACGTGATGAAAGGGTACCTCAACGACCCGGAAAAGACGGCCGAAGTTTTGCGCGACGGCTGGTACGTGACCGGCGACGTGGCCGTGATCGACTCCGAAGGGTTCATTACCATTACCGGGCGCGAAAGCCGGTTTGCCAAGATCGGCGGCGAAATGGTCCCCCACCTCCGCATCGAGGAGATGATCGGCCAAGTGATGGGTCCCTCGATCACCGCGAGCGACGACGACACCGACGAACCGGACCGCCAGTTCGTCGTCACCTCGGTGCCCGATTCGCGCAAGGGCGAGCGGCTGGTCGTGCTGCACACGGGCTTGCCGAAAAGCCCGGAAGAGATATGCCGCTCGCTGGCCGAGACCGACTTGCCCCGGTTATGGATCCCCTCGCCGGACAACTTCCGCCGGGTGGAGGAGATTCCCCTGTTGGGCACGGGCAAGCTCGACCTGCGGCGTCTGCGCGACCAGGCCATCGCGGAGTTCGGCGCGGCGTCCGACTCGTAGGATCGTAGGGCGGGTCAAGCAAGCCGCATCCTCGGCAGGTCATCGACGTGCCTACTTGTCCGGCGCCGAGAAGGTCACTTCGCCGTCCGTTACGCGGAACCGCGCGCCGGCGGCGTCGGTCCGGTATTGCCCTTCCATGCGCAGGTTCTCGAAGTGGATGCTCGCGCCCTTGGCGCCGCGTACAATACTGTCGGCCGTGCCGAACCGGTCGTGCGTCTCGTCGACGAACCGCAGGTTGCGGAGGCTTCCGTGGTCGAGCAGGTAGTTGCGACCGTCGCCGCTGCCCACCTTCCGGATGTCTTCATACCAGTTGCGGCGGAAGACCGAGTCGCGAAATACGGCGGGGCCCCGGGGCCGAATCTGCACGCCTTCGCGGGCGGTAAGGATCACGTTGTCCTCGAACACGATGTTGTAGACGTCGCTGGCCTCCGATTCGTTATACCCGTATTTCAACGCGGCAGTCTCGGTCCAAATCACGTTGTTCCGCACGAGCACGTCGTGCATGTCGCGGGCCGTGCCGTCCGGCGCGATCGGTTGGCCTTTGTGCATGCCCGTCGTCTTCATGACGATGCCGTCGTCGCGCGCCATGAAGAAACTATCGCGCACGGTCAGGCGCACGCAGCTATCGGGGTCGAGGGCGTCCTCGTTCTTGTAACGCCCCCAAATCATGTCGGAAATGACCTTGTAGTTCTCGATGGTCATGTCGGTGCAATAGTGGGGAATCGTATTCCAGCTTGACGAGTTGCGGCTGAACACGCCCTCGATCAACGCATGGTCGGCGCGCGAGAACAGCACGTTGACAATCCGGTTTGCGTCGACCTTGCCGGGCCCGCCCACAACGATATGTGGCGGCAGTTCCGCCAGTTTCGGGCGCAGGAAGTTGGCGTTCCCATCGATGACCCCCCGCCCGCGGATGCCGCAGTTCTCAACCTTGTAGGCCGTAATGAAGTTCAGCCGGCGATAGGTGCCGCCGGGATGATCGCGATGGAAGTGGGTGGGATCGTCCGATGCCTTCAGCATGGCCCCTGCCGCCAGGTACAGCGTTACATTGCTGCGAAGGATGATGGTGCCGCTGCGGTAAAGACCCGGCGGGAAGTAGAGCACGGTCTTCTGCGGCTGCGCGGAGACTACCTCGATTGCCCGGTTGATCTCGGCCGTCACGACGCGATCACCCGCGGTGCCGGTGCCGTAGTCGAGAATGCTCACCACGCCGGGGTCGCCCGGCTTGGGCGCGTCGATTTCCGGTGGATCGAGGAAGAGGAAGAGCGTCTTCAACCCGTTTGCCTGGAACCGGATGTAGTGCCGCCCCGAAACCGAGAACGCGGCCGTCGCACCGTTGACGTCAACCTGGAAGTTCTCCCTCCGCGGGCTGATGACATGGGAGACAATCGGTTCGCTCGCCCTGATTCGAACCGGCAACGGCCGGTCGAGCGGGACGGACGCATGCGCGTAGCAGAAGGGACCATACCACCGCACCACCGGCACGTCGGCTCCGTCGACCGTGACCGAGTAATCCGTCTCGACCACATCGCCCGGGGGAAGCGGGTGCGGGGCCACTTGGGCCTGCCCCGCCACGGTGACGCTGGCCAGGCACACCGCCACGACGGCGCAGGCGGCCGGCTGCGAAAGCCGCGGGAAGAAACGTAGGAACAGCGTGTTGCAGCAGGTCATGGTCTCTGTCTCCGTTATGGTGCCGGCAGCCGGTCTATAGCCTTCAACTGCTTCTCCAAGATAGTTGCAGGCACGCCTCTGGTCAAGCCGGGAGCTGAATGATCGCACGAACATCGCCCTGTGCCTGTTGGTGGCTTGCAGCGGCCCGGTTGTTGATACGGACGGGCGACCTGGGTAGGATGTACGTGGCGTCTCGAAACCACAGAGGAGAATGAACATGCGTTGGCATACACTTCTTCCGGCGACGACCTTGATGATCGGCCTGGCCTCCGGCACGTGCACGGCGGCCGAACCCACGTGGAAGGCGGGTGTGGCTCGCATCAACATCACGCCGCACGAGCCGATGTGGATGGCAGGGTTTGGCGGCAGAACGCAGACATCCGAGGGCAAGCTGCACGATCTTTGGGTGAAGGTCCTCGTACTCGAAGCCGCCGACGGCCAGCGCGGCCTGATCATTACCAGCGACGTGTGCGGCATCTCGAAGGCCACCTACGAGACCCTCTGCAAGGAGTTGTACGAGCGGTGTGGCCTGACACGGCCGCAAATCCGCTTTACCTACTCCCACACGCACAGCGGCCCGGCGCTTAGGGAATGTCTCCAGGACTACTACTCCTGGGACGACGATAATCGAAATCGCACGACGGAGTACACGCTGGCGCTCGAGAAGACGATCGTCGAACACGTCGTCAAGGCGCTCGGGCAAATGAAACCCGTCACGGTTTGGGCGACTGAGGGAACCGCCGATTTCGGCGTCAACCGCCGCAACAACAACGAGCGGCAGATCGACGAACTGCTGGCCTCCGGCGAGCCGCTGAAGGGCCCGGTCGACCATCGCGTGCCGCTGCTGGTCGTACGATCGGCCGACCGGTCGCTCGACGCGCTGGTGTTCGGCTACGCTTGCCATACGTCCATGCTGGCCGGCTACGATTGGTCCGGCGACTACGCGGGATTCGCGCAGCTCGCCCTGGAAGAGAAGCATCCTGGCACGCAGGCGATGTTCTATCAGGCGTGTGGCGGCGATCAGGGCGCCATGCCCAGAAGGACGGTCGAACTGACCCGGCGGAACGGGCTGAAGCTGGCCGCCGCCGTTGACGAGGCATTGGCCAGCCCCATGCGCCCCGTCGGCCCGCAACTGCAAACCGCCTTCGAGTTCGTCGACCTGCCGTTCGAGAAGACCATGACCATCGAAGACCTCGACGGCTTCATCGAGAAGGGCGGCCTTTATGGCCGTTGGGCCCAGCGCATGAAGGATCTCTTGCAGGCGGGCGAGACCTTCCCCGACAGCTTCCCCTACGCCGTGCAAGTATGGAAACTGGGCGCCGATCAGCTTTGGATCAGCATGGGCGGCGAGCCGGTCGTGGATTACTCGCTGAAGTTCATGGCGATGTTCGGCCCCACCACCTGGACCAACGGCTTCACGCACGATCTGACCGCGTACATCCCCTCACGCCGTGTTTGGGAGGAGGGTGGATACGAAGGCGGCTATCTGGGCGAATACGGCCTGCCCGCCATGCGATGGAGCGGCGACGTGGAAGATCGCATCACTGCCGGTGTCAAACGATTGGCAAAACAAGTTGATTGGGGAAAATAGTGAACGGCATGCGCCGCCTCACTGCCCAGCGCGTGAAAGGGCGCCTGGCCGGACAGACTCATCATCCGCCGTCGGCGAAGTAGTCGACGACGAACACTTTTTCAAGGTGCGGCAGGAGCAATTTCACAAACGCCTTGTGGGCTGGATGGGGCAGGTACTTGTCCCGGCCTGCTTCGTCCTCGAAGGTCACCAGGAAGACGTGCGTGAAGCCCTGGTCGTGCCCCTCGGGGCTGTTGTTCAATCCCCACTCAAAGTCGACAACGCTGTCGATCTTCTCGGGCAAGGCGGCGAAGGCGTCGATAGTCTCCTGCACCTTCGCGGGCGCGGTGCCATCCTTGAACTTGAAGACGACAACGTGGCGGAGTTTGCCTACCGAAGGATCTTTCCCGGCCTTCTTCGGGCCCTCGGAAGAATAGGCAAGCGACATGACAAGCAGGGCGGTAGCCAGAGCGATGGTTGTTGCAGCGATGCCGCGGGTCATTGTGTTACTCCTTGAGAAAATGGGCCAGTGGCGATGTCCGACAAGGACGCAACGAGTGTACCATGCCGGTGAGGTGCTTGCCAGCCAAACCCTGCCCACCTGCGGCACCAATGTGCTGGCCAACGTGATCAACGAGGCGGGCACCTACCCGACGCGCAATTTCCGAGAGGGACGGTTTGAAGGCACCGAACCGATCAGCGGTGAGCGGCAGATTGCCACGGCAGCGGTCGATTCCAGCAGCTTGTGCTTGTTCGTGGCGTTCGCCGTGCTCGACGACGAGAAGGCCATGCCGACCGTCTGCCGGATACTTGCGAGGGGAGAATGACTCGACATCTTCCCCGCTATTGGGGTAGGTCAAGAACGCAGGTGAGCTTACTGAAGGGGGGGCGGCCTCGCTTAGCCCGGATTATTCATGGCGATGTAGGGTGGTGACAAGCAAGCCAAGACCTTGGTGGGCCTTTGGTCGCTTGGCCGGGCCTGCTTCCAGCGCAGGACGTGCAAACCACCCCGGGCGTGGCTTGCGCAGGCCCACCAAGGAACTACGCGACCTTGTCCCACCCTACGTGAATAATCCAGGTTAGCCCCCTGGGGACTGGCGTCGTTTTCGCGACACCCATGGTATTTTGCCTAATCTAACAACTGTTATGG
>JAVEUP010000091.1:0-30379 GCA_034005525.1 Thermoguttaceae bacterium | reverse complement strand
CAGTCGCCGGTCGTGGCGATGCGGCCGGCGATATCGGCCTTGCCGTCGCCGGTGAAGTCGGCGGCCATGACGTCGACCAACTCGAGGCTCGGGTTCCACTTGCCCCACTTCTGGTTCGTGAAAGTGCCGTCAACGTTATTGGCGGCGACCCACCACTCGCCGGTGCTGACGATGCGGCCGGCGATATCGTCCAGACCATTGCCGGTGAAGTCGCCGACCATCACGTCAACCCACCCGAGAGCTGGGTTCCACCGGGTCACCTTGCTGTTGGTGAAGGCATCGACCCCGTTGCTTTCGCCGAGCCACCAGTCGCCGTTCGACGTAATGCGGCCCATAAGATCGTAAGTGGGGATGAGCTGACCAACCTGGACGGTGGTAACGGCCGCCGTGCTCCACGCCCCGTCGTTGTCCTGGGCGCGGGCAAGCAGAGTCTGCTCGCCCAAAGCCCAGCCCGCCGTGGAAACGTTAGCCAGGGTCCAGCCACTATGGTTCTCGACGCCCGCACCGAGCCATGTGCCATCGCCCTCGACCTCACCCAGCCAGAACTCCACCAACACAACGCTGCCGCCAATGTCGTTCACCCCGGTGGCGGTCAAGGTCAGAGTGCCGGGGCGGATGACCGGATTGGGGTCGGCCGCGAGACTTCCTATGACCGGCAGGGCGTTTTGCACAACCACAACGGCGCTGTACTGCGTAAAGCCGTCGTCCTTGTCGATGATTCGGCCGTAGACGGTGTGTTCCCCGGTGGCGAGGCCTGGAATGGTCCAGGAGTTCTCGTCGACACTTCCGGAGAGATAGGTCACCGATTCCAACTCATCCGGATCGAACGAGTAAGCATAGCGAAAGCCGGCTTGCGTATCGGCAGTCGAAGGGTCGAACGGGTTGGTGAAGCAGACCGTAACGGCCTCGCCGGAATAGACCGGTTCAAACTGGGAGAACGCCGCCGTGGGAGCAACATTGCGAATGACGATAGTCGCCGAATCCTCGAGTACCGTTCCTGACTCGTCGGTCGCACGCAACCAAACGGTCCACTCATCCGGCCCGTCCCACCCTTCGGCCGAGAATGTTGAGTCGGTCGTATACTCACCCGATCCGTCCATGTCCCACTCGTAGAGGACCGGTCCATTTAATGTGGACCAGGCGATCAACTCGATGATTCCATCCTCGTCCACCTCGTACGGCCCGCCGGCATCGGCCGTGGGAGCCAGTCGCTGGTAGGCCCCGATGTTCAGCACGCCGTTGCTCAATCGCGGTTGGCCCGCGGCGTCCAGAGGCAGCGGCTCGGCCGTGTCGCCGTCGCCGTCTAGGTCGTCTTCGTCGGGCGGCAGCAGGGAGGGGTCGCCGGCGCCAACTGCCAGGCTGTCCGGGCTCAACCGGAGGCTATCGTCCAGACCGTCCGCCAGCGGATCGTCGACGTTGCCGACGAGGTTTCCGTTGACGCCATGAATCAGTCCGGTTGTCCCTTCCGCGGCAACGCCGATCAGGTTGGCCGCGCTGGCGGAGGAGAAGACGCCGATCACATCCTCGGTGCCGGGCCAGTCGTCCCAGTTGTCCGCGACAAGCGTATTGATCAGCGTGGTCGTGGTCGTTGCCTGGTCGGGATCGGAGAACACGCCGCCGCTCCACCCATTGCGGGCAACGGTGGAATTCTGAAGGATCAATGTGCCGCCTGCGTTGTGGACACCGCCGCCGGCGTTAAATGCGAATACGCCGTTGATCACCGTCAGGGTTGCGTCCGGGCCGACCAGGTAGAGGCCGCCTCCTTCGGGCGACTCGTTTCCTTGGAATACGACGTTGGTCATTCGGACAACGATCGGTCCGGCCACCTTGGCCCCGCCGCCGCCTTCGGGGCTGTAATTACCGTCCTCCATGCCCTGCCATTCGGTACTGCTCCCCACGCGAACGTTGACCAGGACCGCGGTTCCCCCGGTCAAGTACATGCCCCCGCCGCCCAGCGGCCCCTCCTCGCACCACGTTGCCCGGTTGGACTGGAAGACCGAGTCGGCCACGATCAGATCGCCCCCGACGTGCCGCAGCCCGCCCCCGGCGCCCCAACTGGCGTTCTCTATGATCCAGACCCGATCCATCCGCAGGACGCCGCCCTCCTGATAGATTCCGCCACCGCCGCCGGTCGCAAAGTTGTCGACGACGCACACGTTGGACAGCGTCAGCGTCGACGCCTCGGCGTGCACGCCGCCGCCCAGCCAGCGGTCCAACTGCGCGTACGAGGATCTGTCCCAGCCGTATGCGCCGGTAATGGTCAGCGTGTTCAAGACGGTATTTTGGACGCCGTCGGCATAGACCACGGTCCAGGCGTTGTTCAACTCATTGCCGTCTTCCTGCAAGTCGCCGCTGAGGACGGTCTCGTAATGCGGGAGTCCGTCTTCGCCGAACGATCGTTCGGCGGCCGAAGCCTCGACACCCTCGAATCCTCCGATCACGGTAACGTTGGAGACCAACGCAAACGACGCCGACTGCGCCTGGCCGCTTTCCCGCAGTCGCGATGGAGCATAAGTGCCTCCGGCCATCCAGATTGCCGCGATATCATTATCCGACGCGTCATCCGTATTCAATTCCTCTGCGCGGTCCAAGGCATCCTGGAGAGAACTGTAGGCATAGGCCCAACTGAAACCCGCCAGCGGACCGCTGGGGGCGGGCATGGCGGCATTGACGGCCAGCGTGTGGGCTGGGAGCAGGTCGGCCACCCGAATCGATACGGTGGCCTCCCACGACCACTTCATGCCGTCCGTGGCGGAATAGGTGAACGTGTCCCAGCCGATAAAACCCGCGGCCGGCTCATAGGTCCAGGCACCTGCTTCCGAGGCGGTCAGCGTGCCGTACTCGGGCTGGCTCCGGATGACCACTTCCAGGACGTCGCCTTCCTGATCCGAGTCGTTCCCGAGCAGATCGGCCGCGGTAATCAGGCGAGCGGAGTCGGTGATGGCCCCAAGTACGTCGTCATGTGCCTCGGGGCGTTCGTTGTACTCGGGCACAAGGGTTACGGTGGCCGGTTCGGAATAGGCCAACCCGTCGAAAGCGGCGTAGGTGAAGTTGGCGGTCCAATCGCCCGCCCACCACTCCGGCACGTAGCGGAACGTGCCGTCGCCGTTTTCGATGAGGACGCCACACGCGGGCTGCGACAGGATGACTACCGTCAGAGGATCGCCGTCAACGTCGTAGTCGTTCGCCAGCAGCTCCTCCGGGGTGATCGACAGGAACAATCGCCGGCTCAGCGTGTCGTCCGCGGCCACCGGCGCGGTGTTGGCGAATACGTGGATCGTGACCGTGGCAACGTTCGAGTTCTCCAACCCGTCATTGACCTGGTAGATAAACGTGTCGTAACCCACGAAGCCTGTGTCGGGCGTATACGAGAAGGAGCCGTCCGCCTCCAGCACCAGCATGCCGCGGCTCGCGTCGTCCACCAGCCAGACAGTCGGCTGATCATTGTAGTTCGCATCGTTGTCCAGCACGTTGCCCAAGAACGTCCTTTGTTCCCGCACGGAGTACTCATCGTCGTTGGCGACGGGCGTGACGTTGGTCACGATCAGGTCGAAGAGCTTCCGCACCTGGTAGCCTGCCGTGTCGGTGGCCGTGAAGGCGATGGTCTGCCGCAGCGGGCCGGCGACCAAGTACTCCCACATGTAGCCGCCGTCGTATTCCACGCTGCCATGATCCGTCGCCAATTCCGCCAGGTCACGGTCGGCCCGTTCGTCGCGGACCCAGACGGGCGCCACGAGCTGGTCTCCTTCCGTCGCGGTCATGCTCCCGCCGCCAAAGATGTCGCCTTTCGCCGCCTCGGGTACGGCATAGATCGGCTTCTGCCCGTTGACGGTGATCGCGTGTCCATACCCGATGGTCGGGCCGAGTACGACCAGATCGGCGGGCTGTACGCCGAGCAATTCCACGGTCACGGTGAAGCTGTGCAACGACTGAACGGTGATGGTATCGGCCTCGTCCGTGGCCGTGATGCGGATGGTTCCGGTGCCTGAATAGACGATCCCGTCGAACCAGCGGCTGGTCACGTAACCTTCGAAGGCATCGCCGTTCCAGGATATCGTCATCTCGTCGGCGCCGTCGCTCGCGCCCGCCCCGCTGATGTCCAGGCTCGCGCTGCTGCCCGAGAGCTTCAGTTGTCCGTGGATGGCCGAGAGCGGCAGTTCAAGGTCCGTTCCGACATAGAAGCGGGCCGGGACGCCGCCGTAGCGGGCAACCTCCACCAGTTGCGTGCTGGGCCCCGTGGCGTCGATGTACACGTCGGTCTGGTCGGTCGGCGTAAAAGTATTTCCCATGTTCAGGCGGACGTACTCGGCGTCGTACCACAGCCCCGCTTCCATATCGAGCCCGGTGAAGTGGGCCATTTCGCCGCCGCCGGGCGCCGCCGACTTGTGGAACCGCGCCAGCACGTCGCCGGGGATGGTGTGTTCTAGGATCAGACTGTCGTAGCCCTTGCCACCATCGAAGCGGACGGCGCCTTCGATCCAGCTCATCAGGGATTTCGTCAGGTCGTCGTACGGCCGTATGCCGGCCACAAGCTTGTCATCGCCGCCTTCACCGTAGAAACTGAATAAGGCACTGGCCGCCAGTCGGCGTACATAGGCCTCATCGTTTCCGTCCCCACCCCAATACTCGACAATTCCCGTGGGAAATGCGGTCCCGTCCTCATTGCCGACGTACACTTTGTCGTTGCCGGGCCCGCCGAGGATCCGGACTTGCCGCTCGGGGCCGGTCGCTTCGACATGGACTTGGTTATTGCCGCCGCCGGTGTCAATGAGCAAGTCCCAGTCGGGATACGAGATAAAGACTTCATCGCCGCGCGCGCCCAGGTAGGCGTTGATCTGCTCGATGGAGCCCATTTGGGCGGAAATCCCAAAGGGCATCAAGCCGTCGATGGTGCCTCCGGAGAACGTCAGGTAGTGGCCCGTTTCCCGGTCGGCGTCGTGGAAGGCGACGGTATCGCGCCCATCTCCGCCGTCAATGATCACGTTGGACCCGATGGCCGACAGGCGCGACAGTTCACCATCCCGGCCCAGTTCGAGCAGGTTATCGCCGTCGCCGAGGCTGAAGATAACCGGGTTGGCGTAGGGCCGCAGGGAGCCCACCGTCAGGTGATCGGGGCCGTCACCCAGCGATGCCTCCAGCCCATCAAAGCCCTGGTACGTGATGCCGGTCCGGACGTCGCCGGATGCGTCGAGGATTTGGAACTGCGAATCGGTCAGATGCGCCCTCAGCGGCTCGGCCGAAGCGGTGTTATTGATCCGCAGTTGGTCATCGTGGCCGTTCGCCTGGAGGAGAATCTGACCGTGGAGATCGTCGAACGTGGCCGCACCGTCCGTTTCGATCCGGAACTCGCTGGTGTAACCTGCTGCGGTGACGGCGAGCGTCCGGCACTCCGGCGCCGTCGCCCGGAGTTGCACCAGGTTGTCCGAGCCGCCCAGGTAGATCGAGCCATGTTCGGCCTCCCAGTACAGGCCGCCGGCGGTCGGCTCCCAGTTCGCCCAAGCCATCGGCTCAGCGCTGCCCGGCGGCACAGCTTTCGTGAGGGTCAGCGTGCCTCCCGTGGAGCCTGCGTCGATATGGAACTCGTCCTCGCCTTCGCCGCCTTGGAAGATTACCGGACCGTCGAGGTAGTCGAGCCGGCCCGCTTCGCCGGCGGTGCGTTCGAGGCGGAGTTCATCGCTGCCGGTCCCGCCGTCGAACAGCAGCGAGCCTTCCGGACGCAATTGGTACACGGCGGCCCGGTCATTGCCGCCGCGGCCGTAGAAGCTTATCGCACCCGCGATGGTGTGATATTCGGCGGCCCAGCCGACTTGCATCACGTCGTTCCCGTCGCCGCCGTCGAATATCGCCTGGCCGCCTCCCATGTGCTCGATGTAGAAGAAGTCGTCGCCACCCTCGCCATGGACTTCCAACCGGCCGCCGTCGTCCAGGTCGTACACGGTGACCTCGTCGTTTCCGGGACCGCCGTAGAAGCAGATCGTGGCGGCAATGGTGTCGTGGCCTTCGTCGGGGTCGCCCAGGTTGAGCCGGTTGTTGCCGCCGCCGGCCCGAATGACCAAGGGCCACTCCGGCCCCGCCGTCATGCTGGCAATGTGGAACGTATCGTTGCCGTCGCCCGCTTCAATTGTGACCGGCCGGGCTATTCCCCAAACCGTGACCTCGTTACCCCGGTCGTTCAGGAGCACGTCCAGCGACTCGAAGTCCGTCGTGGTGAGCTGGTCGACGCCGAGGTTCTGGACGTTGACGTCGGTGATCAGCACATTACTGCGGGCGGCCGTACTGTTGCGGTCGTCCAGTACCAGCGCGTCGCAGCCCGGGCCGCCGGTGAGCCCGAAGGTGAAGCCCGCCAGCCGGCCGAGGTCGGCGCCGCCGCCGGCGTCGGCACCGCCGAGGGTCAACATGTCGTCGCCCGCCCCGAGGTTGATGATGACGAACGGATCGCTCAGTTCCGGCAACGAACTGACGAGCAGGTTCTCGTTCCCATCGCCGAGGAACAGCCCGAGTTTGCCGAGCCGGCCGAGCAGGATCCCCTGCCGCAGGCCCAGCCCGGTGACCGACGTGGCGGTAACGTGGCCGGTGACCGTGCTGCCTGCGCCGCTGGGGGCGTAGATTCGCAGGATGTCCTCGGCACAGGCCGTCCGGAGGTCGATCCAGCCGTGGATCTGGTCCAGCGGATGATCGGCCGCACCGATCTGGATGATGTCCTGGTCAACACCCGTGCTGATTCTCACCAGTTCGGTCGAGGCCGACGTGCCCGTGACATAGTAACGGACCGCGCCGTTGCCGCCGGTCAGTTCCACCTCTTCAGCGTCATAGATAATGCCGTTGGTGAAGTTCGGCGGCCCGATCCGCCCATAGCCGGCGGGCACTCCCGGGATCGACTCGCCAACGGCCTCCAAGGCGATGCCGCTGATGCCTTCCAATGCGGGATCCAACAAACTGATCCGATCGCGGCCGCCACCGCCGTGGAATACCAGTTGCCGTGCGATAGGTAATGCGGACAGTGCCACCTCGTCGGCTCCCTCGCCGCCGTGGAACACGAACTGTCCGGCGGGCGCGGCGATGACGACCAGCCGATCGGCGCCGGCGCCGCCGTGAACGGTCACGTCGACGTGCCCGGCAATGCCGCTTTGGACTTCCGCCCCGCCCTGGCCCAAGTGGGCCGTGATCCGGTCGAAGTTGCCGGTGACGCTCAGCCGGTCGGACGGCCACATGGGCCGAATCGCCGTGTCATCCAGACGCCATGTCGCGTAGTCCGGATTGGCGTTGTCGAAGACCTCCACTGCGTTTCGCCCGCTCCCGCAAGCGACCCACAGGTTGGAAGGAAATGCCTCGGCCAGGGGGACGTCGGCGGTACCCAGCGTCAGCCGGTTGTCGCCGCTGCCAAGGACCACGGTGGCCGGCGTCGTCAGGCCGGTAATGGTGAGGCCCGTGTCGGCCGACCCGAGTTCAAGCTGCAGGGCCTCGAACCCCGCGTACTCGATGCCTGCCAGGCCATGGCCGACAAAACGGGTCGGCGTGAGCAGGTCGTCCGGGGAGCTGAGGCCGGGCGCGAAATTGTTCTCGACGATCCGCAGCACGTCGTCGTCGTCGGCGCTGGTGCCTGCGGTCAGGGATACCTGGCCGTGAATGGCCGACAGCATGAACCCCGGGCCGCCGCCTACCTCGAACAGATCGCTGCCGGCGCCGCCGTCGATCAGCACGTGCCGGACGTCGAGGCCGGTCGCGTCGAGCCGGATCGTATCGGCGCCGCTGCCCAGCCGAACGTCGAGAATTTCGACCTGTTCGTACCATGCCCCCCAATCGACGCCAAAAATAATCGCCGGTCCGAACATGCCGAGAGCCGAGGACAGTCCCACGGTCAAGTCGAGCAGTCGCCCCGCGGTGGCCGCACTGTCGTCGTAGATCAGCGCGTCTTGTCCCTCGCCGCCACAAAACTCGATCGTTCCCCACAAGTCTTCCGTCAGGCCGGCGCCGCCCAGCAGCAGCGTGTCGTCGCCTGCCCCGCTGTGGATCCGCAGGACCTGATCCGGGCTCAGCGCCGTGACCGTGAACCGGTCGTCATCGGCGCCCGTATTCACGATGACCTCAAGCGGCTCGATCGCCGGCGGATGCGGCTCGAACTGGAACACGGGGATGACCCAATCCACCCCGCGCCCGGGGTCGGGATCGATTTCGGCGGTGTCGAGATTGACGGTCAGCCGCCCGGCCCGGATCCTTGCGGTCGGGTCCAATTGGAGACTGTCGCCGGCGGTGAGCGTCGCCGAAGTGGCAATGTTCATCGTCGCCCCGGGCAGGAAAACGATGTCGTCGTCGTCGCGTTCGGTGTCGGTTGCTTCCAGGCGGGCGCCGCCGGCGCCGCAGAAGACGTAGGCCACGTTGAGCGGGCCTTCGATCTGGCGGATGCCGATATCGACTTGGGCAATGGCGGTCAGGCTGCCGCCGGTCAGGTCGATCTTCAGCGTGCCATGCCCAGTGCCGCCCACCGTGCTGCCTCGCACGTCGATGTCGTGTGCCGTGATCCGCTGGTAGGGGCTGCCGCCGATCTCCTGGCTGGCGTGAACCGCAGCCGTACCGGTTGCCGTGATGCGCTCGTGGAGATACACGCCGCCGCCGACCTCGAGGGCCACGTCGCCGCCCGCGGTGATCGGCTGATAGACCTTCAGCGCACCGCCGCCGTACTGCGTCAGGTTGAAGTCGCCGCCGGCGCCGGCCCGGCCGGACAGTTGCAGCGTGGTATCGATCGGCTCCCATGTGCCGGATCCGCTCTGGCGCAGTGCGCCGCCGTACCACAGGTTCATGTCGCCGCCTGCGGTGAGATCGGCCAGGTACAGCAGCGCGCCCGGCGTGGCGGGGTCGGAGAAATGCGCGCCAGCCATCAGCCAGGCGTCCTGGCCGGCGACCGCCTGGAGCAGGAAGAACGTCTCATCGCGGGAGGAGACGTAGATCGGCTTGCTCTGACTGCCAATGCTTCCTCCAGCCGTCAGGTAGGTGTACCATCCCTCCAGGACCGTTCCCCCCTCGACGGTGCCAAGGATGTCGCCGTCAGTCCGGATCTCGACGATGCCGTGCGGCAGCGACAGCAGTCCGCCGAGGAGCACGTCGCCGGCCGAGTCGATCTCAAGGCGTGCCGCGCCGCTACTGGTCTGCTGCCCATTGGTGTAGTCGAAGCCGCTGGTGTCCTCGGCCGTGGCATTGATGAACCATTCAACCGGGCCAAACCCGGCGTCGCCGAAGATCGAACTGGTGCGCAATGCGTAATCGGACTCGTTGATCAGCGTGCAGTCCCCGGCAGTACTGCTGAGGAACCCGCCGGTGCCCACGATGGTTCCGCCGATGGCCGCCAGGTGTGCCGTAGGCTGGACCCCGCCCGAGTATAGAAGACTGTCGACGACGATTTCGTGCTCGGTCTCGTCCTTGTACGCGACGATGCCGTCGCTGGAGTCGATGTTTCCCGCGGCGTCGACGTACAACGACAGAACGGGCGCGAATAAGGCGTTGCCGTAGAACTCGATGCGGGAGTCGCGGGTGAGGGCGAGGGGCATGTCGTAGTCAACATCCGGGAAAGCTCCCGCCGCTCTGACGTCGACGTCCCAGCGATCATAATGTTGGCCCCCGAACACCGGGTTGCTGAAGACCGTCAGCGCGGGCGTCTTCAGTTGGGCGGCGCCGGTCAGATGCACGATGGTCATCACCTTCACGTGATTGTAGCTTACCAGAGTGACCCGGGGCGCCAGGCCGCCGCAGTCGATGGTTTGCGAGGTGACGGCGTCCAGGTTGCCCGCTTGAGCGAGCACGTCGATGGAGTCGCGGCCGGTGACCGTCGCCTTCCAGTCGATCCAGACGGTGGTCGTGACGACGTACCAGACTTGCGTCCACGACACGACCGCCGCATCGAGGCCCTTCACCTCGCAGTCCGAGGCGGCGTGGCCGCGAATCCGGTCGGCCGAAGCGGTGATGGCGACCGTTTGGCCGGACACCTTCGCGCCGTCGTCGACCTCGACGGTGGTCAGCATCAGGGTGCCCACCTCGGCCTGGACAGACGCCCCGGCCGCGACGGCCCCGACGTCCTGGCTCACGAAGGCCGAGAGATCGACCAGCGACGTGGCGGTCAGTTGCACGTCGCCCCCGGCGTCGAGCCCGCTCCGGGCGCCCAGCAGGACGGCGGTCTTCATGGTGTTGAAGTCGAACTCGGCCCAGGCGCCGCCGGCGCCGGCCAGGCCGCCGGCACCGCCGGTCGCGGCGACGTTCACTTCCGTGACCTCGGAGCGGGCTTGGATCGTGGCGTCGCCCCCCACGGTTACTTGCGCCTGCATGCCGATCACGGCCAGCGTTTCCAGGTCGGCCCGGCCGCTCACGTCGACGCTTCCCGACGCGATCATCCCCCCGACACTCCCCTTGGCTGTCGCCGCAGCATCCTCGAGCACGGTCTGTGCCGTCACTTCCACGGCGCCGCCTGCATGGACCGCGGCCGACTGGCCGACCGTCGCTTGAGTGCTCAGGTCCAGCCCGGTCACCACGCGGGCGGAGCCCACGCCGACAATGGCCGAGTAGTCGCCGGTCTGGACGTCCAGGGTGAACGTCGGGCGCGACTCGGCCTCGATCTGGACGTTGCCGCCGGCGGTCACGTGGGCATAGTCGCCGACCACCGCTGCCACGGGGGCGGCCACCTCGAGCGCGGCCAGCGATCCGCCCACCGCGGCGATGCCGCCGGTGTACTGGCCGACGTAGGAGCTGGCCGACGGCGTCGTCTTTGCGGCAATCCGCACATTGCCGCCCGCTGTCACATGGGCCTGGTCGCCGACCTCGGCCCGGACTGCGCCCATGGTGTCGGGAGTGCGGCTAATCGCCGCGTCGATACTCAACGAGTGCCGCGACAGAATGTCTTCGATCCGGGCGGCCGTTTCATCGGCGGCCAACCCCTCGATGCCCCCGCCCAGGGCCAGCAGGCCGTTGATCGTTCCGCGGGCTTTATTGGCCTCGTTGTGCGCTTCCTCACCCAAGCCGCCGCCCAAGCCAACCGCCGAGATGGAACCGCCGATGCCGGTCAACAGGCCGATGGCATGACCCTTCGCATACGACGTTACGTGCTGGGTCGCCAGGGCGTCGACGGTGACGTCGCCGCCGGCCTGGAGCCAAACGCCCTCGCCGATGCGAGCACGGGCCACGTTGCGAATGACGCCGACATCGATCGATCCGCCCACGCCGGCAACCAGCGAGGCGGCCAGCGAACCGGCTCTGCCATCGATCTGGGCGTGATCCACGGCCTGGATCGTCACGTCCTGGCCAGGGCTTGTGCTCAGGTTCAAGCTGCACGGCCGGTCGCCGGCGGCCACGTACGCCTGGGTCACTGTCTCGATCAGGTGGACCGAGGCCGCGCCGACGACCGAGGCGATGCCACCCGCGCCGCCCGTTCGGCTGCGCCCGTCGATCAATGCGTGGCTGGTGGCCACGATCGACGTATCGCCGGCAACGTCCACCGTCGAGGAGGCAACAAACGCTTCGGTCGCCCCACCGACCGTCGCGTAGTCCACTGATCCGCCCATACCGGCCAGCAGTGCGGCGCTGATCGCTCCGGCCTCGGTACCAACGTCGGCAATGCGGGTTGCCATGACACGCAGGTTGCCGGTGGTCGCCAGGTGCGTCTTGTCGATGTAGGCCCTCGTGTCGGAGGTGACCTCGACCGCGCTGACGGCCCCGGCCGCACCCAAGGCGCTGACTCCCGCACTTCCGGTTTCCGAACGAACGACGTCCTGGGCCCAGGCCGACACGTCCACCGTGCCGGTCGCGACCACCGTCGTCGGCTGGCTGGTTCCGTGGCCACGGATCGCGGCCGTGGTCCGTGCGTCGACGATCGTCGTATCGACCGCCCCCACCAGACTGACCCCGGCGCCGCTGAGCACCCCGCCGAAGTTCGTCACGTTGCTCTGGTGGCCGGCCCGCACGGTCACCGCCGGCGCCATGATCGTGCAAAGTCCGACCGCCGCATCGCCGATGCTGGCGGTGGTCACGTCGCCGATCAGGTTGACGCTCTTGTTGACGTTCAGCCCCAACCCGGCGGTGACTCCGACGGTGGCAAAGGCATTGTCCAGCGTCTCGCGGCTGTCGGCAATGACTGCCAGCCCGTGGATGGTCTCCCGCGACGTGGTGAGCCGGTCGTCCTGCCAGCCGGCGGCGTTGTCGGCCTTGGTCCAGCGGGTGACGGAAATGCCGGCCCCTTGGCCGGCGGCGGTGGCTTGGCTATTGCGGAGGACGGCCCGCACGGTGTTGGTCAGGTTGTTCAACACCAGCGTGCCGCCCACACCCACGAAGCCGCCGAAGGCCGCGCTTCCACCGTAGCTTTCGATTTGCCCTTCCCACACGGCCTGCACGAGGATGCTGCCGCCGGCCGTCACGGTCGCGTCGGACACCAGGGCTTCGATCGTGTTGCCGATATTGGCGATCGCGATACTGCCCGCCACGCCGGCCAGTCCCCCGCCGCCTCCGGCCACCGCGAGCGACTGGATCGCCCCATCGCCGGCGGCAGTCACCAGGATGTTTCCGCCGGTGCTGGCCAGGGTGGCCGAGGCCGCGCGGGCGCGGACCGTATTGGCGATTTCATTGTACGCGCCTGCCCCGCCGATGCCGGCCCCCGAAATCCCAATCGCGATAACGCCGCTGAGCGAGTCGATGGCTGCGCTATCGGCAGCGGCGATTTCCAGCCGGCCGGCGGCCCGGATGTCGGCGCCCCCGGACGCCCGCGCTTCGATCAGGTTCTCGATCCTGTTCAGCGACAGACTGCCGGCCATCGCCGCTTGCCCCGAACCGGCCAGGCCAGCCGCCATGGCGCGGATCGTCGACGTGGCCGACGCGAGCACCTCGACCGCGCCCAGGCTCGCAATCGTCGAACCCTCGACCGTGGCCGCGACCGTGTTGCCGATCACGTTGGTCGAGGAGGACGCTCCCAGGGCGGCCCCGCCGGCGATGCCGACCGCACCCGACAGGGCGTCGATGGAAGCAGCGTCCAGCGCGACGACGCTCACGTTGCCGCCGGCGGTGACGGCCGAGGCGACGGTTGAGATGACGTTGCCTCGCGAGTCTTTGAACACTTGCTCGACGATTCCCGCGCGGGTGGTATTGGCAATCACGTTCGCCGCCAGGGTCAACTGTCCTCCCACCGCGCCCGAAGCCGCAACGCCTCCCGAAGCGCTGAAAATGGTCGACGTGGTTTGCGCGCCGATATCGACCGCCGAGCCGCAGGAGACCGTCGAACCCGAAATCTGGGCGACGACCGAGTTCGTGATGACATTCGCGCCGATGACGGCAGAGATGGCGGCACTGCCCGAAGCCGCGATGCTCAGGCCGACCGAGGCGATGGACGACTCGTCTGTGGCCGCCATGTCCACCAGCCTGCCCGCCTTAACCGTGGAACTGGTGACCAACGATTCCACCCGGTTGGTAATCACGTTGCCGAACCCGGTGGCGCTGATCGCAATGTCGCCGGAAGCGCCCACGCCGACCGTCACGGCGATGATGCCCGCGCCGGACAGGCTCGTCAGAAAAACGTCGGCGCTGGGATTGATGACATCGCCGCCGGCGGTCACACCCGCCAGCACGGTCGAATCGCTGATCTCCGTCGCCACGGTATTGGTGACGACGTTTCCCGAGAGGGCCACATTGATGGCCGTCGAGCCGGACCCTGCCACGCTCACCAGGACAGCCAGGATGTTTGCATCGAGGTCGATGGGGGAATCGACCAGGGCGGCGTCCAGGTCGGCCTGCTGCCGGTCGGAAAGCGCCCACGCCGGGATGATGCTCGGCGCAAGATCGCGGGCCGCGAGGCTCACCGTGCCGGCGGCCGTGACGGTCGAATCGCTGATCGTCGAGGTCACCGTGTTGGCCACGGCGTTGCCCAGCGCGGAAACCTGGACGGCGAAGCCGGCTCCGGCCGAGACGCCGAGGGCCAGCGCGCGGATGATGGCCGACGACTCGGAACGCATGCCGAGGCTGCCGCCGGTGGTGAGCGTGGAGTTGCGAATGGCCGTCTCGACGGTGTTGGTGATGACGTTTGCCGCCAGGGCCGTACCGACCGCGCCGCCGCCGCTTCCGGCCACGCCGAACGCCAGTGCGTCGATGCTGGACGTGTCTTCGGCCAAAAGGGCCACGCCGCCGCCTGCATCCACGCGATGACTGCCGCTTGCGTTCTCGATAATCGCCCGGGTGCTGTTGGCCACCACGTTCCCCGCCAACGTCACCTGGACCGCGGCGCCGCCGGAAGCCGCTACGCCGCCGGTGAAGCTGAAGATGGTCGACTTCGTCTTGGCATCGACGTCGAGCGTGGTTCCGCTGACGACCGTGGAGGCGGCAATCTGGGCGAGGACGATGTTCGTAATCACGTTCGCGCCGATAATGGCGGAAACAGCAGTCGAGCCCGAAGCGGCGATGCTCAGGCCGACCGAGGCGATGGACGATTCGTCGGCGGCGGCAAGCTCCACGCCCGCCCCCGCCTGGACGATCGAGTCGTCGCCAATGATCGACTCCACCCGGTTGGTGATTACGTTGCCGAACCCGGTGGCCTGGACGGCTACGTTCCCGGACGCGCCGACACCCACGGTGACGGCGATGATGCCGGCGTCGGACAGGCTGGTCACGGAAACGCCGGCAGCAGGGTTGACGATCGCGCCGCCGGTGTCCACTCCCGCCAAAACAGTCGAGCCGGCAATGTCCGCCAGGACGGTGTTCGTAACGACGTTGCCCGATAGCGCGCCGCTGACGGCCACCGAGCCCGATCCGGCCACACTGACCATGACAGCGAGGATGTTCGCGTCCAAGTCGATGGGCGAGTCTTCCAGTGCCGTGTCGAGTTGCGCCTGTTGCTCGTCCGAGAGCATCCAGGCCGGAATCACCGACGGCGCCGTGTCGGCTGCGGCTACGATAATACTTCCGCGGGCGACGACGGTCGAATCGGCGATTGTCGCCGTCACGTTGTTGGCCACCGCGTTGCCCAAGGCCGATATCGAGACCGCGGTAGACCCGGACCCCGATACGCCGATGGCCAGGGCGCGGATGATCGCCGACGACTGCGAGGCGACCGAGACGTTTCCTTCCGACGCGACGGCGGAACCGCTTATCGCGGTGCTGATGGTATTCGTGATGACGTTCACCGAGATGGCCACCCCGCCGGCGTTCGACCCGGAGGCCGCCCCGCCAAAGGCCAGGGCGTCGATCGAAGAGGAGTCGGTGGCCGCAAGGGAGACGTTGCCGCCGGCCGTGATGCTCGACGAGTCGGAAATATGGGCGTCGACCGTGTTCATAATGACGTTGATCGACAAGGCTCCCCCGATGGCCGTATCCTTCGACCCGGCAGCGCCGATCGCAAAGGAGATGATCTTGCCGTCCACCAGCGGGTCTTCCTTAGACGACTGGGCGGTCACGGCGACATGGCCCTCGATGCCGCTCAGCGCCGAACGCTCGATCCGTGCCGTGACCGTGTTCATCACCGAATTCCAGCCCAGCGCGCCGCCGAAGCCCGTGCTGTTCATGCCGACGCCCACGGCCCCGCCGACCGCCTGGAGCACGGAGTCGTCCTGGGCGCTCAGCGCGACCGACGCGGCGCCGGTCAGCGTGGAATCGACGATTTCCGCCGTGTCGGTATTGTGGATCAGGTTGATGCCCAGCGTGAACGCCACCCCGGTGTCCTTGCCCACTCCGACCGATATACCCACCGATCGCAACGCATTATCGTTCTTTGCCGACAGTGACAATGCGCCGCCGAACTCGAGGGTCGAGTGCTTGACCGATGCGAGCGTGTCCCCGGTAATCTGGTTGAAACCGATGGAAAAGCCCACGCCGGTCGCCCCGCCGACCGCGGCGCCGCCGCCGATTGCGATGATGTCGGACGTGTCGAGCGCCGCGATGGTTCCCGCGCCGGCGGCATCGACCGCGGCGCCCTCGAGATACGCCGCGGTCGTATTGACCAGGCGGTTGACCGACACGGAACCGGCCACGGTCTTGCCGTTGCCGCTGGTGGCGCCGGCCGCGCCTGCGCTGACGGTAACCAGCGCGCCGAACCGTTTCGCGTCCACCGTGAGGCTGTTGCAGGCTAACTCGGTGTCGACCAGCAGCGCCTGCGTGGTGATGTCGAGGTTATTGAAGCTCAAGGCGCCCGCCAGCGCATTGGTGCTCTGCCCGCCGGCGCCGCTCTTGGCGAATGCGGCCCCGCCCGTGGCGGCCACGTGGGCCAGCCGGCTCGCCGCGGCAATCGACACGTCCCCGCCCGCCTCGATTCTCCCGGCGTCGACGATCGATGCCTGGGTGTTGTCCTTCACCAGGTTAATGGATACCGCTGCGGCAATGCCGATGCCGGTCTTCTGCTGGGGCGCCTCCGGCGCGACGTCTTCGCTGAACAGGGCAGGCAGCGATTTGCCGTCGAGCGGGTCATCGTCGTTGAACGCGCTCCCCTGGCTCCCGCTGTCGGGCTCCGAGCCGGTCACGGCCGCGCCGGCCACGGTGAACGCCCACAGCTCGCCGTCGACCACCGACTGAATGCTCACGCCGCCGGTCACGTCGATGAACGTAGCCGCCGCGATCGGCCCGCCGGAACTGGAAAGCGTGTCCGGATCGCCGATCACCGCGCGGGTGTCGCGGTGGAAGTTGTTGATGGCCACGGCAATGCCGATGCCGACGTTCTCACCCTTGGCCACGCCGCCCACCCAGTTGATCTGGCACTCGAAGTCGCTGGCCGTAACGCGGACATCGCGGCCGGTGACCACGGCCGTGCTGCCAAGCCGGGCCAGCGTATCGTTCGTCACGCCCACGTAGGCCACTGAGCCGCCGATGGCAAGCTTGCCGGCCGACGCGCCGGCCTGGGTGAGGTTGATGGCGAAGACGGCCTGCCTGGCGGTCACGTTGAAGCCGCCGTCGCCGCCGCTGTAGACTTTCGCGTCGTTTTCGACGATGGCATGGGTCGTATTCTGCTGGACGGTGATGAAGAAGGCCCCGCCCATGCCGCCCCGCCCTCCGCCCTCGCTCCCGAAGGCGGAAGGCAGTTCCAGCTTGCTCTTGCCCATGTCGTTCGGATCGATCTCAAGTTCGGGCAGCGAGAAGATGCCCGTCATGTTGATCGTCTGCATGTAGTTGGTCGCCATGACGGTGACCACCTGCTCGCCAAGCCCGTCGGCCTGCTGCGCGGCCTGGTTCGGGTGGGGGTTCTTGGCGTTGTCGCGCCAGTCGGCATCCTGGTTAATCTCGGCGCCCGAATGGACCGTCGCCTTGGCCTCGTTGGTCAGGACGAGCACGTTGACGGAGCCGGCAATGGACAGTTGGTCGGATTCGGCCGTGCTCGCCGCCCAACTGTTGAAGAACGAGTCTTTCAGGCCGAGCGTGTCGTTAAGATACTTCGTGACCGCCTCGGTCCCTTCGGTACGCATGCTGTCGACCAACTCCCCGGCCGAGGTCGGCACGTAGGTATCGGGCCGGGTCAGGAAGGGATAAAGCACTCCGCCAACGACGCGCGTGGCGCGCAGGGCGTCGAGCTCTGCGCCGCCGTGTACGGTGGCTTCGGCCGTGTTATTGAAGATGCCCACGTTCACGGCCACGCTGGCGGCGTTCTCGGCGCTGGTGCCGGCACTCTTGCCTTGGTTGTTCTCCTGCGGCTCGAACGTGCTCTCGGAATTGATCTGGAATCGCTGCTCGAGATTCGCCAGGATTTCCAGATCTTCATTCGAGCGGAGCACCGCGGCGGCGCCGACGTTGGTCCGTACGGAATGGTTGGCGAAGGTGAACGCTAGCGCGCCGGCGACGCTCAGGCTGTTGCTCGAACCCGCGTTGGCCTTGCCGGCATGCTCGGCGTAAGACCCCGTAAGCTTGGAGAAGAGCGAGTCGGCGACGCTCGTTTCCAACGTCTCGTTGAACTTGGCCCACTTGCTTGGGTTCTTCTCCTCGCTCTCGAGCCCGGCGCTGGCGCTGGCCTTGTCCTCGGCGGTGAGGCTGGCCGCGATGCCGATGCCCGTGGCGAAACCGGAATCGAGCACGTGTTTGGCCGCGAGGGTGTAGCCGGTTCCCGTCGCCGGGCCGATGCCGATGGCAACCCCGGCGCGCGCCTCGTTCTCCGATTCGGCCAACTGCACCACCTGCGCAGCCGCGAAGCGGGAATCGCCCTGGAGGTTGTTCTCGCTGGTCGCAACAATGATGTAGTAGGTAGCGCCGTCCACCAAGCCCGCGATGGGCGTCGTCCCTTCGCGATAGACGACGGCCTGTCCCAACTCGAACTTGTTGAAATTGCCGTTGGCGGCGTTGCGCAGCACGATGCTCTCGGCGGCGGCATCGACGTCGGCCCCGTCGAACGCGCGCTCGTTAAGCGCGGTCGCCAACAGCCCGCCCTGTTCCTCCAGGTCGACGACGTTGCCGTCCAGAAAGCCCATGCCGGCCATGATCGCCTGCGTTTCCGTGGCGGCAAGCCGAATCCAGTGGGATTCGTCGCGGCCCAGCGTCAAGGGGTCGTCCTCCATCGCCACGACGTAGTACGACAACCCGTTCACCAGGCCGCCGATGCTCGTGCCGAACCGGTTGGTGTAAACGACGGCGTCCTCGGTGGCGAGCGCGTGCGGGCCGGCGTGGATCATGTTGTTTGCGTAATCGACGAAGCCCACGGGCTCCGATGCCGGTCGCCACCGCGAGGGGTCGGCGTAGTCCTGCGCGGACAGATTGACCGGACCCGCGAGGTCCGGGCCGAGGTACTCGAACACGGTCCCCGCCGGCAGTTCGGCGTTTACCGCGATAGCGACGATGACCGTCGTGCCCGCCGTCAACCCTGAGACGGTCTGGGAGCTGTCGTGGTCGGCGGCGGCGACGGTCGGGTCGATTTCCAGCTTCACGGTGGAGCCGGGACGCATGTTCGCGGTCACGCTTCCGTCGACGGTGGTATGGATGTCGGCGTGGGAAAACTCGAGCCCGAAGGCGAGTCCGGCCGCGCCGTCGGAGTACATGCCCGATTCAGCCTCGGCCTCGGAACTCAAATCACCGGAGGCAGCGATGTTGGCCGTCTTGCCGGCCGTGATCGCGGCGCCCTCGGCCACCGTAACGTAGGCCGCGACGTTTGCGTCGCTGACGGCAAGCGAGGCGGCGATTTGAACCCCGCCCGGGTTCGCCGCACTGTCCAGTTTCCGCTTGGTGCTCGCGCTGGTCTTCGCCGTGGCGTTGCCGGTGGCGGAAATGACGACGGCGTCGTCTTGGGAGACGATTTCGACGCCGCTGTGAATATCGATGGTTGCGGTCGCAACCGCGCGGCAGTAGCCGATGCTGACCATGCTGCTCTTGATGTCGCCGGAGGCGTCGGCCCCGGCGGTCGCGGAGATGCCGACGATGCTCTCGCTGAGGAGCTTCGCGCCTTCCCGCAGCGTGATCGTTGCACTCGAACTCTTCACCAGGACCTTCACCGGCAGGGCGAGCAGGTCGCCGAGTTGATCTACCAGCGGCTGGATGACGAAGTTGTCGACTTCGCGGCCGGCCCCGGTCTGCTCGGCGAAGCTCCTGTCCTCGGCCTGGGTAATCAGGTAGATCCCGCCCGCGGCCGTCAGTTCCGCGCCGATCCCGACGTCGATCGACACGGATCGCGCGGTTCCGAAACCGGGCAGCAGGTTCTCGAAGTCGGCGGTGCCAATTTGCCGCGAACGGAACGCAATGCCGCCGCCGCCCGCGGCGATCGTCACGTGGTCGTCCACCTTGATGTGGGCGGCCCACACGTCGATATTGCCGCCGTGCGTGTCGATGCTGCCGCTGAAGGTCACGGTATCGGCCGACGCATCGTCGACCGGGGCGCCGCTCGAATCGCGGTAATGGCCGCAGATCACCAGGTTGGCCGCGAAAAGAGCGTCGAGCGACCGCACCTCGGTCGCATCGGCCCCGCCGCCCGCCTCGATGGCCAGGGAATTGGCCGGCACGGTGAACGTCAGGGCGCCCGTCGTGTTCGTCCCGTCATAGAATTCGACCCCTTCGAACCGGACCTGCATCTGCCCGTCGCCGATCCCGCCGAAATTTTCGAGGATGATCGTATCGTTGAAGCTCGTGCCCCTGATCACGAAGTTCAGCGGATCGGCGCCGTCGAAAACGTCCTGGTGGTCCATGCCCGCGTACAGGATCGTCTTGCCGTTTAGGGAGAGGGTGCCGGCGTTGTCGACGCCTGCGGCAGGGTTGAAAACGGTGTACTCCCCTTCAGCCTTGAAAACACGAATGCTATCAAAGACGCCGATGCCGCCGTCGACCGTGCCGCTGAGGCTGCCGGACTGCTCGAATGTGAAGGCGTCGCTGGTGGAGCCGCCGGCGCCGGTAAGGTTCTCAAAACCCTCGAACCGGATCCCGGCCACCTGCCCCGCGTCGGCCCCGTCGATCGTCCACTCGACCGACTTATGGCCCGGACCCAGAAGCGTATCGGCATGCGCGCTGCCGAGAAGCAGGTCGAGGCGCGTGAAACGGCCGACGACAACCGCATCGCCGACGCCGGCCGCGCTCGCCGCGCCGAGGTCAACCGTCACCGGGCCGGACAGATCGCTGAAGTCGAACGTGTCGGTGGCCGGCACCGCAGGCGACGCGTCGTCGATGCCTCCATCGACGACCCCGCTGATCGATCCCGCGCCGGTGAAGACAAACGTATCGGCCCCTTTGCCGCCGATCAGGTTGGCGATTGCGCTGAAGGCGTTGCCGTTGAACGCACCGCCTCCGGCACTGTCGATTATCCAACTATTGTCACCGTGGGCCGAAATAATCGAGTCGGAGCCCCCGCCGCCGTCGATGCCGCCGGAAATCGAACCGCCCGCCTCGAACTTGAAGTTGTCGTCGCTTGTTCCGCCGACCAGCCACTCGACACCGGTGAACAGGTTGATGCCGCCGAACCGGCCGCTGTCGGCACCGTCGATAATCCAGTCGGTGTCGGCGTCCGGGCCGGTCAGGGTATTCGTTCCCGTTCCTCCCACAAACGTGACTCCGCCGGCGATTGGCGGCAGGCCGGTGTCGATAACCAAGTGGATGTCGTACGCATTCGCTTCGATCCGAACACCGTCGCTGATATCGTCGAGGGCCTTCGCGGCGAGCACCGTGGTCGGCTCGCCGGCATCGACGAGTTGGACCTCGTCTCCAGAACGCTGCAACAGCAAGGTTCCCGGGCCGATAGCCTGGAAGAGCAAATCGCCGGCGAGAAGGAGGCGGTTTTCGAGTACCTCGACGCCAAGACGGCGATGCGGCCGAGGCCCGGGATGAACCAGTGGCTGGCGGAAGAAACTCGGCAACTTGCGGCCGGAATTGCCAGGTTTCCGCGATGGTCGTTTCATGGCACCACCCGTGTCCAAAGAAGGCTGGGTGCTTGCCCCCGCTTGAGTCACGGGAAACACTGGCCGCCGAAGCAGCACGGCCGCAGACTGGCGACAGGCCAGCACCGAAGCAATGTAGGAAAGTCGATACTGGAACTGGTCTATCGAGCGGCAGTAAGGAATCTGCCGTCGCGTTCGAACGCCGGCTCGGCCTGCGTTCGGGCAACCATTAGCCAGCACGTAGATCGATTATAATCATTTGCGGAAGCGCGTCAAGCAACCGAGACGTGTTGCCGTGGTTGAGCACACCACCAACTCGATCTGCACGCCAAACTTGCCCTGAACCGGCACCTGGGGCAAGACGCAGAGGGTAGCCCAAGGCCAAAGGACAACAGCGAGCAATGGGTCATGGAGCGGCTAGCCG
This sequence comes from Thermoguttaceae bacterium, assembly GCA_034005525.1. Classification (GTDB taxonomy): domain Bacteria; phylum Planctomycetota; class Planctomycetia; order Pirellulales; family Thermoguttaceae; genus PWXP01. The sequence continues at coordinate 8,677 of JAVEUP010000091.1, read as the reverse complement.
CCCTGGTCGCGTACCTTGACACGTTTGGGGCTGTAATATAGAAACGGCTTGCGGATGCTGTTTGCAAGCCGTTTCCTATCAGGCGGACTGGGGTTTGCCGTGTTCCACCGGTGGCCGATGCGATCTGGCCGGGGCAGACATTGCGGTCAAGCTTGCAGACACGCGGAGGTAACCATGACGGCGGAAGAACGCTTGCGGGAACAACTCGTACAACTTCACCTCACCATGCCGCCGGCCGCTGCGCCGAAGGGAGTCTACCGGCCCGCGCTGCTATTGGGTGACCTACTGTACACGGCCGGCCACCTGCCTGTCCGATCCGACGGCTCGCTGGTTACCGGGCGCCTCGGCGCCGACCTGGACGTCGAGGCTGGCTATGCGGCCGCGCAACTGGTGGCGCTCGGGCTGCTGGCAACCGTGCAACGCGAACTAGGCTCGCTCAACCGCGTGCTGCAGGTGGTCAAGGTGCTGGGTGCCGTGAACTCGACCGCCGAGTTCGATCAGCATCCCGCCGTGATCAACGGTTGCAGCGAACTGCTGGTTGCCGTGTTTGGTCCCGAGGCGGGGCGCGGCGTGCGCACGGCGCTGGGTGTCGCAAGCCTGCCTTTGGGAGTCCCCGTGGAAATTGAGGCAATCTTCCAGATCGGTTCCGGTTCCTGATGAACCACAGTGACTGTTCGTGCGAAGGGAACCGTCCCATTTTCGCAGCTTCAGCGCCCGGGCGATTGTTCCGAGTGCCCGTTGTGCCGGGAAGACTGCGACAGTCCCCTGTGAACGGTTAGGTCTTTCGGAACCGTTCAACCCAGTGCCACGCGCCGGTCCGTGACAATCAGTGGATAATCCAGCAAAGGCAAGCCTTTCACCGTAAGCCGATTCTCGCCGCGAACCACGCCGTCAAGCTGGAAGACCTTGGCGCTGAGTGGGTCGATCAACACCGGGTCGGCAATTGCAGCATCGGTGGCGACCGGAAGGTCGACGGTTGCACTGTGGACCTCGATCACTTCCGGCAACTTGCTGGGGAACCAGGCGACGTGCATTGCCGTGCCGCCGCGGCCGAAACAGCCGCCGCGGATGTACTGCACCCGCTCCGGGGCAAGCGTAGTATCTTTCACCGTGGGCGCTTGGTCGGAGAGCTTCTTCGTTTTCGCGTCGAACAAGGCGCAGAGGCACTGGTAGGCGAAATACGACGGCTTGGGCGTATAGTCCTCGGCTCGCAAGAGACCTTTGTAGTTGGTCCGGTCCGAAGGTCCACGCCCCCAGTTATATGCCGCCAGATCGACCATGGTAAAGTAGCTTGTCATGTCGCAATCGACCAGCAGGTCCAGCAGAATACGGCGCAACAGCCACTTCGCCTGGTAGACCTCGCTCCAAGGAAGCTGGCTCAAGGCGCCGGCGCTTCGCGGGCCGCCGATGGAAGGAGCGCCGTTTTCACCCTGCCAGAGCTTGAGCTTTGGGTTGTGTTCCGCCAGAAGCTTCCACCACTCGGCAACGGTGGTCTCGTAGTTCTGCTCCGGCACCGGACGATAGGGGTGATAGCTGATCTTGTCGACCAACCCGCCAAGGCCCGCCTCCAGGCACTGCTGCAAATAGCTCGTCGGCATTCCAGCCAATGCACCGCCGATGATCACTGCGCCGGGAACGTTGCGGCGGATTTCCTCGGCGGTAATCCTGACCAGTTCCGTGTAATCCCCGGGCGACGGTTCGTTGGGTTGCCAGAACGTGCGGATATTCGGCTCGTTCCAGATTTCCCAGTGCGTGATGCGGTCGGCGTAGCGTTTGGAGATTGCTCGCGTGTAACGCAGCCAGGCGGCCTTCGCCTCTTCGGAGAAAACCGGCGCCCAGCCCACGGCCGACCAGTCGGGAGCGTCCGGCGAGACCAGGCGGTTGCCGTAGCTGATACTGAACCACGGTTTCACACCCTCGCTCAACAGCGACTCGGCCACGTCGTCGAGCCATGCGAAATCGTACTCGCCAGGCGTCTTTTCAGTACGAGCCCAACCGGTTTGGCAGCGGGCCCATTTCACCCCCAAGCGGCCGACGTGCTTGTAAGCGCGGTCGGGCTCGAACATCATACGGTCAAGCGTTTCAAAACCCACGCCAAGCGGCGATGCCTCAATATCCTTTGACGCAACCGGCTTGACGGCGCCGAGTTCCGGATACTTGAAGTCGAACGGCGGGCACGGCGGCGGCTCCAGGAAGCCGTCTTTTGGAGTCTTCTCATCGGCCAGTGAGAAGCCCGGCACGGCCGAAGCAGCCAAACCGGCGGCTCCGAGTTTCAGTAGTTCGCGGCGGGAAAGGTTCATCATGGGAAAATTCCTTGGTTATGCAGGCAACGTACGTCGTCTTTCTGTCTCCGGTCACCAACGAGCGAGCACGGAAATGCCAATTCCAATTCCCAGGACTGCACGCCAACGCCTGCTGGAACCGGTGTGCAGCACAGGGCTCTTGGCTAGCATAGCAAATGGGGGTTGTATCCGGGATGCACAAACCGCCTACTTCCTGGACTCGCCGTTAGCGACCTTCGAGAACCTGCTCACCGGGGCCGCGGCGCAAACTGTCCTTTGCGGTAGAACCGACGGGCAATTATGATGCGCCGCCCATCGCTCGGAGCGTCAATCCACATCCGCCGACGGAGGGGTAGACCGGTCGGCCTTGTTCGAAACGTACGCCGTCGGCCGTATCTTCAGCCAGCAGCAGAGCGCCGTCCAAGTCGGCATAGTCCAGCAGGGGCAGCAGTTGGGCCGCTGCCGAAATCCCGACGCTCGATTCGGTGAAGCAGCCGACCATGACCTTCAGCCCCAGTTCTCTTGCGCGTGCGATCATCCGGCGAGCCGGTGTCAGCCCGCCGCACTTGAGGAGCTTGATGTTGATGCCGTGGAAGAACGACGCGCAGCGTTCCACGTCATCTTCAAAGCGGCAGCTTTCATCGGCAATGATCGGCAGCGGCGAGTCGGCTCGCACCTGCTCCATGCCGTTCCAATCGTCGGGTGGTAGCGGCTGCTCGATCAGTTCCACGCCGTATTGGCCCAGGGCCGATGCGTTCTCGATTGTCTGACGGGCGTTCCATGCGCAGTTGGCATCGACGCGAAAGACGGCGTCGGTGTGTTCGCGCAATGCCTGGACAATTGCCAAATCGTTCTCCGTCCCCAACTTGATCTTGTACACGGGCCACCCGGCGAATTCTTGAAGTTTCTTGACCATCACTTCGACCGTGTCGATTCCGATCGTGTAGTCGGTCGGGCATGCCCGGCCTGGGTCCAAACCCCACAGTTGCCAAACGGGGGCACAATGGAGTTTTCCCCAAAGATCGTGTGCAGCGCAATCAAGAGCGCACAGCGCGGCCGGCGAATCGTCGAGCAACTCCCGCATGCACTGCCAGAACACGGTCGGTTCTGATAGTTCGAATCTCCCGACCTGCTTTTTCACTCTCTCGAGTGCTGCGGCGGTCGAGCCGATCGTGGCCCCATAGTAGCGCACTTCTGGCGCTTCGCCGTAGCCAGAGAATCCCGCCTGCTCCAACTCGACAATGAGAGTCGCCTGGGAAGTCGTTGTGCCGCGGGCGATGGTGAAAGGGTGCCGCGTCGGCAGATCGTGACGATATACTTGGAGTTTCACGGTACAGCTTTCAAATTGGTCCCGGTGGCGGCAAAGCAAAGGGAACAATCCCCGTGAAACGCCGCTTGATCTCTGGGGGGTGGCTCAAATCCCGAACCTTAGTATAATGGTGTTTCCGCAGAGTAAAACACCGTGCGTTTTCTAAGAATATACTCTGCCGAACTTCGTGGAGGAATACTATGCCAAACCTTGCTGCCACACTAAAGGAAGAAATTCGCCGTTTGGCGAAAAAAGAAGTCAAAGCACAGACTGACTCGACCAAGCAAGCGGTTGCCCACTATCGCCGGGAGATTGCTCAACTGAAGCGCCATTTGCGTGAGCAAGACAAGAAGATAGCCCTGCTCGAAACCCAGCGACTCCAGCAACCGGTCTGGTCTGCCGTTTCCTCCGGTCAGGAGGATTCCGGAAAGGTGCGATTTTCGCCGCAATGGGTGAAATCGCAACGGAAGCGGCTCGGCCTGTCCGCGGCCGATTATGCCAAGCTGGTCGGCGTCTCCACGCTGAGCATCTATAACTGGGAGACCGGCAGGAACCGGCCTCGACGAGCCCAGTTGGCGGCCTTGGCCGCAGTGCGGAACATCGGCAAGCGGGAGGCGGCGGCAAGACTTCAGGCCCTGGGCGAATCGGAATAGCTATTGTGGATCATTCGGGCTCTTCCGTTTCTAGGTGCAGAACCGCCCGGCGCGTGGGTGAACCCGGATGCTGAGACATCCGGAACCACCCACCCTACGTCTTGTTGCCACCGATTCGCACCCAGAAACGGAAGAGCCATCATTCGGACGAACGCGCCTCGGCGGCAGCCATACGGCGCATGCCCTCCTCCGCCGAAATGCGCGGAATATATCCGAAATCGCGCCTGGCGGCAGTGATGTCGAAGTAGTGCGACGTCGCCAGTTGTGCTGCGAGAAACCGCGTCATGGGTGGGTCGGAGTGAAGCCCCAGTGCAGACCAGATGCATTCAAGCAGCCAGCCGATGCGCCACGCGGCCCTCAGCGAAATCGCCTTCGCCACCGGGGGCAGACCGGCCATTGCCAGCAGTTCGTCAATCCAACCCCAGCAACGCACCGGCTCGCCTTGGCTAAGGAAATATGCCCGGCCGGCCACGCGCGAGCTGGGGTGCAGGGCATCGGCAGCTTGCAAATGCGCTTCGGCGGCGTTGTCGACGTAGATCATGTCGATCAGGTTCGTGCCGTCGCCCACCCGCCGCAGCCGCCCGCGGCGCGCCCGGTCCACCAATCGCGGGATAAGATGGCGGTCGCGCGGGCCCCAAATCAGGTGCGGCCGCAAGGAGCACGTCAGCAGCCCGCGTCTCCCATTGGCTTCAAGGACCGACTGCTCCGCCAAGGCCTTGCTGTGCGGATAGTGGGCCAGCCAACGGTCAGGGTACGGGGCCGACTCGTCCACGCCGCACTGCGAGTCGCCGTCGAACGTGACGCTCGGACTGCTTGTGTAAACCAGCCGGGGCACGTTGTTCTCGAGGCAACCGCGAACGACATTTCGGGTGCCAACCGTGTTGATTCCGAAGTAATGCCGCCACGGCCCGCCCAAGCCGGCCACGGCGGCTACGTGGAACACGACATCCACACCGTCGCACGCCCGGATGACGGCCTCGTCGTCGCGTAGATCTCCGAGCACCGTCTCGACCCCAAGCCGGTCGAGTGCGTCGTACCGGTTGCGGGAGAAGGCACGCACCTGATCGCCGCGGGCCCGAAGCTGTTCGGCAATATAGCGGCCGAGGAACCCGCCCGCTCCGGTCACTAGTGCTTTCACTTCACGCCCCGGTGCAGGTGGCCGCTACTGTTCTGGGAATAGGCCGGGATTGTCGCGCTTCAGTTTGTCGAAATCGCTAAGTGGCCGCTCCGGTTCACCGGCTTCCATACCGCCGATTGCCTGCTGCACGGCTTTCTCGGTAACCTCAAGCTGATGCACTTCACCACCTTCATCGCCGGCATCGGCGGCCTGTGCCGGCCTGCCGCCTGCCGCCCGCGGACTATCGGCGACGACGTCGGCGGGTTCGGCACCGATCATGTTTTTGGGAATCTCAAACCGAAGCATGCCTTCGTGGTTCACTGCGGAGGCGGGGAGAGTGAGACGGAGGTGCTTTGCGGCGTCCACGGGCCGCTCGAAGACCAGGACGTCGAGCACCGGTTCATCGGCATACAAAGAGGTGTCGCTCTGCTGCCCGTCGATCATGGCTCCGGTGAACGACTTCGATTTGTAGGGGTTTCCGTGGTTATCGACCAGAGAAACCTCATGTGCCGCAGCCGCCCTTCCTGCCCAGCCGGAATGCACCACCTTCTTCGCCGGGTCGGTGTTCGTCAATTCAAGCGTAACGATCAGAAGATCCTCCTTGGGGAGTTTCGACTGTCCCGTTGCACTCTTCAGCCGCGGCTTGCCGATCTGGACCGAGACAACTCGGACATTCACCGCGCCTGCCTTCGCCGAGTCCTTGGAAGCATCGAGCCAGCGCTGGCCATCGGCGCCGGCGTCCGCCGGCCCTTCAGTGCGCCGTTCTCCCTCACCAAGCAGGTCGTCGAGGCCGGTATCCAGATCGCTACCCAACTCGCCTTCCTCAACGGGCTCCTCGGATGAACTGCCTTGGGCTGTCTCATCGCCCGATCCGGTAAGGAGCGGATACGCAAGCCAAACGACCACCAACAGAACGAGCACACCTCCCACGGCCCCAATGGAGCCAATCAGTAACCGTTTGCGCTGCTTCTGCCGATGCTTGGCCACGTCGGCAGGTGATAGCGGACCGGACTTCCCGGTGGACGACTTGCCCTGTTCGGCGCCGGGTTCCGTGAAGATGAACGGCGACTGGGCCGGCGCCGCGGCAGCAGGAGCACTGCCTGCCACAGCCACTTTGGCAACCGGCACTGCCGTGCGCGGAGCTTCGGGCGGTTGGGGAGCGGTCTTTGCCTTCGGAACCGCGCCGCCGGCGACCGGCTTTGACCGCGACTTCGCGGGCTTAGCGGCACCGGGCTCGCTTTCCTCGTCGAGGGGCCGGGCAACCAGAACCTCGCTACTGGAACTCGTCAGAAGCCCTTTTACGCGATTGGCCTGGACCCACTTGCCGCCTTTGCCCTGGCAAACCTCATCATCGGCTCGCAGGCGGCCATCGGTTGCCAGAGCCCTCAACTGCTGCGAGGATAGCGGCCCCAACTCTGCACCAGCGATCCTGCAATACCAATCGGCTGCCATGGCAGTTTCCGTCCGGGATTAGAGAATTCGGAACTACTTGCCCTAGTCCGCTTCGGTCTTCTGCGACGCGGCAGACCTCCTGCCCACGCACCACGTTTCGAATGCCGCGAAAGCGGAAAGTCCTTTTGTCAGTATATGAGTATATGAGACACTCCAGTGTCAGTTTAACCGACAACCGGCCGGGAATCCAGTAGGGATTCGTCATAGCTTCCCCGCCGCCCAGTCGGCAAGCTTCTCTCGGGATATCTTCACATTGTGCCGAATATCGACAGGGAACGCGGGATGAATCAAGAAGTCGGAAATCGACTCTGTCAGGGGGCTAAGAGCAGCCCGATCTCGTAGTCCTGCCACCAGATTGGCTTCTTCCTGAGAACTCGACCGACCCCGGCCCGGGTGCAATTCCACGACGATGACCGGTCGCTGCCTGCCGGGCGGACCGATGCCAACCAGAGCACTTCGAAAGACGTCCGGATGCTGGTTGAAGATCGCCTCGCAACGCACCGGGTACATCGATCCCTGCTCGGTCACCACCCGGTGTTCCACGCGGCCGCAAAACCAGAACCGGTCCGCCTCGTCCAAGTACCCGGTGTCTCCCATCCGATGCCAGAACGAATCGCCATCGGTAATTTTGGCTAGGGCATTGGCCTCCACTCGGGTAATGTATTCCCGCGTTACCTGCGGACCGCGCACAATCAGCTCGCCAATTTCGTCGGCGGGAAGCACTTCCGCTTGGGCCAGCGATGCGATGGGACCGTCGACAATCCGGATAACCTTCCACTCGATGCCCGCGAACCTCGTGCCCACACACACGCCGGCCCCTTGCCTGGTCCGATTTGCCGTGCCGACGAACGAGTCTGGATGAGTGTCGTCGTGCGATTCCATCAGCAGTTGCGCCCTGGGACCGCCCAGCACCTCACTGGCCGAGATCGACGCCACCGGCAGGGCCTCGGTGGCCCCATACGGCGTGTACAACTCGCCCTCCGGGGCGACGTATTGACGCATCCGGCCGAGTACTTCGGCCGGTACCGGCGCGCCGGCCGACAACACCCGGCGAACACTGGCCAGCCGGCCGCCGTGTTCCTCGCAATAGCGGCCCACGCGGTTCCATATCGCCGGGGAACCAAATGTTTGCGTTACCTGCCAGTCCTGGGCCGCTTCCAGGATATTCCGCGGGTTGACCTTTGCGGGGCGCGAAGGGTCCATGTCGGGAATGACGGCGGTGACGCCCATGGCGCAGTTGAAGAGCCCGAACAGCGGAAAGCCCGGCAGATCGATCTCGCCGGGTTCGATGCCGTACCGGTCCCGAATCTGCTCGACCTGGGCGTCGAAGTTTCCGTGCCGGTAGAGCACACCTTTGGGCGGGCCGGTACTGCCGGTCGTGAAGATGATGGCCGCCGGGTCCTCAAGGGTGGTTGCGGCAATGGTCGTGCCCGGCCACGGGCCGCGGCGAAGCTGCCCAAGGGTTGGCCCACTCCAGAACCATCGCCGCCCAACCGTTACATTCAGCCGAGCCTTGGGGAATCGCTTGCGTAGGAGCGACCGGACGGCATGAACAACTGGGATCGCAACAAAACCCTCCGGCTCTGCCTCTGCCAGACAGCGGATGAGGTTCTTGCGTCCCATGCCCGGGTCGATGAGAATGGAAACCACGCCCGACTTCAGCAACCCGAATGCCAGGGCCACGAAGTCGATGCCCGGCCGAACGAGCAGTGCCAGCCGGGTGCCCTGTTTCGCGCCCAGTTCCAGCAGGCCGGCCGCAATCCGGTCACTGTCCTGATCCAGTTCGCGAAAGGTCACCTGCCGGTACTGCCGACGACCACCCGCGCCGTAGCCCAGTGGTTCGACCACTGCAGATCGGAAGAGC
>JAVEUP010000288.1:0-7184 GCA_034005525.1 Thermoguttaceae bacterium | reverse complement strand
CGTAGGGCGTGCCTGTCACCGAGACAATTTCGCCCGAGGGCAGGTCCGGCTGCTCGGCCGGAATCCAGCGGTCGGCATCGAGCCAGAGCACATGCTCCAGGATATCGCCCGCCCCCGCCCCGGCCAGGTTGAAATAACCGTGATGCGCCAGGTTGACCAGCGTCGGCCGGTCGGTCATAGCCGTCCACTCGATCCGCAGTTCGTTCTCTTCCGTTAGCGAGTAGACGACGGCCGTATCGAGCGCGCCCGGGTATCCCTGGTCGCCGTCGGGGCTGCGGTAGATGAGCTTGACCGCGGGTGCTCCGTCGATAACGGTCGGCTCGGCCTGCCACACCACGTGGCTGAAGCCGCGCGCCCCCCCGTGCAGGTGTGGCCCGCCGTCGTGACTCGTAAGCCGGTATTCCGTTCCGTCCAGCTCGAACTTGCTGCCGGCAATGCGGAAGGCCACGCGGCCCACGACCGTGCCGAAATACGGCCCCCGCTGCTCGTATTGGCCGAGTTCGTCAAAGCCGAGCACCACGTCGGCCAACTCGCCGTCTCGGTCGGGCATCCACAGTTCAGTGACCGTGGCCCCGAAGGTAATGATCCTCGCCATCGCGCCGCGGCTGTTCCGCAGTGTATACCGGTCCACGTCGACCCCATCGGCCGTTCGGCCGAAAAGGTCTTTCTCGAATGGAAGATTGGACATATCGATACCCTTACCACGGCGGCAAGCAAAGCGTGCCGCCTTCCAAGTGGACGATGCTCCCGTTGATAAACCCGGCCTCGTCGGTCATCAGGAAGCCGACCGCGTTGGCCACGTCCATGGGCTTCCCCATGCGCTGCACGGGGATCTTCTTGGCCACGTCGGCGTAGATCTCCTCTTTCGACTTCTCCCAGCCGGCGCAGGAAGCTGCCAGCATGGGCGTGTCGATGGTGCCGGGGCTGACGCCGACGAACCGAATCCCCTTTGGACTATGGTCGGTGGTCAGGCAGCGGATCAGCGCCACCAGCGCCGCCTTTGAGGCGCAGTAGATGCCGTGGCCGGGGAAGCCGATATCGGCCGCCACCGACGTGGTGAAGCAGATCACGCCCCTGCCCTGCCGCTCCATGATGGGGATGGCGTGCTTGGCTACCAGAACCGGCCCGAGGAGGTTCACGTTTACCAGGGCGTGAAATTCGTCGACCGTCAGATTGGGAATCTTCTGGGTGCGCATCAGGCCGGCGTTCGAGTGGACGCAGTCGAGCCGGCCGAACTTCGAGACGGCCAACTCGACCGCCGCGATGACGTCGGGTTCCTCGCTCACATCGCCGTAATGGAAAACGCAATCGAGTCCCTCGCCGGTCAGCCGTTCGGCCAGGGCCTTGCCCTCTTCGGCCTGAATCGACATGGTCACCACCTTGGCGCCATGTTGCGCGAACAATTCGGTGCAAGCCTCGCCGATGCCCGAGGTGCCCCCGGTAATCAGAATCACTTTGTCCTTCAGATGGCTCATGCTAGCTCTCCTATTGAGGTTTGCACGGCGAATGAACCGAGGCCGACCAACCGGAGGCCCGAAATGGGCCGGTCAGGTTTGCGTGGCCGGGCCATTCTCCATGCGAAAGTCAATAATACGTGGATGCCGGAACGGGGCCGGCTGGTTTCCTATCCCTTGGCTCCCGACCGCTCTCGCCGCTTGGCGCCCGACCGGCGGAACTCGACCGCCTTGTCGATCAAGCTGAAGATATCGTACTCCGGCTTGTAACCCAGAACATAGCGGGCCTTGGTCGTGTCGATGCAGAAGTCCTGCCCCACCGGATCGACCAGTTCGAGTGTTTCGACGCCCAATTTCCCTGCGGCATACTCGGCCGCCTCGACGTAGTTGAACGGGTCGTTCATGGCAATCATGAACGTCTCGCCCTCAATGCCCTCGGTCTTCAGGGCCAGCAGATACGACTGCACGCAGTCCTCGACCGCCACGATGTGCCGCAGCATGGGCGTGCCGTCCGGATGTCGCAGTGCCACCACCGCGTCGCGGCCGCCGGCGAACTCCGCCCGCTGCTGGTCGTTCATCAACTCCGACCAGACCGGCACGCCGAACGACTCGCCTGCGACGGTCAGGTGCGTGAGGATATCGTCCTCGGATTGAATCCACGACATCCGAATGCACACGGTCGGTACGCCTGCTTGCCAGAAGTACTCCTGGAACATCGTCTCTTCGATCACCTTCGACAGCGGGTAGTAGCCCGGGTAGGCGACCATGGGCATATCCTCGCGGATGGGCACGGGCTGGCGGTTGAAGTAAATGCCGTTCACCGCGTCGCCGCTTGCCAGGATGACTCGCTTGGGGCGTTTCGTCTGCATGGCCGCGTCCAGCAGGTTGAACGTGCCCTGGGCACTAACGGCGATGACCGCCTGTCGGTCCTCCTTGCACGAGGCCAGGTGAATGACGGCATCGCTGCGGGCGACCGCCGCCTCGACCGCGGGACCGTCGGCAATGTTCAACTGCAACTCTTCGACCCCCTCGACACCGACCGGCAGACGCAGATCGGCGGCAATCACCTGGTAGCCCTCTGCTACCAGCGCCTCACATAGGGGCGCGCCCAGCTTGCCACTTGCCCCAGTTACCAAAACTGACTTAATATCGGGCATCGTTCTGACTCCTTCTGATGTTGTTGCACAACCTTCTTGGGCTCTTCCGCATCCAGGTGCAGGCCACGCCAATGTAGTCGGCACACGCTGCTGTGCCGTCCCAATGTAGTCGGCACACGCCGCTGTGCCGTCGCAATGTAGTAGGCACACGCCGCTGTGCCGTCCCCGGGTGAAGCAGTCTGCACCTGGAAACGGGAGAGCCTTTACCTTTTCCGGGACCATCGCCGATTACCCGGCAGTTCTAGCAGAGCCGTCACGGAAAGGCAATACCCGGTGCCGGCTAGCGGCACCAAAAGGTGCTTGACGAGAATCGAAGCCGCTGCCACAATCGCAGCATATTGGCCATCGAGGGACGGGGCAGGTCCAGCCAAGCCCCGAAATCGCTGCTCCACTCGCGTAATCCCGCACGGATTGTCCAGCTCATCGTCCAACCGCATCGGTCGATGTGACCGAGGTATTTTGGCAGCCGTGCCGACTTGACCCAGGACGGTTCAACATTATGCAGTTGGCGAGAACCGCCACGGGCGTGAGAATCGAGCGTATCGCGCACTCGATCTGACGACACCGACATCGATTTGCTTGCCCACTCAGACTTCAGCGGTTGGTGCGACCGACGAGGTTCTTGGCTGCATAAGAACCGGCAGGGGGGCAGGAGTGGAGTTGGAACGCCCTGCTTCAGGGGCGGCACAGGGCGGCGGCCACCACACGTGCAGGAATGCCACCCAGTTTTCCCCGCCGCCCCGTGGCGTCCCCTGCAAGCAGATCGTTAGGCCTTCTCTGAGGTTTTCCATTACGACGATACAACTGATACTCGTGATAAATTGGAAAATGGATACACACCTTTTTCCTTGAGCTTCGACAAGAGCAACTCACCCCCATGTTCCATCGCAAATTCCATTTCATCCCGGAAAAGTTCCATGATGAGCATGACGCCAAACCTTTCTTCATTCGACAGAGTCCCTGGTGGCTCATAACTATCAAAGATCAAACATTTCCCCCCAACCGTTTTCATATCCTCAGGAAATTCGCAGGTTTCATACGGACTTAACGTTGCCTGGGCGCTATATGGTGCGATATGATTGAGTATAGCGCTAATATTCTCATGGGCTGCCCCAAACGGTGTCGTTTCATCCTGTGCTATATCTAAATCCAGGTGATATTCTGTAAACATCACCAACTCATATTTGGCGTAGCGTGAATTGTGTGAACTCTCGCTACAGGCATATGACAGTTCTTTCGTCGCAATCCCTGTTCCTGCTATCCCATTGGGGTAATAATACAAATCAAGAGCGCCTCCAACCTCATAGGGAATCAGGGCATGCATAACGGTATGATATTCTTTGCCAAGAATGTTTTCCATCAACGCGCTTTTACGGGTATACCAGTCATTCTCAAGACGCTCAATCTCTTGTTTCGTATGCTTATGTCTTTTGCGCTGTTTATTTTGCATAATACGACGTTGAACTAAGCCGCTGCGCGGCAGAACGATAGCGGGGACAGAATGGTAGCCTGGCCTGAAGTGGCCGGGCTTTTTTTGTGCGCAGGGTATGTCGGCAGCTCTGGAAGGGGGAAACTGAAGATTTGCTTACAGTCCCGTTTCCACCTTTTTCCAAGGAGCTGCCGACATGACTCCCCTGCGACAGAAGATGATCCATGAACTCGAGCTTCACCGCAAGGCCCCTCGCACCGTCAAAGCGTACGTGACCGCGGTCGCCCAGTTGGCCAGGCACTATGGGCGTTCGCCCGATACGATCTCCGTCGAGGAGGTCCGTGGCTTTCTCCATTATCTGATCACTCAGCGGAAAGTGGCCTTTAGCACCTGCAACCAGAAGCTGGCGGGTATTCAGTTTTTCTACCGCCAAGTCCTGGGACGGCAGGACCTCTCTCTGCGTGTTCCGGCTAAACGCAGTGGTCGGCTGCCCGAGCCGCTCAGCCGTAACGAAATCGGCCGACTGCTCGCCGCCACACGGAACCTCAAGCACCGCGTACTGCTGATGACGGCCTATGGTGGTGGGTTGCGGGTGTCGGAACTGGTCCATTTACGGCTTCGTGACATCCACTCCGAGCGGATGTTGATCCGCGTCAACGAAGGCAAGGGCCGCAAGGACCGCTATACCTTGCTATCGCCGCGGTTGCTGGACGAACTGCGCACCTACTGGCGCCAGGATCATCCGGAGCATTGGCTCTTCCCGGGCCGAGACGTCAACCTTCCTATGCCGACCGGCACTGCACAGAAGATATTCTACGCGGCGAAAGCGCAAGCGAAGATTGAGCACGGTCACGGCATCCACTCGTTACGTCATTCCTTCGGGACACACCTGATGGAGGCTGGCGTGCCCCTGCCAACCATCCAGCGGTTGATGGGACACAGCAGCTTACACACGACTGCCAAGTATTTGCACGTCACTGGCCAGCACTTACGCAGTATCCGAAGCCCGCTCGACCTGCTGCGCCAGCCAGAAGACACGGACGTGGCGGAGTAATCACCATGTTCAGCGCCGTGCCATCCCGCACGGCGCCGGTAGAGCCCCCTTCTTGCGAATTGGCCGACGTTTTTCGGCGGTATGTTGAGGCGTATCAGCAAACACATTCCTTGACGCCCGCCCAGCGGAAAGTGATGTGGGCGATTGCGCATTGCCGAACCGCCGCCTTGGGCGGCCATCGCGAATGGTGCCCGGGGTGCGGGTACGAACGGTATACCTACCACAGTTGCCGCAACCGCCATTGCCCCAAGTGCCAGACTACAGCGACCGCCGCTTGGGTGGCCGCCCGTCAGGAAGAACTCTTGCCGGTGCCGTACTTCCACGACGTGTTCACCTTGCCACACGAACTGAACGCGATGATCCTTTACAGTGAACGCAACCAGCGTACGCTGCTGCGCCTGCTGTTCGCCGCTGCCGCGGGCACCCTCCAGGAGTTTGGCCGGAACGAGTTGGGCGGCAAGGTCGGCTTCACTCTTGTCCTACATACCTGGGACCAACAACTGCGCGCCCATTTCCACCTGCACGGCCTGATCGCCTCCGGCGCACTGGCCGACGACGGATCAAAGTGGATCGCCGCGGGCCGGAAGTTCCTCTTTCCCGTGCGCGGACTCAGTAAGATGTTCCGTGCCAGGTATCTGGACGGCTTGGCCTGGTTACTCGAACAGGATCAACTGGATATCCCGCCCCAGTTGGCCGAACTCGCCCAGCCCGACGGGCGCCGCCGTTGGCTGCGCCGTCTACGGAAAAAGCCCTGGGTGGTCTATTCGCAGGCGCCGTTTGCCGGGCCACGCAAATTATTGGACTACCTTGGCCGCTACACCCATCGCGTGGCCATCAGCAACCATCGCCTTGTCGCTTGCGACGACGGAATGGTGCATTACCGCTATCGGGATCGTCGCGACAGCGACCGGCTGAAGATCGACGTACTTCCCGTCGAGGAGTTCCTCCGCCGCTTTCTGCAACACGTCCTGCCGGACCATTTCCTCCGCATCCGGCATTACGGCCTCTTGGCCAACCGCGCCAAACAGAAGCATCTGGACAAGTGCCGCCAGTTGCTCGGCGCCCGACCGCCGACTAACGAGCAGCCCCACTCGGTCGCCGACTGGATGCATGTCTTGGTGGGGATCGACATCACACGTTGTCCTTGTTGCGGTGAAGAACTACGCCGCGAGGTGCTTCCCAAGCCATCCTCCTCGCCAACCACCCCACCGCTTCCATGCTCCCGAAGTCGTCCGCCGCCTCGGGAAACGCCCTGCATGGAGCCTTCACAATGATGGATACTCCCCCGCAAACCGCACCTTTTTGCAGCGGTCTGATCGGCCAACAGAGACGGACCGCGCCTGCCTATACCGTTAGCCCTCGAATCGGCTCGCCCCGCGGCTGCCGCCGATCACCACAACTCCTCGGGCTTCCATCAACCGGGCCCACTGGCACACTATCTCTCCCCCAAGGGAGCCGTTGACCCGCTTCTCACTCCCGCCTCCACAAGATACAATCTCCAAGAAGAGCCGTCGGGTACCCACACCACGCTCCGCGGCTCAGTTCAACGAGGTTTTATCGGTCATCGCTGCGCGACGACGCGATAAAACCCTAAACGTTATCCCGATCTGGATAAACAGGAAACGCAGATATGGCGAATCGCGGTGATCCTCTGCACGAGGTGCTCGACGGCTACGCCAAGTTCCTTCAAGAAAAGAAGTTGGCGCTGGATAAGCACCAGCCGTACCTCGTGCGCTGGGTGCGGGAGTTCCTGTTCTTCGCCCGGGCGCATGCCGGATACAGCTTCGAGCAAACGCTGGATCTGTTTCTGGCCGAAGTGGGTGGGCGTGTGGGTACGAAGCCGTGGCAGCTTCAGCAGGCGTCGGACGCGATACGCATCTACCGTTATCAATACCGCGGAGCCAAGGCAGGGGCGGACGGCTCGCCCGCAGCGCAGGCCTTCGTGGACGATGCCGCGAGGCTGGAGCGGTTGCGCGAGGTCATCCGCCTGCGCCACTACGCCAGCAGCACGGAGAAGACCTACCTGCACTGGAACCGCCGCTTTCTGGCGTATCGCCACGAAACCGGGGCGGAAGGCGAGCCGACCGCGG
>JAVEUP010000287.1:0-7195 GCA_034005525.1 Thermoguttaceae bacterium | reverse complement strand
CAAGCCCCGCCGCGGAGCACGCGGAGTGAACCCGAAGCAGGCCCCGGGGATCATCCGTGGGCGATTTGGCGTACTCACCCGCACCAAACCAGCCTGCACACCCCTCCCACACGTTGCCATGCATGTGCGGCCCCCGTGTCCCGTTTCGGCGAGGCCGGCGGGTGTCTGGGAATGGTTGCTGTGGGTCCGCGCCGGCCCGGCTATTCAGGCGGCAGGATCTGAAGCTGAATATCGACCTGCAAGCATGTTCGGGCACGAGAGTCGGCCTTCAGCGCCCTGCTCATGCCGCAAGCGCCCACGAAATGCGACCGGCCATCGGCGTTCCACGGCGCGTCGAGACACGCGCAAAAATATGCACCAAGCTCGACGTGGCCCTGCTTATGTGCTACAACGAAAACCTGCCATGGATGATCCCACGACGACCGACACCCTTGCCGCCGCCCTCGCACGTCGCGCTATCGACCTGCCGCCGCCGCAGGTGGATATGCTGGACCATTACGCCCGGCTGCTTTGGCAGTGGAACGAGAAGTTGAATTTGACGCGGCACACCGACTACGAGAAATTCGTCACCCGCGACCTCGTCGACAGCCTGGCGTTCGCCCGGTTCCTCAAGAACGGCGAACGAGTGCTCGACGTGGGCACTGGCGGCGGGGTACCCGGCATTGTGCTGGCAGTCGTGCGCGACGACCTCCGGGTGGAGCTTTGCGAATCGGTGGGGAAGAAGGCGCGGGCCGTGGCAGCCATCGTCGACCAACTCAGCCTGTCGATACCAGTCCACCACGGCCGGGCTGAAGAGCTGCTCGCCATACACCGATACGACACGCTTGTTATCCGGGCCGTTGCCCGACTGCGGAAGCTGCTTGAGTGGTTCGCCCCGTACTGGAACCGATTCGGCAGACTGTTGGTGCTCAAAGGGCCGGGCTGGATCGAGGAACGCGGCGAGGCCCGGCATCATGGGCTGACACACAACCTCGCCCTCCGGAAGCTGACAAGCTACCCGCTGCCCGGGACGGAGTCGGAAAGCGTGCTGCTGCAAGTGAAGAGGGAGATGGGAGCTGGGAGTCTGTAGGGTGGGACAAGGTCGCGTAGTCCGCTGGTGGGCCCGCACAAGCCTCTGCCAAGCTGGTTGGCGGCCCGCTGCATGGACGTACGCCGGCAATAGCGACCGATGGCCCACCAAAGAAGCGGCTTGTTTGACCCACCCTACATCTACATCGTATGAATAGCTAGTGGTCATTCGGTAACAGTCACAGGGCAATTGGGAGCGCTATGTGCGATTCGTTTTGGAAAAAGGCATTCGGCTGGTACTTCAAGTCCAGTCTGTTGGTAAGAATCCTGGTTGGCTTGGTTGCGGGCGCGGTTACGGGCCTGGCAGTCGGGCCGGCCGTCGCGGTCATTCAGCCGCTGGGCACGGTGTTCATTCGGATGCTGCAGATGGTCGTCGTGCCGTTGATCGTCGCGACGCTTGTGGTGGGGGCTGCCGGAATCAGCCCGGCACGACTGGGCCGCGTGGGGCTGAAGACGGTGGGCTTCTTCATGCTCACGACCGCGTGCGCCGTGGCTATCGGGCTGGCCGCGGCCAACGCACTCCGTCCGGGTGCGGGCCTGCATCTTGGCGACAACGTTGGACACGTCGCTGAAACGACCCCGCCCAACCTGCTGAATACCTTTATCGAGATCGTCCCGACCAACCCCTTCCATTCCGTTTCCCAAGGGCACATGCTGCCCATCATCTTCTTCTCCATCCTGTTCGGCATCGGGCTTTCCTACCTGCAAGCATCCGAGGACGATCGGGTCCGCAACGGAGCAACCGTTCTCTTTCAAGTGTTCAGCGCAACTGCAGAAATCATGTACCTGATCGTCGGCTGGGTGCTGCAATACGCGCCCATTGGGGTCTTCGCGCTCATTGCAGTCGTGTTCGGCACGCAAGGGGCGGCGGCCTCCGGTCCCTTGGCGATGGTGACGCTGGCGGTGTACGTTGGCCTTGCGGTGCAGTTGGTCGTCGTGTACGGCGGACTCCTGGCGTTGAACCAATTGAGCTTCCTGAAGTTCCTCGCGGGCGCGCGTGAGGCCATGATCACGGCATTCGTTTCCCGCTCCAGTGGCGGGACTCTGCCGGTGACCATGCGGAACGCCGAGGAGAACCTGGGCATCAGCCGTAGCGTCTATGGCTTCGCGTTGCCGCTCGGGGCGACTATCAACATGAACGGCACGGCCATTTATCAGGGGGTGTGCGTGCTGTTTATCGCCTTCGCCATCGGCATGCCGCTGCCGCTGGCCTCGCAACTGACCATCATCATCACGGCCGTTCTGGCCTCGATCGGCACGGCCGGCGTGCCCGGCTCGGGTACGATCATGCTGCTGATTGTGCTGGAATCGGTGGGCCTACCCGTACGGGACGGAACGCCCGTGGCACTTGCCTACGCGATGGTGCTGGGCATCGACGCGCTGTTGGACATGGGCCGGACGGGTCTGAACGTCACCGGCGACCTGCTGGCCGCCACGATCGTGGCCAAGTCGGAAGGGGAACTCGATCTGGCGCGGTGGTAGCAGGATTACTGTTCTGCTTCCACACGTACGTGCAACCGGGCGTGGGCCGCAATGCCGCCCTCGCCCTGGCACCGGACATGGACCAGGTAGTGCCCCGGTTTCTCGTAACGGTGAACCACCTTCGCGTATCCGTCCGGGGCGCGCGGCTTGACGTTGCCGTCGGAGCGGGTGCGAACCGGCGGGCTGCCGTCGCCGAAATCCCATTCTTCCTCGCCCTCGGTCGTCCGGAATGCGCGCACCTGGAACGTAACGGGGGCGCCCGGGCGGATGCCGAAGGTTGGAGCATAGGTCGCGTGGAGGGAAGGCGTGTATTGGTCCGGGCGCTGCGGATCGATGACCTGCACGACCGCGAAATCGTAATCGACGTTCCCCTCGCTGTCGGTCACGCGGAGAATCTCGCTGTATTTTCCCGGACTCGGGAACTCCCGCTGCACGCGCGGGCCGGTGGCCGTGGTTCCGTCGGAGAAGGTCCAATGATACTCGCGGATGGCGCCGCAGGCGCTCCACGATTGTGTCCCGTCGAGTTCGGCCGTATCGCCGGCGCGGATCAACTGCTGCGGCCGGGCGCAGGCGAGGACGGCCGGCTTGTATTCGTCGCGGTAGGCTTCGTGGAGGAACGCGTAGGCGTTTTGCAGCCCCCACTCGCCCGACGGCTGCCGGCTGGAGATGTGGAAGTGCAGGTGCGACCATCCTCCGCTGGCTCCTTCTTTGCCCAGCACGCCCAAGCGATCCCCCTGCTTGAGCACGCGCCCAGGGACCACCTCCGGATCGATTGACTGGAAGTGGCTGTATCGGTAGTACCAGCCACGGTCGTCGCGCAGATACACGACGTCGTACCGTGGCTGTACCGGGGCCCCCTCGTCGTACTCGTCGAGGACTTCGAGTCTCGACGACACGACCAATGCGTCGGTTGCGGCGATGATCTCGACCATGCCCTCCGCGCCGCCGATGTCCAACCCATTGTGGTAGCCGACCTGCGTGGAGATCTTCGACCCACCGTCAATCGGCTCGATGTCCGACCAGGTGAGCGTGGCGAACCAGCGCTGCCGAACGGGATAGCGGAAGGTGACCGGGCGCAGCAGAGGCGAATCGGCGGGCCACAGCCGGAGCCGGGCGTCCGCTTCCAGGGCATAATCTCGCCGCGTGTTATCGACGTTGTACCCGGCCGTGACCGGGCAATCGATCCGCACGCCGGCCACCGTTATGGGCAAGTAGTACAAGCCTGCCGCCAACGTGCATCGCCGGCCGTTGACCTCGACAACGACCTCCGTCTTGCGGACCGCCTGCCGAATCGAATCGCGCGTCTCCTTCACGTCGATCAGCCGGACGGAAGCCGTGCTCCCATCGGCTAACTCGACGGTCGTCTCCTGGCCGATACGAAGGTCCACGACGCGGACCAGCGGCTCGATCGGCCGGCTGCCGGGCGAACTGCTGATTGCATCGCCGGACGGGGCCGGAACGGCAGATTCGGCGGTCTGGCCGGACGCTGCGAAGCAAGTCACGAGGAAAACGGTACATAGAACGCGTTTCATTGAATTTGCTCCTTATCCGCGTGGGTTCGTGGATGTTTGGAATCGGTTCGTACGTTTCCAGGTGCAGGCCGCCGGGTTGGAGTCCCGCCTTTAGGCGGTCTTTTTCCGAACCGGCTAAAGCCGGCACTCCAGCGGGGCACCGTTTTCACCTGGAAACGGAAACGCCGTGGAATCGGCGATCGGGAGCCGGCATTTTACCACGTCGCCTCATGTGCGCCTAAGTCGTGCAATCTGCGCAATCTCCGATGTTGCGGGAACTACAGCGAGACCCCCCATTAGGCATAAGTCGTGGCCTTGCACTGATCGGCCCAATCCGGCTATACTCACGATGTCGGCTTCTCTTTCGGTCTTTCGGCTTATCCCCTTGGTTGTTCGCCCTCCCGGCCCATTGTCCACCATGCTGCCCGCGATTGTCATCCGCCGTGGTCTGTCGCCGACGATCGCCGTAATGCTGGCTGGCGTTTTCGGTGCCGCCGGATGTCGCAGCGGAGCGGGGTCGCATTCACTTCTGGGTCGGCCAGACATGCCGCTGCGGCAGGTTGTGGTGCAGAAACCGCTAGAGAAGATCAACCCGGATATCCTCAAGTGGATGCGCCCGTCGAATGACCGCGTGTGGACGCCGGATCAGGCCGTACTGCCGGTGGCGGAGTTCCACGGCAGCCAGGTTACCGTGCGGAACATCCGCAGTTGCGAGTATCGCACGGTCGACGACTACGACGTACGTCACTACGACAAGACGTTCGATCTCAATCGGCTGACCTCGGTCGACTTCATTGTCGTACCGTTTGACGACACCCCGGGCATCGCCCACACGATGCTGAGTTTCGGCTTTGAAGACCAGGATTATCTGGGCGTTTCGGTCGAGATTCGCAAAGAGTTGGGCGAGAGCTACAGTCCCGTCAAAGGTTTTCTGCGGCAGTACGAACTAATGTACGTGTTGGCCGACGAGCGCGACCTGATCCTCAAGCAGTCGCTGCACTACCTGTGCGACGTCTACGTGTACCGCAGTTCGGCCACGCCGGAGCAGTGCCGGGAATTGCTGCTCGACGTATTGGGGCGGGTGAACAAACTCTACGAGGAGCCAGAGTTCTACAATACTCTCGCGAACAACTGTACGACCAACATCCGGAACCATGTCAATCGTCTGGCACCCGACCGTGTCCCGTACGACTACCGAGTGCTTCTCCCTGCGCACTCGGACCGCCTGGCCTTCGACCTGGGGCTGCTTGAAAGTCGCGGTTCGTTTGAAGAAACGCGGGCGGCCGCTAAGGTCAATTTTCAGGCATACCTGCATGAGTCGTCGGCGCATTTTTCTCAAAAGATCCGCCGTTAGGTCAGGGCAATCACCGTTCACGCTGCGGCTGCAAACCAAGGCCACAAATCCCTCGGGCGGGTTATTCGTTGCGGCCTTCGGTTCCAGGGGACTATTTACCTACCCCAGTTCTTGGCGTAAGATATTTGATAGACGAATACCGTCCCACCGAGTCTGGAGGGCAGGATCATGGCTTCGCAAGCTAGGAATCCTCATTCGCCTGACCACGTCGAGGAACTGGCGTTCCGATCAGGTTTTGCGTGGCAATGGCCGCTCATTGCTCTGTGCGCTGCAACAGGGCTTGCTCTGTCGATCGCGCTGTTCCTCGTAATGTCGCAGCGCGAGACGCGACTGGCCGAGGCCCGTTTCCATCTCGATGCCGAACGGCAGGCCGAACAGATCCACCGTGCCGTGGATGACGTTACTACGTCCGTCCAGGTGTTGCGCGCCTTCTTCGCGGGTTCAGAACTCGTCGAGCCGGGCGAGTTTCACGTATTCACGGATCCTCTGGCCCAGGCGACTCCCAACGTCCTCTTGTTCGGATGGGCCCCGGCCGCGGCAGGAGACGATGGTAAGGAATCCTTTCCCGCCCTCTATCTGAGCGACAACGATCACCTGCCGGTGGAAGTCGGTTGGGACCTGGCATCGGTGCCCGAATGCCGCGAGGCGCTCGACCGTGCCCGCAAGTCAGGCGATCTTTCTTCGAGCGCCCCATTTTCCTTTGATGACGCCACGCCGGCGGTCGTGCTGTTGGCCGCTGTGGAAGAAAACGAGGGGATCGAGGGGTTCGTCTTCGCGCTTTTCGCTCCCGCCGACGTTCTCCGCTCAGCACTGTTAATCCACCTCGCAGATGTGATCCACCTGCGCGTCATGGATCAACAGGAGGCCGGCAAGCCCGTCCTGCTGGCTGAGCATGACGGCATCGACGTGCAAACGGATAGGCGTTTTCGAATCGGCGCACTCGAGCTGATGCCTTTTGAGCGCCGATGGGAAGTGGGTGGCCGTACGTGGCTCGTCGAGTGCCGGCCGACGGCGGCCCTGACTAGCGCAACGCGTAGCTGGTTGCCATGGGCCTCCGCGACCGTAGCCGTTCTGCTGACCGTGGCCGGGGTCAGTATCCTTGTGATGCTAGCCTTGCAGACCTCGCGGGTGGAGCGACTCGTAGCGGCTCGTACCGCCGAGGTGAGACAGAGTGAAGCCCGCCTGCGTACGATTACCGACACTGCCCTCGATGCGGTTATCATGATGGCGCCGGATGGCAGCGTAGCCCATTGGAATCCGGCGGCCGAGAAGATGTTCGGCTATCGGCGCAGCGAGATCGTCGGGCGCGACGTTCATGAGACGTTGATGCCGGAGGAGTATCGCGAGCGAGCGTTGCAGGGACTGCGTCGTTTCGCCGAGACAGGGGAAGGCGACGCGGTTGGAAAGGTCCTGGAGTTGGAAGCCGTTCACAAGGACGGCACACAGTTCCCCGTCGAGATCTCCGTTGCTGCCATTCGCATGGAAAGCCGGTGGGGAGCGGTTGCCATCGTGCGCGATATTACACGGCGCCGTGCCGCCGAGGAAGCCGTCCGGAGGGAACAGGCCCTGCTGCTTCAATTACTCGATTTCCAGGAGCGCGAACGGAAGCTCATGGCTTACGAAATCCACGATGGTCTTGTCCAGCAGCTCACCGGGGCGCATCTGACGCTTCAGTCGTTGCCCCAGGCCCCCGGCGGCGACGACACCTCGGCACGCGACCGCTTCGAGGCCGCTTCCGGGCTGCTGCACGACGCCATTGCCGAGGCACGGCGGATTATCA
>JAVEUP010000090.1:0-30776 GCA_034005525.1 Thermoguttaceae bacterium | reverse complement strand
CCCGAGCCTCGAGTTGGTCGACGTCATGGCCGCCGACTTCACCGGCGACGGCAAGGCCGATATCGCCGGCCGCATCGCCACGACCGGCGACTGGTGGGTGGCTACGTCCACCGGCACCGGCTTTGCCAACGCGAAATGGACGCGGTGGAACCCGAGCCTCGAGTTGGTCGACGTCATGGCCGCCGACTTCACCGGCGACGGCAAGGCCGATATTGTCGGCCGGATCGCCACGACCGGCGACTGGTGGGTCGCTACGTCCACCGGCACCGGCTTTGCCAACGCGAAATGGACGCGGTGGAACCGGACCCTCGAGTGGACTCCCGTGCTGGTGGGCAATTTCGCCCGCGATGCGGCGGCGTTGCGTGCCGCCTACGCCCCAACTCCCGAGGCCGAACTGCTAGCTGCCAGCTCCCAACTCCCAACTTCCATCTCCCAGGCTGCCTTGCAGCCGATCGTCGAGGAGGCGGTCCTGCGCATGCCGGCCGAGTTGGAAGGTGTGGCCTTCCAGGTACGGATTGTCGATCTGCCGGGGCTGATGCTCGGCCGTACGGTGGGCAATACCATCCAAATCGACCACAACGCGGCAGGTTTTGGCTGGCACGTTGCTCCGACCGATGCCGACTTCCAGCCGGGCGGCCGGCTAGGTGAGCTGACGGCCTGCCCCGGCACCGAGGCCGTGCATCGAGTCGACCTGCTCACTGCGGTGATGCATGAGTTGGGCCATTTGCTTGGTTACAAGCATACCGCAAGTGGCCTCATGGAGCCTTCGCTCGGCCCGGGTATCCGCAGGTTGGCTGAGGGCGACGCAGCTTCTACGCTGGTAGACTCCGACGCTATTGTTAACGACCGGTCGCTCGAACCTGACCGGCTTGACGCCTACTTCGCGATCCGGTAGCCGACACCAGCCAGCAGATTTTCCGACTGCTTTGCACTCGTAACTCTAATAGAAAAGGCCACTTACGACAGAAGCTTCGAGTGGCCTTAGTGGAGACGAGCGGGCTCGAACCGCCAACCCCCAGAATGCAAATCTGGTGCTCTCCCAATTGAGCTACGTCCCCAAAGCGGGCTGCCGGAAACAGTATATATACCGCTGCCAGTCGCTTCTTGCAAGGGGGGAAGAGCGTCCCTGTGGTCGGCCGGTCATATGGTCGGCAAGGCGTAAGGTGAATCGTCGCTGAGGAAGGTGGTCCGGGGAGAGCGATCGCGGCGTCAACCTGCTCCCGCCCATAATACTCGATACGGACCAGGCCGCAAGCAACCAGAGCAGGACAACGGCAATTCGGTTTATCGAAACAACGCCGCGCCCGGCGAATGGCAGGGTGGGTCGCGCCGATCGACCCACCCTGCCCGTTGCCTGCACAGATTACACTTTGTCCGGCGTCGGGATGTCAAACCCTTCGCGACGCGGGTCGCGCAGCAGCTTGTTGGCCTCATCGGCGTGCTCGCCGGTGAAGCGCTCGGCGGCGGGATCGAAGTCGAGCCAGGGCCCGACAGTGTATTCGGCGCCGTCCTCGGGTATGCCGACGCCGTCGCGCATGATCTCGTGGACCTTCATGAACTCCTCGTAGGCCAGCTTGTCATCGCCGAAGCGCCCCGCCTTCTTGTTGAAGGGGACCTTCTTGCCGATCCGGTACGAATTGTTCATCACGTGACCGAGCAGGCAGGAGTAGTGGGCTACTTCCATGTCGCCGTTGGCCATTTCCGGCTTACCGGCGCGGCAGGCGCTGATGAAGCTGCCGAAATTGCCGCCCGGCGTAATTTCAGCCCGCTCGCCCTCGACCCGCTGCTGCTCGCCGCTGGGCGAAATGTACGTGTTGCCGAGGATCTTGCCACCGTCCTCGAAGTAGAAATCGTTCTTCACCTCGCGGGGGTATCCGTCGTAGTTAACGTTGCGGACGTTGAAGAACACCTTCTGCCCGTTGGGGTACTCGGCAATGGCAAACATCGTGTTCGGTGTTTCGCCCTGGTCGTTCCACACGAATCGCCCGCCTAACGCCATTGCGCGAACCGGAGCGGTCTGGCCGGGATCCAGGCCCCAGAAAGCGACGTCGAGCTGGTGCGTGCCCTGGTTGTTCAGGTCGCCGTTGCCGGTCGCCCAGAACCAGTGCCAGTTGTAGTGCACGAAGTTTCCGTGGTACTGGTCGATCACAGCCGGGCCGCGCCACTGGTTCCAGTCGAGCCATTCCGGCGGCGCTTCGGGCTCTTTATGCCCGATGCCGGCTCGCGGCTTGCAGCAGAACCCGTGCGAGACGGAAAGTTTACCGTATTTGCCGGAGTGGATGGCGTTGATCATATCGGCGCGGCTCTGGCTGGATCGCTGTTGCGTACCATGCTGGACCACGACGCCGTACTTTCTTGCAGCCGCCAGTGCGACGCGGCCTTCGTAGATATCGTGGCTGGCCGGCTTTTCGACGTAGCAATGCTTGCCTGCCTGAGCCGCCCAAATGACCGAGAGTGAATGCCAGTGGTTCGGGCTGGCTACCGAGATGGCATGAAGGTTCTTGTCGTCCAGCGCTTTGCGGATGTCACTGGTAGTGTTCGGCGCATCCTTTGCCCGGCGCGTGTCAGGGTCGACCACCCAGGTGACCTCGACATTCTCCATCTTCTGATAGCTTCCCAAGTGGCCGCGCCCACGGCCGCCCGCGCCAACTATTGCAATGTTCAGCCGCTCGTTGGCGCCAATGACCTTCGCGCCGGCCTTCGTGCCGGAGATGGTAATCGTCGCGGCGGCACTCGCGGCGCCCAGTGCTCCTTTGAGAAACGTGCGTCGGTGGATTCTCGACATAGGTCTGTCCTTTCGTGGGAGAGGTAAGATGCCGGCAGGCGTAACGGTGAGGCAGAGTACGAATTATACCCCCTGCAATACGGCGACGCAACCGAAACTCGATCGTCACATTCTCCGGAGTAGTCCGTGCAGATTCCCCTGCCGCTTCAATCTCAGTTCAAATCCAGATCGTCCGCTTCCCGGGGCTTCTGCTTCTCCTTTGCCCGCAACCTCCATTTCGGGTTGGGATGGTCGGGGTGCAGACCGAGCATGCGCGGGGTTGTGGGACGCACGGGGCCCCAGTTGACGGCATAAGGGTGTTCCGCACAAAGGCGTTCCATCCGCTGCCAGTTCTCCCGGACGCGTTGGGACACCGCCTCATCCGGATCGGTCCAATACGCTTGCATCAAAGACATGTTCTCGACGGAGAGCCGGGTGAATGCAAGCCCGGCCGCGACAAACTCGACGCGAGCACCGTAGACACCCGTCTCGTCTGCGACGCTGGCCCTGGCCTGCTCCAGATGGTTGCCGGCACGGTCGAGCAGATCGTCGGCATAAAGCTGGGGGAAACTGAGCGGTCCGGTTTCGTAGCCGTGCTCGTCAACATAGGCCATCCGCGCTTGTTCGAGCAATTCGTAGTAGGCCCTCACATGGTCCGCGGCCGGGCCAAATCCGCGAGCGTAGTAGTCGTCCAGTATGGCTTGCCCGTCGCGGCGGGGATCCCAGATCAATTGGGCCATCACGTAATACTGCGGCCCCTGCGTGGCCCAGTGTTCCCAGACCGAGTCGATGAATATCCCGATGCAGTTCCGGTCCGCCACGAACTTCAGGTCCGCAATGGTCTGCTCGATTGACAAATCCGGCAGGCCTTGCTGCCAGCCGGCCGGGCTTCCAGTGTTCGGCCGCCACATCAGCAGGGGCGCCAGCTTGCCCCAGGCTTCGAACTGCTCGCGGTGCGTGGTTCCCCGCGTCGAACCGCGATCGACGAGATGCGTCCGGCCGAAGAAGTTCGCAACGCTCACCATGACCACGTTCTCAGCCGGGCGGGCGCGGACGGGCGCCGGGCGCGAATGGCCGTAGGAAATCATGAGCACGTAATAGTCCCTGTCCGGGTAACGCTCTTGCAGTAGTGCGGCGAGCTTGTTGGCGAAGGTAATGTGGCGGTCGGTCAGGGCGGGTCGCTCCTCCCGGTGACCCGCCCAGTGGAACATCCGCGGCTCGCCGTCCACGTGGTCCCAGGCCGAACAGTCCCCGCAAATGCAGTGGCCGCTGAACCAGCCGTCGTTGGGCGAGGCGCTGAACGTAGTGCGGGTGGGGTCCTTGGCCAGCTTCTCCTCGACGCCGGCCAGCCATAATTCCCATACCTTCGGGTTCGACTGGCAAAGCTTGGCGGTGCGGGGATTCGGAAAACCGCTCCGCGTCCCGTCCGGCTGGAGGGCGAAGATTTCCGGATGCGTCTGGTGGTAGCGGTCCCACCAGTCGCTAAAGGCATGCCCGCCTTCCAGCCCCAGCGAGTCCAACTGGAGCCGCATCAGCCGCGTCCAGTCATGCGCTCTACCATACCCCCGGTTGCTCAACCTCGAAAATGTGAACGCGCCGCCGCGGGCGCGGATTTGCGGATGGTACCGGAATTCCATCGGTCGCAGCGCGATCGTCCCGCGCCGCGCGATGTCCTCACCCAACTCTCCCGGCCAGAGCCAACGGACCCCGAGATAATCCTGCAGGAAAGTGTGAACCGCATTGACGGTTCCATACTCCTGCTGCTTGCCGGCGATCTTCTCGTTGATGCCCTCGACCTCCAAATGCTCCGCGTCCCAACGATCGCGGCCCGCAATGACAAGGTGCCTGTCGTTGGCCGCGATCAGGATTTCCTCCGGATGCCGGAAGTCGAAATCGAGGTCGGGGAGAAGCTCCTTCAGGACCGGTTGATAACCCACCCAGATTGCCGGCGCCGGGATCGGGTCGGGCCGGCCCTCGATGACTTCGGGCCTCGCGCCGCTGGTCTTTTCGATATATTCGGCCAGTTCATCCGCCGCCCGGCGGGTTTTGGGCGGAGCGTCTTCGAAGACGACGATCGGCGCGCGACTGATGCCCGCTTCGACGAGTACGAGCTTAGCCGGGCTGCTGGAATCATCCGGCCTCTCATCGCGCGGGGCAGCGCCTGCCGGCAACGGCAGCAGCGCTGCCACAATAAGGGCCATGCATCGGGCCGAGCGGACAAAGGTTGAGTTCAACATGGCTTGGCGTCCGGTTTCTGGGGAAGGAGCGGGAAGTGCCTGCGGGGCTAAGATGACGCAGGGAGGTTGGACGAAATGACAAGCTGGAAGCTTGTCCCACGATTATGCATGGAAGCTTGTCCGCGGTGCTATCTGATCACTTGTCGCCGGCAGGCGGGGCGATCTCGCCGGCCATTTCCATTAGGGCATCGAGTATCTTGACCGAGGCTTGCGGTTCAAGATAGTTCGTGCCCGGCCACGTCTCGTACCCGCCGAGTTCGAAGTGCCGCGGAGTGGGCAGGTAGCCGATGTAGCCGTGGGCCAACGAGACCATGAAGGAATGGGCAAACGGGCTGTGCTCTTTGAACTCCAGGCCGATTTCGGCAAACGTTTCGCAGGGACTGGTGCCAATGCCGATGTCGCCGATCCGGAGAAGTTGTATCGGTATCAGGGCAGGCTGCTCCGCCTGCGCCAGTAGTTGAACGCGGCCCGCATAGCTCAGCGGCCGGACGAACTCCGGCGTGGTCGCCCACTTCGCGCCGACCGGAATGTTGCCCTCCGGCAGCTTCGGGGCCTTGGCCTCGACGTCGGCGGCCCAGGCCAGCAGTTCCGGGTCGACTTCGCGCCACGCGAGGGGCAAGTCGACAAACCGGGCCGCCAACGGTGCACGGTCCTTCCACGCCATCTCGGCCAGTGTCGCGTTCACCTTCCCGGCCATGTCTTCCGCGATCGCGCGCATCCGCTCGTACGGCGCACTCCGGGGCCGCGGGTTAATGCGATCGGTACTGTTGATGTCGGCACTCGTCCCGTTGGCCAGCATGGCGACAAAGGGCGGATCGGCGTTTTCGTCGCCCTGAAGCTTCTTCAAGGTTTCGCAGAACACGCCGTAGTAATCGGCGGAGATGTGCGCCGGCCCGGTCCCGCCGATGTAGTGCTGCGAATAGGCCGAGTAGACGGCGATCAGCCGCCCGCCCGGTTCACGCAAAGCGACGATCGAGACCGTCGGATCGACCGGCCCGGCAGGTTCGACCAAGTCCGGGCTGCCGACCGGTGGATTCATCCTGGCTTTGTCGATCTTGCCAAGAACATTGGGTTGCATGGAGCCCTCGCGCATCAGCCAGCGCCGATTGTGCACATACTCCGGTATGTCCACCGTGCCGAAGGCGATCTCGGCCGGCCGCAGGAGGTTCACTGCCCGAGATACGCCGTCGGCGATGCGCCGGGCCACGAATCGCTGATAGTCGTCAAGCACTTGTTCGTTCGCATACCGGTTCTTTCCCAACGCCGTGCCGGCGGAATGGGTGTGCGTTGCGGAAATCAGGACGTTCTCCGGCGGAATACCCGTCGCTTCCTCGATCAGCCGCCGCGCCTCGACGCTCACGCTGCGGTGCAGGCCCAGCAAGTCGCACACGACCAGAGCGATCTTCGTCTCGCCGTCGTCGAGAACGAGGCACCGTGCGTGCAACTCGTCGTGCACGTGCCTGGCGGGATACGGCGCGAAGCCGCCGACGATGATCGTGCCCAGTTCCGGGGTGATGTTGCTGGTCGCCGCACCGGCTTGCAGCGGCGGCGGCGCCGTTGCCATCATCAGGGCAAAGGCAAGAGAAATGGTACTCATCAGATCGTCTCCTTTCACGTGTTGCGTTACGGGCCGGCAGGCAGCACCACGCCAATATGCGACCTGCCCGCTCCGGGATTTCGTGGTACCTGGACGTAGTTGTACATCACTGCCCGCCGAGGGGCAAGTAGTTCGACTTACTGCCGCCGCGCCCACGGTTAAGGATAAAGCAGCCACATCCGATCACCCGGATCGTCGGCAATCCCGCGGGCGATCTCCTGGTAACGCGGCTCTCGGTAGGCCACCGCAGCGTGTCGCAAAAGGGGTGTGAGGCGGCCGGGGGCCAACTCGCGTATCTGCCGATGGGTCCATTGCTTCTCGCCCGTGGCATAGGGAATCAGCCAGTCCAAGGCCCGGCGGATCCCCCGGCCGTCGGCGGTCTCGAAGCTCCACAGGTCGACGCCGACGTGGCTCCCTAGCGTGGCCAGCTCGAACATGCCCCGAAGGTTCATCATGCTGTAGTCGAAGGAGCGCGTGCGCGCCAATTCCAGAGGCTGCCGCCCGTCGGGCTCGATCTGCGCCGCGATCCTCCGCTCCGGCACCCTCTGTAGCACGTCGCGGGCCATTGCCTCCTCGCCAACGAACAAAGCAAACGTCACTACTTGCACATCGTACCACGTGCCATGATTGTTTCGGGTCCGGTCCTCATCCCGACCGTGCTTGCTCTCACGCAGCCACGTCAGATACCGGCGGAACCACGCTTGCAGCCGTTGTTGATCGGCTGCGGTCCAGGCAGGCGAACTGCCGAGCATGCCCACGGCGTCGACCAGTCGCACCAGTTGCGCAGTATCGATGATGCCGATACCCCGTCCCTGGGTTCGTCCGGGAATCGCTTGTCCATACTCCAGATGCGGAGTCATGCGGGTTGCTTCGTCGAGGAACCAGGTCCGCAGCAGCCGTGCCGCGTGGTCGGCGTACGGCTCGTTCCCCGTAAGATAGTATGCCAGGGCCAGCGTTTCGACTGCCGAGGTCATCTGGCCGAGTGGCCTGCGGTCGTACGCCTCACCTTCAGGGTTCACCTCGCCATCGCGGCGGATGTAGGGCAAGCCGTCGGGTTTGGCGGGATCGGGCCACCAGTAGGGGCCGAGGCTCATATAGTCGTGCCTGTCGCCGCTGGGCGGAAGCAGCTTCTTGTCCGTTACCGAGAACGGTCCTGCCCCCAGCGCAGCCCCTGCCTCCTCGCGGAGCCTGGCCACCGCTTCGGCCAACTGCGGAACGCCCGCGGCAACCTGGCGGCGGGTATGCGCGAGCGACTCGGCATCGATCAGAAACACTCGCGGGCGGAAAGCTGAGTCGAGCGAATCGGCTGCCGGCCCTGAAACGGCTGTGGCAGCGTGGAAAGCCGGAAGGCAGATGATGCCAAGCGCCATAAACCCACGTGTCGTTCCGCACATTGTCTTAATCCTGAGCGTGTAGAGGGAGCAGTCCTCTGCGAAGTCTCCGATCAACGGGCGGGAGTCACCAGCCGGTCGGCTGCGTGGGCCCAGTAGGCGGGCAAGTTCTCGTCGAGCGAAAGGGTGTAGTCCTCGAGTGATCCGCGGTCGGCCCGCTCCACTTGAATCTGCCATGCCCGCCCGGCGGTACCCTCGGGAACCTCAACCTCGGCCACAACTTCCGACTGCTCCCCGGTCTGGACTTCGGCCGCCTGCCGGTTATTGGGATCGAGGATGCGTAACCGCGCAGTTTCGCCCGGCGCGGGGCTCTGCAAGGTAATATGGAAGCGATCGATGCCGGCAGGTACGTGGAAGAACATGGGCGAGGTCTGGTAGATCATCCGCTGCGAGCGGCCCGCCATCGCGGCGTGCGGCGACAGCAGCGAGACCACGGCGCGGCTTAGCCCGCTGCGGACCACAAGCAGATGCACCCCGGCCTTGGCCGCAGGCAGATCGAGCATTGCCGTTTCGTTGAGTTCGATCTGCCCCTGCCCGAGCAAACGGTCGTCGGGGCCGTAGAGCAGCCACTCGACCGGCACATCGGACTTGCCGACGCGGCGCGCCGCAATGCGCGCCTGGAATCGCCCGCCGGCATCCAGTGCGGCCACAAACTGGGCCGCGTGCCGGATGGAGAAGCCCGGCTCGTCCGGCAGGGGCGCAACATCGCGCGACAGCACGCGCAACGGCGTCCCGTCATAGCCGCTCGCGTGTATCCGCCGCCAGCTTCTCAACTCGACCGACGCGCACCGGTCGTAATTGGCCGGGAACCGGTCTTCGGTCGCGCGGCGGAAGGCGATGAGTTGCTCCCGCAAGCGATGGATTGCCACCGGCGAGACGTTCTTGTCGGCCCCGGCGTTCAGCGCCGCCAATCGGCTGCACATCCTCGCATGCTCCAGTCCCAGGCGAAGGTGCTCCACCCGCGCGGCACTGGTGGCATCGCTTGCCGCCGCCTTGGCCGCCTGGCTGAGAATCTTTTCGGCAGGATCAAACAGCTCGTCCGGAAAGACCACGTGTGCGAACGCCGCGAAGTTGCGGTATCGCGATACGCCTGCCTCGCGCTGCGCACGATCGAAGCGCTCGCGGTCCGACATCGTATAGTCTTCCCAATACTCGAAGTATCGCTGCACGTGTTCCGCGGCCGGTCCG
This sequence comes from Thermoguttaceae bacterium, assembly GCA_034005525.1. Lineage (GTDB taxonomy): Bacteria > Planctomycetota > Planctomycetia > Pirellulales > Thermoguttaceae > PWXP01. Next base: position 21,599 of record JAVEUP010000090.1, on the reverse strand, counting down.
AAGGCATGGTAGAACTCGGCCAAAAGGTCGTCGACCGGCCGGTCGGCCCGGTTGTGCAGGCGGAAGAGCAGGTATAGGTTCGTCCCCTGCGCAGCCCACTGGCCGGTGAGCGAGTCGAAATCGGTGGCCACCATGCCGTGCCAAGCGTAGTGCTGGAACTCGTCGGCGAACTGCCGGGCGAAAATGTGTGGCATGGTGTAGCTGTCGAGGAAATAGTTGGGGCGGAGGAAGATGCCGGCCCCGGTGGCCGACCAGCCGGCCCACTGCTCCTTCAGCCACTCCTGCTGCCGGTCCGTCCGCGGATACCACCAGCCCGGCCAAGGGCACATCCCGATGAGCACGTTGCGGTTGAGCCGGACGTTCGAGGTCGGCGCCGGGTAGTAGTTGACATAGGCGTAGCCGATCACCATAGCCTCGGGATCTTCCCGGGCGGCCAGTTGCTGGAGTGCGAGCCAGAAGCGTGCGTACCGGTCGGAGACCATCCGGCGGTCACCAAGGGCGTAACTGTCGGTCAGATCGGGCTGGGGGCCGTCCCAGGCAAGGCAGCGCTCGCAGAGGCACAGGCCGCTGATGTCGTTCTCGCAGCCGTTGATGTTTCGCCAGCGCCCCGGATCGGACGCCCGGGCACGCTTCCAGCGTTCGACCACGTATTGCTGAAACTCGGGATTGGAAACACACATCGAGAACCGCGAGTTGGGCGTGGCCGGGCCGCGGCGGCCGTCGGCCAGAAGCTGGAACCACTCGGGATGCCCCTCCCCATACCGCTCCCACCACGATTCAAACGCGTGGCCGTAGCTCAACGGCAGCGACGCCCCCATGCGATGCCGCCGCTGGAAGACGCGCTGCGCACGTGCGTACTGCTTGAATCCATCGGCGGTCAGACCGGCGTCGGTATCGGGATCGGGCCGGCGGAGCCCGTCGCGCACGCGGCGGCGGATCATCGTCGGCGTGATCGTCTCGTTCACCTCGGGAATCGTCACCGTGTGGTGAGTCGGGACGTGAACCCCCAACTCGCCCGGCCATAGCCAGCGGACACCGAGGAACCGATCCAACAGTTCGTAAACGCCCCACAGCGTGCCGCAGCGGGTCGATTCGGCCAGCGGATCGCCGTCGGTGTCCTCGCCGGCGATGATCAAGCCATCGCCAACGCTCTTCAATACGAGTGCCTCGCGGTCCAGGGTGTCGAAATCGAGCCCGGCCCGGCGCGCCGCCTCCGTCCGGCCCACGTACACCCGCACGGCCGGCTCGGCAGGCATGGCATCCTCGCCGACCACGGCCAGTCGCACTTCAGCGGCCTTCTCAAGGTGGTAGACCAATTCCTTCGTGGCGTACCGTTCCACCGCGCTGGGCTCTGCCGGCAACACGATCACAGCCTGGGCCCGGCCGGCCTCGATAAGCGTCACGGCTGCCAGTGCCGGTTGTGCCGGAAGCAGGCCAACCACGACGCCCCATCCGGCTATTGCGAGGGCCGTGATGCCGATTCTGTGGCTGCTGTGGCGGATGCAAGTTGCCATGTAGCGTCTCCGGTTTCAGTTTGTTAGCACCAAGCCTGGTAAAGTGCATTCAACCCGGCTTCCGCCGGCGTGCCCGCGTGGAGCACCACGCGGTACTTCAACTCGAGAGTTTGCCCCTGCGCCAGGCAGAATGGTTCACTTCGGAAGACAAACGGTTGCGGGGAGAGGTGGCCGTAATCGCGGGTGAACCACGGGCAGCCGCCACCAAAGTCCTCAGGGTGGTCCATGATGGCAATCCTTACGGCGCAAGGCCGACGCAGTACAGCCGGCGCGTCGTGCGGATGAACAGTTGCCCGTGCGCCGCGATGACCGAAGACCGTACGACTTCGCCTTCGGCGGGTTCGTCCATGGCGATGGTGTTGAGCAATTCGCCGCTCTTCGCGTCGACCACCGCCACCTCGCCGGTGAAGTCGATCAGGTAGAGCTTTCCGTCGGCGGCCAGCGGCGACGCCTCGTACTTGCCCTTGCCGGGCGTTGCAAGCTGCCACTTTACCTCGCCCGTGCGCGCGTCAAGCCGGGAGAGGTTCTTCTGCAGGTCGTTCAGCACGAAGAAATCGCCGTCGTAGAAGGCAGGCGTGGGAACGTCGGAGGTGACTCGCGAGGCCGGGTCGGTCTGCCAGACCACCGCATCGTCGGCGAGCTGACCGTCTTGGCCGGCGGGAATTGCGTAGACCGGACTCCGCTTCGGAGCGCAAGCCAGAATCACTCCGCCGCCGCTCACCGGCGAGGGGACCAGCCGCCAGTGCTGAATGCGAGTAGGGTTCCACGCGCCCCATCGCCAGAATTCCTTGCCCGTCTCCGGGTCGTGTCCGGTGATCGCGTCACCGCCGACAACGAGCAACTCCTCGCGTCCGTCGAAGACAAAGGGAATGGGCGTGGAGAAGGCCTCGCGCGATTCTGCCACGGCATCACTCGGGCGGACGTGCCGCCAAAGGGTCTTGCCTGTCTTCGGGTCCAAGGCCAGCACGTACGACTCGTTCTCGCGATCGGGCAGGCCGCGCCCTTCCACCGGCACGTCCCTCTGCAATACTTGAATATAGAGCTTGCCGTTCCAAATCGTTGGGCTGGCGGCGAAGGTCCACAAGAATGCAAAGGGACCGTAGTCTTCCTCAATGTCGCGAGCCCAGAGGCGGTTGCCGTCGAGGTCGTAACCCAGCAAATGGCCGTTGCCGAAGAAGAAGACCACGACTTCGCCGTCGGTCACCGGCGAGTTCGAGGCGAAGTTGCTGCGGCGATCCCGCTGGGTTTCGTGCGCGACACGATACCCCCATCGCTGACTCCCGTCCCGCCGGCTGAGGCAACGGACTTCAAGCATGTCCCGCTCTTCGTCCACTCCGGTAAGGAAGACGCGGTCCTCCCACACAACTGGGGTTGACGCGGCGACTCCCGGCAGCGGAACGCTCCAGGCCACATTCTCCTTCGTACTCCAGTCCGTCGGGAGCTTTTCGACCTCGGTCGAACCATTGAAGAACGGGCCGCGCCAATGCGGCCAATTCTGCGCATGGCTTGACGACACGACGAGCAGGAGCAGACAGGTGATAGCAGGGTACTTCATGCGTTAGCCTCGTGGAAGGTAGGTGATGGCGGCAGGAAACTCACCACGCGCCGGGTGCCACGCGCCCAACGGTGAACTCAGCGGGCTTTTCCCCAATCGGGTGCAGCGAACAATCGGCACGCCCGACGCGTCGGTTGCTTGTCCAAAGCATAGCCGCAAACCGCCCGTGTGGCAACCAACCGGCGTGAGTTCAGGCACGATTGTCCGTGCTCTGCCGGGAAGCAATTACGCTGCCTCACAGAACCCCGCATATCGAGGCACCAGAGCAGCGCACATCCTACCGCACCTCCTGGCACAATTGAGCCCCCCTTTGTGCCGCATGCGGCAGGTGCGTAGGGTGGGTGGTTCCGGCTGTTCGTGGCCGGCGGATGTATGTTTGCGTGCGATCGGACGTTGCGGCGGCGGTGTGGCTCGTTCCATGATACAGCCGGGTTCACCCACGCTCGCATTGCCAGCGCACCGCGCGCGTGGGTGAACCCGGCGGCTTCGAAGGGGCAATCCTCCGGCCGACGCAACGTGCGGGCATCATGGGCCACCGTTCGACCAGCGCAGCATGCGGCTGGAACCACCCACCCTACGCGCTGGAGTCCCGGCTTCAGCCGGTTCGGAAAAAACCGCCTAAAGGCGGCACTCCAGCGCAGCGGCCTGCACGGAGAAACGGACGAACGCGGGGGGGTGAGTGTGGAAAATCGAAAAACTGCCACCCAAAAACGGAAGCTGGGAGTTGGCAGATAGGAGTTGGGGGAGGAAGAAGGTGTCAGGTGTCAGGTGTCAGAAAGGGCAAGGCATCCAGTGTGAGAAGTCTAATGTGTGTGCGGCAAGGTCTTCTGGCAGGCTGGAAAGTGCCTGAAGGAACTGAGTTCGCCGCGCCCGTGGCGATGTCCCTTGTTCTCGTACACAAGCCGTGGCCGCCACCGAGCGGCTTGCCCGGCTCCAAACATGCCAGAAAATCTTGCCGCACACCCTGTTGCCTTCCGCCGACGTACCGCGTAGGGTATCATAATCCTGGCGTTGACCTGTATTTCAAAGATACTGTGAGGCTTCAAACATGGCGATTGCGATCACACGGCGGTTCTTCTTGGCTCAGGCCGCGGCGGCCTATGCACTGACGCGAAACGGTCTGGCGGCGACGGGTATCCCGGGCGCGGATTCCAACCGCCTGGTCCTCCTCGCCGATACGCACGTTACGCCGAAACCGGATATCTCTTGGCAGCGTGACGGCCTGTCGCGCTGTGTGCGGGAGATTCTCGCGCTCTCGCCTCGCCCGGCGAACGTCATCCTCTTTGGCGACCTCGCCTACCTGGAGGGCCGGCCCGAGGAGTACGTCTTGCTGAAAGAGTTGCTCAGTCCACTCGACGCCGCCGGCATCCGATGGCACCCGATCATGGGCAATCACGACCGCCGCACTCCGTTCTACGCCGCCTTCCCGGAGCGCAAGGCCGAGACGCCGGTTGCGGATCGGGTCGTTTCCGTTGTGGAAACGCCCCGCGTCGACTTCATTCTGCTCGACTCCTGCCTTGCTCCCAGCGACGCCGCCGGCGAGCCCGGCCCCGTGCAGGGCGGCATCGACGACGTGCAAGCGGCCTGGCTGCGCGAGACGCTGAGTGACTATAAGAAGCCGGTCTTCATCGGAGCGCATCATCCCATCCAAGAAACGCAGATCGGCCCGCTACTCACCGCGACCCCGGCGGTCGCCGGCTATATCCACGGTCACGAACACGCTTGGCGCACGCACGGGAAAGACCCTGCCGTCCCCACGCTCTGCCTCCCATCCACCGGGCATTGGGGCGATATTGGGTACGTTGTGCTGGACCTGGCCGAGTGCGAGGCGCTTTTCACGCTTGTGCAGCACGACTATTACACGCCGCGCCCCGCCGCCACGCCGGAAGCCGTCAAGCCGGAATGGAAGGCCCGCGTTGCGCAGAACGACGGCCAGACGTGGAAGACCAGCCTATCGACCGCCGACGAAGGCTTCACGCCGCTGTTCAACGGCACGGATCTCACCGGCTGGGTGCCCTGCAATATCGCGCCGGAGAGTTTTACGGTGCGCGACGGCCTGCTTGTCACGACCGGGCGTCCCATTGGCACGCTGCGGACGGAGAAGATGTTCGAGAACTTCGTTATCGACTTTGAGTGGCGGCATCTGAAATCCGGGGGCAACTCCGGGCTGTTCATTTGGGCCGACGGCCTGCCAACCACCGGTTCCGCCTTCTCCCGCGGCATCGAAATTCAAGTGCTCGACCTCGGCTACAATGCCAAGGGCAAGAACGAATGGTACACCACCCACGGCGATATCTTCCCGGTCAACGGCGCGAAGCTCACGCTTGCCGGGCGCATCTCGCCGGGCGGCTCGCGCAGCTTCCCGATGGAAGAACGCACGAAACCGTCGCCTGAATGGAACCATTACCGGCTCGTGGCGAACAACGGCGACTTGAGCCTGAGCATCAACGGCAAGGAGGTCACCATCGCCCGGAACGCCTCGCCGCGCAAGGGGTACCTGATGCTGGAGTCCGAGGGAAGTGAATGCCACTTCCGCAACATCCGCATCAAGGAACTGCCGTCTACCGGCGCAAAGCCGGACGAAACCGCCGACGCAGCCGACGGGTTCCTGCCTATTTTCACTGGCCTTGACCTGCGCGGCTGGCTGCCGGACTCTGACGCATGGCAGGTGGCGGCCGAGTGCATCGCCGGCGCGGGCGACCGCGCTCCGCTCTGGAGTGAGAAGGCCTATGCGGCGTTCGACCTCGTGGCCGACGTGAGGCCGAAAGCCGTCGTGTCGGACGAGCCGCAAGGCATCCTGCTGCGCGACGCGCAAGGCAAGGTCACGCCCTGCCCAACCCCGGCCCTCGAAGCCGGCAAATGGACGCGGCTGCGCGTTTCCGTCAAGCCGGGCGACGCCCGCCACGGCCGCGGGCCCTGGCAGATCGGTCTTTCCGGAGCCGGTGGCGACGCGAGCTGGCGCAACCTATTCCTGCGGGAATTGTGAACGCTCGAAGTGGCGGGACAGCAAGGCGCGCTCAGTCCTCCTCCAGTCCTTGCGGGCCGATGCGCTCCACGGGGATCGGCTGGAAGCCCAGTGGGAGCGCCGGCGAGTCGGGGTGCAGCCGGTAATCGTCATTGTCCGGATCCAGAAACAGCGGGTCGGCCGCCACCGAGTTGAGGTCGAAGCCGGCCTCGCGCCAGTCGTTCCACGTGCCCGCGGGGAACACCTGGCTCTTCAGCGCCGTGAGATCATGCCCGCGGAGAAAGTAGACGTTGCGATCCACCTCGGCGAACATGTCCCGCTTGTCGCGCCACGAGAACATCAGGTGGGCTTCCGGCCGCGAGTACACCACGATGTTGTTGACGAAGCGGTTACCCTGCATGAAGTCGTCTCGCGGCTGGCAGCGGAACTGGTGGTCCCGCCCTTCGACCATGATGTTGTTTTCGAACACGTTGTTTCGTCCCGCGTGGATGCAGCCGCCGCCGTTGACGTTGCGCGCGATGATGTTGCCATACACGGTCGTCCCGCTGCTGTAGTCGTCCAGGTAGACGCCCCAGGAGAAGTACGGGGTCAGGATTTCGCCCTCGGCGCTTGTAATCATCCCCACGGAGTCGAGCAGCAGGTTGTGGCGGATGACGTTGCCGCTGTCGCGCCTTTCGCGGCCCAGCGTCTCGATGATGCCCGTATCGTTGGTCTCCAGGTTGGCTCGCCGCAGGTCGTTGAACTCAATCACGTTGCGGTGCGAGAGACGATCGTCCGAATGGCCCTTGAACGAGATGGCGTAGCGGGGCACGTCCCAGATTTGGTTGTGAGCGACACGGGTGTCGCTGGCCTGGACGCCGTAGACGCCCGCGACGTGCTTGTAGATGAGGCCCAGGTATTGCATGGTGTTGCCAAGGACGTGGCAGTGCCGGGCCTGATCGGCCGTGTTGCCCACGAAGATCACTCCGCCCTGCCCCATGTGGCGGATGTCATTGCGCACGAGCCGACATTCACGGCTGCGTTGCTCAAGCCGTACCGCGTAGCCGCCGCACCACTCGAAGCGGCAGTTGCGCACCTCGCAGTGCCTTGCCGCCGAGAGCCACAGCGCAGCGTCCTGGGGCGTGTAGTAATCGGTGGTGACGGCGTGGTTCGTGTCGGTGAAGCGGAAGCCCTCGATGTGCACGTGCTCGACGAACCGGCCGGTCTCCGCGTCGCCCTGCATGACAATGAGCCGGTCGAGGACGGGCGCGACCACGGGCACGTCCGGGAAGCGGGAGTTGTCGGGAATGTGCAGGACGCGGCCCCGTTCGCGGTCGAGGTACCACTCGCCGGGCGCGTCGAGCGCCTCGCGCACGTTCTCGATGAAGTAGCGGTTGCCCATGCGCACGTCTTGGCTGGCGTGGCCCTCGGCAAACTGGATGCGACGCCTCGCATGGTCGATGCTCGCGACGGGGACGATGGCGTTCACCCAACCCCATGCGATAAAGACGTGGACCTCGGCGCCGCTGACGTCCTGCCACGCGGGCAGGTCGCCCTCGCGGAAGTTCATGTGATGCATCGTGCCCGGCGGTGTGGAGCGGTGAACGATGATTTCCGGCCCCTCGGCGGTCTCGCAGGCCTCGCACTGGACGATGAGCACATGCCGCCCCTCGGCCGGATCCTGCACGCGGAACGCCCCCCACCAGGCCGGCGCGCTGATCGCCTTGCTGGGATCCCACTCGGGATCGTCGGTCAGGGCGAAGGCGTCCAGATACAGGCCGCCGCCCTTGCGGTTCACCCAGGCGAGCAGATTCTCTCCTTCGGCCAAAGGCAGTTCGGCCGCGAGGGACCAGGCACTCGGATTCCATCCGCCCGTGTCCGGCAGGTTCTCCAGGAGGATCGGCTCCCCGTCGCCCACCTGCATGGTCGTGCGGCCGCCCATGTCCGGCACGCCGTAGTCGGTCATCCTGTGGCCGTAGCGCAGCCACATGCGGTACGTGCCGGCGGCAGGTGCGCGGATTCGCCACGCGAGGGTGGCGCCCACGTTATGGACATTGCTCACGCCGACGTTCAGCGCGCCGCGCTCCCAGGGCTTGCCGCCGTAGTCGGCGAACAGCCAGCCGCCGGTCCGCGGGTTTTCGGGGTCGAAGTTGGGATGGCGGGCGCGGGTGGCCCAGCGATGGCCGACGCGCAAGAGGCGGAAGTCCAACCCCTCGGGGACGTCGGCCGCCCAGAGGCCGCCCTCCTGTCGCCATCCGGTGACCGGCACGCCGCCGCTGAGGGCGACGTCTGCCCCTTCAGCCGCTCGCCAGGTGACGGGCGCTTCCGCGGTCCCAGAGTCGTCGGGCTCCAGCACGAGCGGCTCGGCAAGGTGGTACACGCCCTCCCCGACGACCACTTCCACCGGGCCGCGGAGGCCCTCGGCCTTCAAAGCGCGGACCGCGTCTCGCGCCGCGCGCAGAGTCGCCAGGGGTTGCGCGGCGGTGCCGGAGTGTGCATCGTCGCCTTGCACGCTCACGTGGATGCGGTGCGCCGGCTGTGCGGCGCAGGTCGCGCACAGCAGCACCGACAGGGTACAGGCGGAAAGCAGCGTGGTCATGGGCAGGTCTCCTGGAAGCACGGTGGGCCAACAGCGACCACTACGCGGAAACCGACGTTGTGGACCCGCTGCCAGGCCGGATAGCCCAGCCGGAACGCCGAGCGGCATCGGGCCGGGCGGTCGACGAACGAGCCGCCGCGGACCACGCGCGGGCCGGCGGCGTCGGGCGCGTTGCGGCCGTCATCGCCATCGTATGGGTAGGGGCGCCAGGCCGAGCGGGTCCATTCCGCCGCGTTGCCGTGCATGTCGTACACGCCCCAGGCGTTGGGGGCGTAGCTGCCTGCCTCGGCCGTCGCCACGGCGCCGTCGTCGTAGCGGACGTCGCAGGGCATATCGCCGCCGATTGCCGCTTCCAGGATGATCCCCTGGATAAACGGAGTGGTGAAGCTCGACTCCAATCCACCGGTTGCGGGCGGCCGCCGAGACAGGGCCAGGTCGGCCATGTTGGCAAAGCGTGAGAAGTCGGCATCAACGGTGCCGTAGCTCAGCGCAGAGGCCGTGCCGGCGCGGCAGGCGTACTCCCATTGCGCTTCGGTGGGCAGGGTGAAGTGCATGCCAGTTTGCTCGGAAAGCCATCGGCAGAAGGCCATCGCCTGCTGCCAGGAAACGCGAATGACCGGCTGCCGCGGGGCGTCCAGCGGCATGCCCGGCCCGTCCATGCCCGAGTAACGCTGCATGAAGTAGCCCGTGCGGTGGCCGGGGTCGAAGCGGCCGAACTGCTCGTTGGTGACCTCGAAGGCGCCCATCCAGAAGTCGCGGGGCACGGTCACGACCGCCGGCGGCTGCTCGTCGGTGTGGCCATCGGTCGAGCTCATCACGAACCGGCCGGCCGGAATGCGTACCAGCTGGAGCGTTACCCCGCCGCCGAGGTCGACAGTCTTCTCAGTCTTGCCGCCGGCGGCCTGGCGGCGCTGCGCTTCCGCGGCATCGAATGGCCAACCGGCCAGTTCCGGCATGGGCGGGGGAGGTGGCGGCGGATCGGGCACTATCCGTTCGACCGGGTGGCGGGCGATTTCCGGGATCTGCTCGAAGTCGTCGGCCGGCCCGCCGTGGAGCCGCTGAAGCTCCCAGCGCCGCCGGTCGGCGCCCTCCGGCACCGGGGCCACTTCACCCCACGTGCCGTGGCACGGGGCGTTCAGGTCGATCCACGTCACCAGCCGGTCCCATGCCTCCGCGTCGAGCCGCACGCCGTGATGCCCTTTGCGGAGCATCTGCACGAGCGGACTGGTGCCGGCGTGATACTCGCCCGGCACAAGCATGTGGACGTCGTCCTCGATGCCCACCCGGCGGACGTACGGCAGCAACGCTTCATAGGCCGGCGTGTAGAGGACCGCGTTTCCGCCCAGGTGCGCCACGGTGGCCGGGTGCAGCCGTTGCGTGGCAAGGCGGGTGAGCGGGCGACCGCCGTAATGTTCCACTTCATCGAGTCCGCGCAGGTCGGGCAGGGGGCTGCCAGCGTACTCCGGCCGGCCGTCGTGGCAGCCAACGCAGTACCGGTCGAGCACCGGCTGCACCTCGCGCTCGAAGGAGAAGCCGCGCGGCGGCCCGTACCAAGGCTCGATGGGCGGCGGCAGGCCGACCGACGCCGCCTCGTACCGCACCGCCGGGGTCTCACGCGAGGTCTCGTGGCAGCCCACGCAGGAAACGACCTCGCCGGGCATCGCCGTGAACCAGCTTCGCATGAGTTGCACGGCCTGGCCGTCGGCGTCGAGCGCCTGGATGGTCAGCGGCGTTTGCGCGGGCACGCGGAAGGCGGCCGAGCCGTCGTCGTGAACGGGCACGGTACCGAGGATGCGCATCACTTCCCACGGGCCGCCGCAGCCGATCTTGTCGGGGCCGGCCAGGCCCGGGTAGCCGAAGTGGTAGGCCGCCACGCGCAGCCGCCGCACGGTGCCCCTCGGCACGCCCGCCAGCCCCGGCCCGGCGTATACGTCGTGCAGGTACACCACGGCGTCGTCGCGCGTCAGGTCGACGCGGTCGGGAAGCACGGACGGCTTCGGTTGCGGCTGCACGGGAATGGGCTCGAAGAAGTCAGACTCCGGATCGACCAGCACGGGCAGCATATTGCCGAACACGTCAAGCAGATAGATGCCCCAGGGCGATTCGGCGCCGGGCCGGCCCGCTGCCAGGAAGTACTTTTCGCTCAGCGGATATGGATGCAGGAACTTCGGCCACTCGTGGTCGACCAGGTGGTCGCGAATGATCGGGTCGATCACCCGCTGGCGGTCGGGAATGAGTTGTACCACGCCGTCGGCCTCGTGCCAGCCGCGCCGCAGGTCCAACAGGGCCAGCAGGCCCATCCGGTTCACCCCGTGGTAGCCCGACACCACGGCCACCACCTTGCCCGGCGCGCCGGGAATGCCTCGCGGGAAGAACAGCGAGTTGGGCCAGTAGGAGCCGCTCCCGTACACAGCCCGCTGCCCCGTACCGTCCGGGTTCATCACCATCAGCGGGCGGAGGTACATGTGCAGGGGCCCCGCGTAATCCCAGCGGCTGTAGATGACCTGCCCGTCGGGCAGGACCGCCGGGTGGAGGGTCAAGTCCTGGTCGAAGCCGAGTTGTCGCACGCCCGAGCCGTCGGCATTCATAAGGAACAAGCTGCACGCCCGCTCCTTGCCGTGCCAGCAGGGCACGGCCGTGTACGAGGCGGTCGAGGCGAACACGATGCGGCCATCGGGCAGGTAGCACGCGTCGAAGTTGTCGACGTCGGCGATTTCGCGCGATACCTGCCGAAGCCCTAGCCCATCCGTGCCGATCTCGTGAATCTGCCACGTCCGCCCGTTGGGCATGGTGAACAGCAACCGGTCGGCGTCGAAGTGCAGGTCGATTTCGCCGACGAACTCGGTTTCCTCGGGCCGGTACAGCGTTCGCAGCGTGCCCCCAGGCCGTACCGGCGAAAGGACGGCAATCTCGTTGTCGTATCCCTTCTGCTTCAGGCACGAATTGCCCTGGTGGTTGGTTGGCAGGCCGAGTTGACCGCGTTTCCGCTTCAGCACGATCAACTCGTCGAAGCCAAGCAGCGGGTTGGCCAGCAGTGCCTCGTTCCGCAGGCGGCGGAATGCGTCGGCAACGTCTTGGCCATCATCGGCCTTTTGCTGCAACTCCGCCAACCGCCGGAGATACTCCGAGCCGTTCTGGTATTGTTCGGGGAACGACGCAGTGAGGTCGTCCACGGCAAGCCGCATCGACTCGAATTGCCTCGCGAGGTCGCCGGCCGCCAGATCGCCCGCGGCGAGAAGAGCAGCGCCGGCCGCCAGCAACGCCAGGCCAAACCGGCGAGGCCACCCTCGGACGGCTGGCGGTTGAGGTTCGTTCATGGAATACCCTCGGCTGAGCGGCGGCAGACAGTGAATGCGCTGTCAGCGCTGGAGGATCTCCTCGACAACGGTCATGCCGTACTGAGCGGCAGGGAGTTCGCCACAAGCAGCCCGCGCGATCGGTTACCTCCTGAACGCCGGTGGAACCAGCGACAGGACGGCGTCGATAACGGCGTCTTCGGCTTCGGGGGCCAGGCGAGTGGGCTGGCCGTAGGACACCATCGAGGAATCGACTTCGTAGCCGCCCTCGTCCAACAGCCGCTTGGATGCAATGTAACATGGCATCCCGTTCGCATAGGCCGTTACCCAAAGGCGCGAACCGTCCAACTCGCGCTTCAGCCGCAGCGCGTAGTCGATCGTGACTTCGCCAGGCAGGAAGACCATCGCCAAGTCATTACCGAACGTCCAAGTGGTGACGGGGTAATCGAACGACTGCGGCAGCGCGCCGTCGCGGTCGAGCGCGGCGAGCAGATGGCGTGCGAAGTCGCGCGAGCCGAGGCTTCCCTGCTCCGCCCGACGTTCGAGTTCCTCTCGCGTAGGCAACCGGCCCAGCGGCACCTGAATGATCTCCTGCCGCGCGGTCAACTCCGGAGCAACCGGCTTCCAGTCGCCCTGCAAGAGCCGGTCGACCTCACCAGCAACTTGGCGGCCGTACTGCTGAGCGTGTTCGAGCGTGCTGCCCGGATAGGGGCCAACGTCGGCGCCACAGCCGATGGCCACCATGGCGACGGCCCCCGGGTGACTGCCCTCGATGGAAACTTGGGCGAAACCGGCCCAGTCGCCGTGGATTGCGTTCGAAGCGCCCACGGTGGTGCAATGGCAGGCATAGTTGGCCACAATACCCACCACGTTGCCGTCAAGATCGGTTACTCGCAGCACCGGCAGGCTGTGATCGACCGGACCCGGCGAGTCGGTCGCATCGCGCGGCACGAATCCGCGGTACTTGCCGTCTTCGACCAGGCGCCGGTTCACGCCAAAGGTTGCTTTCCCCTCGCTCCACGCAAGGTAGCCCGGCTTCCTGGCGGCCAACGCGTCGAGGGCAACCTTCTCCAGCTTGTCGGTCAACTCGCGGCGGTAGCGTTCCATGTGCGCCACGTGCTCCGGCGGCATGGCCGTGGTGAAGTGCCAGGGGGCGAACTCCGGCAACAGGGGAGCCGAGTGGGTGTGCGTCGATGCGACCGCGCACCGCTCGGGCCGGACGCCGGCCTTCTCCTTCAGCCGCGCGGCCAGTTCCGCTGTCAATTCGGCGGTGGCGCTGCAATTCTCCACCAAGATCAACACGGCCGGACCGTTTCCATCGTCGCCGCCGACGGCCAGGGCCTTGCCCCACAGCCGCTCGACCACCTCGGTGGCCTCGTCCATCCGGCCCGCGTAACCGGCCAAACGAACTGGAAAGTCGGGCGTGACGTCGATCCGGGCCATGCCCACCGGGACGGCGCCCTTGCCCGGTGCAGTGGCATCGGCAAGTGCAACGCCGGCCGTGGCGGTCATTAGAACCGCAAGCCAGCCGGCCAGAATCGTTGGAAAGCTCTTGATCGAGTTACTCATCGGCCGTTACTCCTTCTTTGGACTTTGGTTGTAAGGCTACCCAGGCCTGCGTCTGGTAGCTGCACGCACACTTGGACGATCCGTCGGGAACCAACACCAGTCCGCCGGCGGGAATCGCGTTGAACCAGCAGCCGGGCCGGATGCCGCCCCAGTTCTCCGTGCCGGCGTCGCGAGTCAGGTCGAGGTAACCCAGCGTGGCCGACCGGAACAGCATCAGGTGCGTGCTGCCGCATATCTGGCCACAGCCGTAGGAACGCTCGAACTCCCAGGGTACCGGTTCGCCGGTTTTCAGGCGCCACGCGCCGCCTTCCGCGTAGATCACCTCGCCGTTGATCAGCGGTCGCGTCTTGTAGTCGGCGGCGATATCCCATACTCTCGCGCCGGTCTCCGTCGAGAAGGCGGCCATGCGGCCGCCAATTTCCGAGGGGAGCTTGAAGAATGAATGTTTTACCCCCTGGTAGTACATCAGCAGCACCTCATGCTGCCGACTGACGGCCAATTGCGTTCCAAAAACGTCGTCTGCAGTCTCCCAGACCGGCAGGCCGGTCCGCGAGTCGAATGCCAGCAGTACTCCGCCCGGATGCTCGCCCGGCTTCAGCAGCGGGCGGTGCTTGCCGTCCGGCGGCAGCGCGGTGATCCGATCGGCCAAGGCGAGCGGCCGGTCGATCAGGTAGACGCGCCCCCCGGACAGGGCGATGGCATTATTGCGGATCGAATGCCGCGGCCGGTACTTCCAGACGACGTCTCCGGTTTCTGCATCAAAGGCGAAAAACAACACGGATTCGTTCCGAAGACTGATGTCGGCATAGCGAGGGCTTATCGTGTGTTCGTCGTTGGCGACCGAGCCGAACAGCAACCCGTCGGAAAACGCGACGTAGCCCCAGTTGCGGTCTTTCGCGTCGTCGTCGACGGGCGTTTGAAACTCGCGCACCAGGCGGCCGGTTTCCAGGTCGATTCGCAGGCACCGGTTGCCGGTGCGTACAAACACCGAGTCGTCGCTGAGGCAGAAATTGCTGCCCGTATCGCCCACGCCCACGTCGTGATGGACGCCGTCCCAGTCGGCCAGGATGCCGGGAATGTCGTACGTCCAACGCGTGCGGCCGCTGTAGGCGTCGACCGCGCACAGCCCGTGAACCCCCATCACCACCAGGCATCCACGGTTGACCAGCGGCGCGGGGCCCTGGGCGTGGCGATCGGCGATCTCGATCAACCCATCCCGGTACCAGGCCACCTCCAACGGCCCGCGAACCAACTCGTCCTCGGCGCAAAGCGTATTGGCCGGATCGGCGTTCTGGTGCGTCCAGGCGCCGGAACCGGGAAGCGCGCCGCGGCGGCTGACCACGAGTCGGCCCGGCGAACCGGAGCAGACAACGCCGCCGGAGGGCCGTTGCAGCCGCTCGACCTCGGCCTGGTTCCAGACGTCCGTCTCGCCGCGAAGTGCCCGCGAGGAAATCACCAGGTCGGCGCAGTATTGCGGATACGGCGTCCGGCGGGAGTCGCCCTGGTGAACGCTAATCCGGCGTCCGTACAGCCCCAATTGGTCGAGCTTCCAGCGCGCTTCGGCCACTCGTTCGGCATCGGCCTCGATGCCGATCACATGCAGTTCGGATCGCTCGGCCAGGGCCCGCGCCAATTCGCCTGACCCACAGCCGAGGTCCAGGCAGATTCCTTCCGTCACGCCGGTCTTGGCGAGAATGTCCTGAGCCAGTTCAACGACCTCAGTCGGCAGGTCATTCGGCTGTTGCCGCTCGTTGGCATGTGCATCATCAACGGCTGCCGCACGATTGTCCGCCCCTGGTGCGAAGCAGTACACCGCGCCTGTCGTCGTCGCCACGATCAAACGCCCATTGGCGACGGCCAGTCCCAGGGCTGCGCCGTTGACGGGATGGGACCAACGAACGCGCCCGGACTCCAAGTCGACGATCCGCACTATGTCCGGCGCGCCGCAGATCGCTTCGCTTCCTGCGGCAATCACCTCGTAGTCGCGTTCGTAGGCCGTTGCCAGGAACTGATGCACCGATGCGCCCAAACCTTCCACCCCCGGCCGCGATTGGGCCAAAGTCCGTGCCAGACCGGTCTGTCGTGGTACGGTATCGTCGTGCTCCTTAAATCGCACGACCGCGCGATACAAGTCGCCCAACGAAGGCAACCTATCGATGACTGTTTCGGCCAGTTGCTTCTCGGCCGGGGCAGTCGCGATTTCGATCTCACCAACTTCCTCCAACCCCCGGTACGAAACCGGATTGCCGCGGCGGTCGGTTCGCTGAAGGTCCGCCCAGCGATACGCCAGCAGCGAATCGCCGGTATACTGCAGAATCCCGTCGGGCAACGCGCTGAAAACCCCGCGTCCGGCCCGGGCTCCCAAAGCTCCCGTCGCTTGCTCCAGGAAGCAGCCGGCGTTGATCACGAATCGATCGGCCAGCAGTGCGCGGGCGCCGCCGATTGAGCCATTCTGCTGCAGTTGATAATACTCGAACCGGCCGTCTTCGCGTCGAAATGCCGCAGGCACCGCACGCCCGGTCGGTACGAAGAGTCGCTGTTGGTTTGCCAGAAGATAGCCTTGCGGCGGCACCCCGCTGGCGGCGTTCGCCCCGCCATGCGGCTGCGGCATGTATATCCCGCCGCTGTCATCATTGGTCCAAAGCACTTCACCGGTACGCGGATCGAGGGCGTGGAGGAAGATGCCGTCGCTGGGCCAGATACCGGCGGCGTAGTAGAGAACGTCATCGAACAGCACGGGCCCGCCGCGGGCCGGCCAGCGGGAGATCATCCGCCCGTTGCCCAGGCATCTCCGGTCGTTTGGTCCACCGCGATGCATCCAGAGCAGCGTCCCGTCCTGCCGGCGCAGGGCATACAGACAACCATCGTCGCTGGCCACGAAGATGCGATCCTGCCAGGCAACCGGCGCGAAACGCACGGGACCGCCGGCAAAGAACTCCCAGTTCACCTCGCCGCTGCCGGCGTCCAAAGCAGTCACTTTGTCCGTGGCGCTGCATCCGAAGACGACGTCATTGCCCACGATGATCGGCTGATGGGCGAAATCGAACGCCATGCGCATCGATCGCGTCCAGGCGGGGGCCGGCGCCGCTCCGCGATAGGTCCATTGCAGTGTCAGTTCGCCGGGTAGAGGATCCGCCGAGTACCCGCTGCGAGCCGCATCAGCCCGGTACATCGGCCAATCGGCAACGGCCCTGCCGTGGACCAATAAGATGCCGAGAACGGCAACCCAGACAACGCGGCACCTAACGGGCCACGCACTTCCTCTATCAGTCATCGTCTGATTCTTTCTCCGTTGGCCGCCTAATCCGGATTATTCACATAGGGTGGGACAATGTCGCGCAAGTCTTTGGTGGGCCTGTGCAAGCCCATCCGGGGTGGTTTGTACACCGTGCGGTGGAAGCAGGTCTGGCCAAGCGACCGAAGGCCCACCAGGGTCTTGGCTTGCTTGTCACCACCCTACATCGTCGTGGACTGTCAGGCTAACTGGCTTCGGTTTTCGTAGACCTTCACAATCGCGTTGGCGATGTCGTCCATGTCTTTCTTGCCGGTCAGCAAGACGTTCTGGCTGAAGCGGACGGTCTCGCTGCACAGTTTGTCGTTCTCAGGGCACTCAATTTGCCCGCGGCAGTGGTCGAGCTGCTCCTTCGAGTACATTCGCTGGAAGCTGCGGGAACTCAAGGTGTTCTCGATGAAAGGCGCCTTGTTCAGTTGTCCGTATCCACCGTGGCATGGGATGCCCTCCGCCCGCAGAGCCCGCATGAAGTTCTCTCGCGACACTCCTCTAAACTGCTCGGCGTTGTAGCGGATCGGGTAGGCGTGGTACGCGGCTCGCGTGACGCCGCCGTTGAGCTTGTGTGGCATGATGCCGGGAATCTCTTGCAGCCTTGAGGTCAGGTAGGTCGCATTCTCCCAGCGCCGTTGCGTCTGTTCTTCTAGCCGCTGCATCTGGGTCAACAGCATGGCCGCCTGGAACTCCGTTGTGCGGTACTTCGTGCCGATGTACGGCCCCCCGCTACCGAAATTGTGAAACGAATAAGCGCGATCCATCACCGCGTCGTCATTCCCCACGACGGCGCCGCCCTCTCCACAGGTCAGATGCTTCGAGTTCTGGAAGCTGAAGCAGCCCAGGTCGCCCAGCGTGCCGCACTTCTTGCCGCGATATTCGGCCAGCCAAGCCTGGCAGGCGTCTTCAACGACCAGCAGGTTGTGCTTCCTGGCAATCGCGTTGATCCGGTCCATGTCGGCCGGAAGACCGTAAATATGGACCGGCAGAATGGCCTTGGTGTTGGGCGTGATCTTCTCTTCCATCTTCGCCGGGTTCACCAGGAACGTCTCGCGATCGGTGTCGACCATGATGGGCAGGGCGCCGGACAGGAGAATGGTGCTGACCGAAGCGACGAAAGTGTAGGGGCCGACCAGCACCTCGTCGCCCGCGCCAATGTCGAGGGCATTCAGCGCCGTTATCAGGGCATTCGTCCCGTTGGTCGTGGCCAGGCAGCGTTTTGCGCCGAGCATTTCGGCCCACTTCTGCTCGAATTCAGTCACGACTTTCGATCGCGACCAGACCCCGCTGCGGAGCACCGAGAGGACCCGTTCTTCGTCGCGCTGTGGGTCCCAGATGGGCCAACTGGGAAAGCGTTCCGTCCGCACCGGCGACCCGCCCTTGAGCGCCAGCTTGCTTGCGGCTCCGGTCGGCGCGGCATGTCCCGAAGTGCCTTGCCCTGCCACGGCGGCGAGCGACCCAAGAGAAGTAGCCGCCACAAACTGTCGGCGAGTGAATTGTGGAGTGTCCATTGTCTGTATTCCTATTGGGGTTGCGGCTATGGGTGAGGCCCTCCTCAGGTCAGTTGTTCCCGGTTCTCGTAAATCTTCGTCATTGCGTTGGCGATGTCGTCCATGTCTTCCTTGCCGCCGAGGAAGAGCCGCTGGCTGAAGCAAACGGCTTCGTTGCACAGCATATCATTGTCGGGGCACTCGATCTGCTCGCGGCAGTAGTCGAGTTGCTCCTTGGAATACATGCGTTGGAAACTGCGGGAACTGAGCGTATTCTCAATGAACGGCGACTTGTTCAAGCGGCCGTAGCCTCCGCCACACGGGATACCCTCCGCCTGCAACGCGGCGAGGAATCTTGAGCGAGCTACGCCGAATTCCTCCGGATTGAATCGGAGCGGGTACAGGTGATAGGCTGCCCGGGTCACACCGTCGTAAAGCTTGTGCGGCGCAATGCCGGGGATGTCCTTGATCTTCGAGGTGAGGTAGGTGGCGTTTTCCCATCGACGCTGCGTTTGCTCCTCGAGCCGCTGCATTTGTACCAGCAGAATCGCCGCCTGGAACTCGGTCGTGCGGCACTTCGTGCCGATATACGGTGTTCCACGCCCGAAGTTGTGGTAAGCGACTGCCCGGTCCATGACCGCATCGTCATTACCCACCACGGCGCCGCCCTCTCCGCAGGTAAGGTGCTTCGAGTTCTGGAAGCTGAAGCAACCGAGGTTGCCCAGCGTGCCGCACTTCTTGCCGCGATACTCGGCCAGCCACGCCTGGCAGGCGTCTTCAACGACTACCAGGTTGTGCTTCTTGGCAATCGCGTTGATCCGGTCCATGTCGGCCGGAAGCCCGTAGATGTGAACCGGCAGAATGGCCTTGGTGTTGGGCGTAATCTTCTCTTCCATCTTCGCCGGGTTCACCAGGAACGTTTCGCGGTCGGTATCGACCATGATGGGCAGGGCGCCGGACAGGAGAATGGTACTGACCGAAGCGACGAAGGTATAGGGGCCGACCAGCACCTCGTCGCCCGCACCAATGTCGAGCGCGTTCAGTGCCATCAGCAACGCATTGGTCCCGTTGGTAGTGGCCAGGCAGCGTTTTGCTCCGAGCATTTCGGCCCACTTCTGCTCGAATTCGGTCACGACTTTCGATCGCGACCAGACGCCGCTGCGGATCACCGAGAGGACCAGTTCCTCGTCGTGCTCCTTGTCCCAGATGGGCCAGCCGCCGAAACCCTTCGTCCGTACCGGCGTGCCACCCTTGACCGCAAGCTTGCTTGCGGCTCCGGCCGACGCGGCATGTGCCGGAGCAGCTTGCCCTGCCACCGCGGCAAGAGACCCAAGGGAAGTGGCGGCCACAAACTGCCGTCGAGTGAATCGGTGAGTGTCCATGTTTCCATTCCTTTCGCAATTGCGGGTGGGAGGTGGGGTGAAGGATCAACGGGGGGCCTTCATCCATACTACAGAATCGCTACCGGACTTGCAACAGTCGTTCTATCGCGCCGATGAGCACGGTTTCCGTCTCGGGGGCAACATTGGACGCCTGGGCTCCGGTCTCATAGCCGCCCTGCCCGTAGGCAATTTCCGTGCCAATGTAACCGGTGCCGTACTGGCCGTAGGCAGCCATGCATACCGTATCATCCGGGCGCAGTTGTTGGGCCGCCAATTGATACTCGACGAACAACTCGCCGGGCATGTGCAGTAAATACGCATTGTTCAACCGGAGGCAGGAAAGCTCGATCGGGCAGCCTTCCTGTACCCGCCGGAGGTAAGCCACCTTCGACGCGGCCGAGAACCGGTCCGATTCCTTCGCGGCCTCATCCGCAAGCGTCGTCTCGAAATCACCGGACTTCAGGTACTCCGACGGGGGCAAATGAACCGGCTCGACCCGCCAGTCGACGTCAGCCGGTGCGATCGGTGCCTTCTTCGTTGATTTCCACGCTCGCCGCATGCCGTCGGCCATCCGGCCGGTCAGCGCCACGCGAGCCTCGGGGGAACCGTCGTTGTACTTGCCGGCCGCCACGTTGCCGGCGGCGCCGGTGAAGTAAATCTGTGTGACGCCCGAAAGCTCTTGCTCGAATTGATTGCGGGCCAAGCCCGGGAAATCGGGCGTCACGTCGCCTTTGCGATAGTGACTTTGAGGGTGTGTGGCATAATAACTAAGGCATACGATCGGTTCATCACCATCCCACAGGCTGATCATCCGCAACAACGGGTCGATCGTGCCCTCCGGTTCGGCAATCGCTTCCGGATTGCGCGATGCGCTCATCCGTCCCAGCCGCACGCGGCCATCGGGACCGAGGATGCGCCGGTTCGAAGCTACCTTTTCTACCGCAGCTTGACCTATTCCCAGGTGCGTCACCCGGCGTGCCGACTTGACCGACTCGCGAATGGCCGCCGCCGCTTCTTCGATAATCCGGCGTGCAAACGCGACATCGAACCGCTTGCCGCCCAACCCGTGGGCCGCCAGCAGTTCCTCGG
Organism: Thermoguttaceae bacterium; assembly: GCA_034005525.1. Lineage (GTDB taxonomy): Bacteria > Planctomycetota > Planctomycetia > Pirellulales > Thermoguttaceae > PWXP01. The sequence goes on along the minus strand of JAVEUP010000090.1, from coordinate 878 downwards.
CCGTGAAGTCGCAGCGCGGGCCGTCGTGCTGGTGGACCGCGTGTACAGTCACCCGGTCAGGCGAGGTTTCGGCGGCCTCGGCCAGCGCCTCCCGCCACGCGTCGTAGCCGCCGTTGCTGATGCCGATCCAATCGACCGCGCAGAGCACAACGGGGCGCCCGGCCCCAAGCAATACGATACCCCGCGCACTGAGCGGATCCTCGATGCTCCGGGCTGGTACATACGCCACCGGGCTGCCGATCGGGGGTGAAGCATCGACATTGAACACCGCCACGCGCAGCACTGCCTCATCGGCCAGGCCGCGATTGTCTAGCGGAAGCAGCAGAGCCGCCGCGAAAAAGAACACAACCGCCGAAAACCAATGCCGTCCTCGCCTCAATGTGAGCATCATCGATTGTACCTCCGCTTCGAGTTTGTTTTCGCCCCGGAGGGGCGGCGGGCTGTAGCCATGGGTGGAGCGCCGTCCGACGACAGTCGGACGAAGCGCAACCCGTGGTTCCCGGGCCAATGGCCCGATAGCCTCGGTAGGGGCGGCAGAGACGCAAACACACCCACCGCCACACTTATGTACATCAATGAAGGCAACGCCCTGGGAAACAGGTCGCGAACGTTTACACCGCGAAGTGGGCCGCCACTTTGCGAACGGCCTTGGCCACGTCGAGGATGTACTCGTCGGTCATGCCTTCGTGGATGCTTATCCGGATGCAGGTCTTCAGGATTGCCTCTGCTTCCGGGCAGCTATGCTTCGAGAAGTCCATGTCGGTCTGACCGAACTCCTTGACCGGCCAGCGGCCCGCAAAGAATGCATGTTCCTGGAAGACCGGTTCGCCATACAGCGGCCGCCCGATGTAGCCGCCGCCCGCCGAGATCGGAAGAGC
>JAVEUP010000286.1:0-7235 GCA_034005525.1 Thermoguttaceae bacterium | reverse complement strand
ATCCCCTCCATGCAAGTGTGTTTCCGGCGGATTCCAAATCCGAAGGGGATCGTACCAAAGCCCGGCAAACGGCACAACATCAGTTTATACGAGCACCCCGTTCGAGGTGCCAAGCGCCGCGCATACGCTCACCATCGCCAATGTGATTACCGGTCCCGGCCCGTTGAGCACGGCCGGCCCCGGCACCCTGGCCCTCAGCGCCGCGAACACGTACTCGGGCGATACGCGGCCCGCTGCCGGCGCGCTGCTTGTAAGCCATGCCGAGGCGCTTGCCGGAAGCACGCTCGACATGGCCTCCGGCGATACCGGCGCGGTCACTTTCGATACTCCCGCCGCCTACACCCTCGGCGGCCTGAAAGGCACACGCGACCTCGACATGGGCGGCAAGACCCTGAGCGTCGGCGCCAACAATCAGAACACGGCGTATTCGGGCGCGCTGAGCAACGGCGCGCTGACCAAAGTCGGTGGGGGCATCCTGACGCTAAGCGGCATCAACACCTTCACGGGAGTAACCATCGTCAGTGAGGGCGTGCTCGCCCTTCCCTACTCCTTGGGGTCAGCCAACCTGGATCCTGCCAGCGTTATCCAACTCGACGGCGGCAGTCTGCGTACGACTGGGCAGGGAGCGGCGTCAGGGACGGCTTTCGAACTGTACAACGACATCAAGCTCACCAAGGATAGTATTATTGATCCGCAGTACATATCGAATACTCACTTGCGAGGAACCATCAGCGACGAAGGCGGCGAGTTTGGCTTTACCAAGACGGGAAGCAGGAATCTGTACCTTCGAACGGCGAACACATACCAGGGCGATACGCTTCTCGAGGGCGGCACAACCTATGTTTACACGGCGAGTTCGTTGGGCACGACAGATGGGGCGACCCACGTAGCCAGCGGTGCCCAACTAAGCCTGGAATTCAGCGGCACCTATTTGCCGGAAACACTTCATCTTGATGGTGGTAATCTGCGGACCTCGTCGACGAATCCCAATTCGCCAAGATATTGGGCCGGCGACATCGTGGTCAATGCCCAGAGCAATATCCGAGCGAAGTCTTCAGGCGATGTCGGCGGGCTGATCGTTATCGATGGCAGCATTAGCGGTGACGCTCGGCTGCTCATCGGAAGTTCTTCGGAAAGGGGGAATATCCGCTTCACCAACGCCAACACGCATTCGGGCGACACGCGCATCGTAGGCGGCACCCTCCAATTGCATCACGCTCTCGGCCTTCAAGGCTCGACGCTCGATCTGTTGGACTCAGATACCGGCACACTTCTGTTCGGCACGCCCGCCGCCTACACCCTCGGCGGACTGAAAGGCTCGCGCGACCTCGACATGGGGGGCAAGACCCTGAGTGTCGGCGCCAACGGCCAGAACACGCAGTATTCGGGCGCGCTGAGCAACGGCGCACTGACAAAAGTCGGCGGCGGAACCCTGACCCTCACGGGCATCAGCAGTTACACCGGTGCGACAGCCGTCGACCAGGGCACGCTGGTCGTTGACGGCTCCATCGCCACGAGTTCCGCCCTGACGCTCGCCGCTGGCACCCTGCTGCAAGGCACCGGCAGCGTTCCGGCCCTCGCCGGCGCCGGCATCGTCTCGCCCGGCAACAGTCCCGGCATCCTCACCGCCACGTTGCTCGACCCGGCCCGCGGGCTGGACTTTGCCTTCGAGTTCACTGCCGCTGAACCAATCTACGGCAGCCCGGCCGGCAGCCTCAACGACGTGCTCCGCCTGACGGACCTTTCGGCGCCCTTTGCCGGTCCGCTCAGCGCAGGCAACGAGATCAGCCTGTATTTGAACGTGGCCGAAGTCGCCGCAGGCGACGTGTTCCGGGGCGGGTTCTACACCGACCTGGGCGAGGACTTCTCCGGCCTGCTCAGCGGCGCTACGGTGAGCGCATTCGTCGCGCTGGACGGCAACGGGCCGAATGTGTTTGAAGGCGTCGGTTACTATTCGCTGGCCGACGCGCCGTGGCCGCTGCAACTCGAGGCGGCCCTCCGATCGGTTCCGGCGGCGGCCGAGTTCGGCGCCGGCCTGATCGGGGGCTACGTGATGCAAGTGAAGGTCGTTCCCGAACCGGCAACCTGGCTCATGCTGCTTGCGGCGCTGGGCTGCGGGCTTATGATTCGACGGAGATGAGATTCAAGCTGGAAGTGTGATAACGTCGCCCATTCGTGTTTAAACTGTACTGGTCGTTAGCGGTTGTCCCGCCGGTTTCGGCGTGCGTCGGTCGCGGGCGATACCCGGGAGACAAGATAATGCGGTCCCTGCTTCTGCTCGTGATTGCCCGCGGTAACGCGCTACGCTTGGGCGCGCCTGCACTATTGCCGGCGCTGATCTGTCTGTTTGTCGCGGTGGCAGGGTCTGGGCATGCCCAAACCAACTGGAGCACAACGCCCCTCAACGGCTTCTGGGGCGAAGCCGCCAACTGGACCGGCGGCACACCAAGCTCAAGCCGATTGGCCAACTTCACCAGTTCCACGGTCACGACCACCTACATGTGCACCGGCGGTTTGAACGAGAACCGGTATGCCTTGGGGCTGACGTTCTCGGGCGAGTCCGACTTCGCAGTCAACATGAACGACGGTTCGGGCGCCGGAACCCTGTATATCTACGGCAGTGGGATCTCAGTTGGCGGCGGCACGCAAACCATCACCGCCCCACCGCGAGTCTCGGCGGTCTCCTTTCCCATCACCAGCGACGGTCAGTTGATCATCAACAACAGCCTGATGATGAATAACCAGCTCAACGGGACCGTTACCTTCTCCGGCAGCGGCAACACGAGCGTGAACTCGTTGTCTCGCCGCTGGCCCAATGAAGCGACAAACATGAATATCGTCAAGAACGGCACCGGGACGCTCACGATCCTTAGTGCCTACTCGCAGCCGGCTAACGTCAAAATCGATAGCGTCGTAGCCCCCACCGGCACCACGACGATCAACCAGGGCACGATCAGTATCAACGCGGAAGCCAACTTGGGCCGCGATCCGGGCGGGTACTATCGGCTGGAAGGCGAACAGGTTGTTTATGTCCCCGGGGCGTTCAATCCCGCCGCGCTGACCCTCGATGGCGGCACCTTGCGGGCGACGGCCGGTTTCGCCATCGACGACGACGCCCGCGGCGTCACCCTCGGTCCGAACGGTGGGACGTTCGAGGTGCCAAGCGCCGCGCATACGCTCACCATCGCCAACGCGATTACCGGTCCCGGCTCGTTGAGCACGGCCGGCCCCGGCACCCTGGCCCTCAGCGCCGCGAACACGTACTCGGGCGATACGCGGCCGGCCGTCGGCACGCTGCTCGTAAGCCACGCCGAGGCGCTTGCCGGCAGCACGCTCGACATGGCCGCCGGCGATACCGGCGCGGTCGCTTTCGGTACACCCGCCGCCTACACCTTCGGCGGCCTGAAGGGCGAGCGCGACCTCAACATGGCCGGCAAGACTCTCAGCGTCGGCGCCAACGGCGAGGATACGGAGTATTCGGGTGCTTTGAGCAACGGCGCGCTGACGAAAGTGGGCGGCGGCATCCTTGCTCTCAGCGGCACGAACACCCACAGCGCGACGGCCATTAACGAGGGCACCCTGCAGTTTGTGACCGACGCCAGCCTCGGCGCGGGCGGTGCCGGGATCACGCTCGACGGCGGCATGCTCGAGTACGCCGGCACGATTGCCAACCACAGCGTCAACCGGCCGATCACACTGACGGCCGACAGTTTCATCAAGTCGGCCGGCTGGCCGGAGTCGTTGCGGCTGACCGGCAAGTTGACGGATGACGGGGGGGCGTTCGGGTTCACCCTGACCCAGGGGCCGGTTCTTCTGGTCAACGCGGCCAACGATTACGACGGCTTGACGATCGTTCAGAGCGGCGGGTCGCTTTACGCCTCCGCTGACGGCGTCCTTGGCAGTACCGTCGGCGCGACCATCGTCCAGAGCGGCGGGATCCTCTCGGTCGACACCAATTACGCGACCCCCGAGACGCTGCACCTCAACGGCGGCGTGCTGCGTACCAGCTTCGGCGGCGGAGGGACGGCCACTTGGGCCGGCGACGTCGTCCTGGGCGCCCAAAGCACCATTCGTGCAAAGGTCGACAACGGCCAGAGCACGGTTGTTATCGCCGGGCAGATCAGCGGCGGGTATGGGCTGAACCTGGGGCAGGGCACAAGTGAGGCGGGCATTGTCAAGCTCACCGGCAACAACATCTACACCGGCGCAACGAACCTCAACTGGGGCACGCTGGTGGTCGACGGCTCCATCGCCACGAGTTCCGGCCTGACGCTCGCCGCCGGCACCCTGCTAAAAGGCACCGGCAGCGTTCCGGCCCTCGCCGGCGCCGGGCTCGTCTCGCCCGGCAACAGTCCCGGCATCCTCACCGCCACATCGGTCGACCCGGCCGGGGGGCTGGACTTCGCCTTCGAGTTCACCGTCGCTGACCCAATCTACGGGAGCCCGACCGGCAGCCTCAACGACGTGCTCCGCCTGACGGACCTTTCGGCGCCGTTTGCCGGCCCGCTCGGAGCGGGCAACGAGATCAACCTGTATTTGAACGTGGCCGAAGTCGCCGCAGGCGACGTGTTCCGGGGCGGGTTCTATACCGACCTGGGCGAGGACTTCTCCGGCCTGCTCAGCGGCGCTAAGGTGAGCGCTTTTGTCGCGCTGGACGGCAACGGGCCGAACGTGTTTGAAGGCGCCGGTTACTACTCGCTGGCCGACGCGCCGTGGCCGCTGCAACTCGAGGCGGCCCTCCGATCGGTTCCGGCGGCGGCCGACTTCGGCACCGGCCTGATCGGGGGCTACGTGATGCAAGTGAAGGTCGTTCCCGAACCTTCGGCGCTCTTCCTGGCCGCACTGGCGCTGGCGTGCCTCGCATGGCCGTTGCGCCGCCGCGCGGGCTGGTAGGCGGGAGAAGTCAGCTTGCCGGCGCGGGTTGGTCCTTCGCTTGCACTTCGCGTTCGGCAATGAGGTCTTCGAGGCGTTCTTTCTCGCGGGTCAACTCTTCGAGCGACATGCCGCGTTCGTCCTTCACGGCGCCCTGCGGCAGGTTGATCCCCTGCTGCCGGAGCCACTGGTCGACCTTCTGCTGATTCTGCTTGTATAGGTAGACGCCCACCGCGGCGGCGCCAAGGCCAACGACAAAACCGGTGACGTGGTCGGTATTGACAGCCATGCTACTGTTCCTGCCTTTCTGAAAACGGGTGGAAGCTGCGTGTATGCAAAGGGGACCAACCCCCGTGTGTTGCCTTTATCGGAAGCGAATGGGTATGCCGCCGCGGTGCCGGCCGTAGCCTTCGAGCACTTCGCCGTGCACCCGCGAGACGTCGCGCAGTTCGTCCCACAAACTGCGCAGCCCGTGAGCGCCGCCGCCGGTCATCGCGTATTTCAGGGCGCTGTTGAGCATGCCGACGATGCCCAGCCGCATCCGGTCGGGCGCGTCGACGTCGGGCCCGACGGCCAGCTCGTACCGCGGATCCTCTTCGGGCGGGCCGGGGATCGGGATCGCCTGCACTTCGGCGCCCGTTGCCGAGGTCTCGGCCAGATGCCGGCCGAAAGTCGCCAGCCAAGTGACCACGGACGCGCCCAGCACGTTGCCGCGAACCAGCGCGGCGGCCAGGTAGGCCAGGGCCAGCACCTCCGGGTCGAAGTATCCTCGCGTGCGGAACTCGCGCCAGCCGTGATCGGCAACGGACCATGCCGTGGCCAGGCCGGCGAGCCACTGGGCGCCGGCGGTATCTTTCTCCCGCGGGTTGAGCCACCGCAGCAGAACGGCCGCTGCGAGGCCGAGCCCGGCCAGCACCGCCGAGTTTTGCAGCACGGCCTGCTCCGGCGCGGCCAGTAGGCGCACGGGCCGCGCGCCTTGATCCAGCGCGAACCGGAACGCGACTCGAAGCGTGATCTCCTCGGCGGTCACCGCGTGCGGATCGAACCGGACCAGCAGCGAGCCGGTCCGGGGCGTGTAGCCGATGGCGCCCATGCCGGCATGCTCGCGCAGGAAGGCGATGGCCGCTTCGGGGTCGGCCAGCGGGCGCGACAGCCGCAGCCGCACCCGGCCCGGCAGGGTATGCACAATGGTCACGATCGGCTTGGAGTCGCGGCTCATCGGTGTCGCTCCTCCACGTCGTGCAGCAGCAGCCGGGACGAATTGAGCACCACGGCCACGGTGCAACTGTTGTGCAGCACGGCGCCCCAGAACACCGGCAGCACGCCAACGGCCGCCAGCACGATGCCCAGGCTGTTCACGCCGATGGCCGTCATGAAGTTCTGCCGGACGGTGTTCATGGTCTTGTTGGCCAGGTGGACCACGGCGGGAATCATCAGGGGGTCGTCGCCGGTCACGGTGATGTCGGCGGCCTCCATGGCAATGTCGGTCCGCGTGCCGCCCATGGCGATGCCCACGTCGGCGTAGGCCAACGCAGGCGCGTCGTTGATCCCGTCGCCCACCATCACCACCCGCGTCCCGCGCGACTGGAGCTTCAGCACCGTCTCGGCCTTGTCGTCGGGCATGACCTCGGCCTCGAACCGGTCCATGGCCATGCGGTTGGCCACGATCTCGGCGTGCTGCTCCACGTCGCCGGTCAGCAGGATGATGTCGTCCATGCCGATGTACCGGAGCCGGTTGATCGTCTTCTTCATGTTCTCGCGCAGGCTGTCCTGCACGCCCAGCACGCCCAGCAGCCCGTCGTCGTCGGCCACGTAGACGATGCTCTCGCCGGTGCGGGCGAGGCGGTGCACCGGCTCGGTCACGGGGGCCAGGTCGATGCCCTGCTCGAGCATGAACCGCCGGCTGCCCACCCGGACGCGGCGCCCTTCCACCTCGGCCTCGACGCCGCGGGCGGTGTGGACTTGCGTATTCGAGTGCGGCGGCACCGGCAGGCCCGAACGGCGCACCTTGTCCAGGATGGCCACGGCCAGCGGATGGGCACTCGACTCCTCGGCGGCGGCGGCAAGCTGCAAGAGTTCGCGCCCCGAAACGCGCTCGCCGGCCGGCGTGACGCTGGTGACCTGCGGCCGGCCCTCGGTCATGGTGCCGGTCTTGTCGAAGATGAGCGTATCGGCCTCGGAGAGCAGTTCCAGGTAGTTACTGCCCTTGATGAGAATTCCGTTGCGGGCCGCCGCGCAGATGGACGCCGAAAGGGCCGTGGCCGTCGACAGGCGGATGCCGCAGGAATAGTCGATAATGAGCATATTCAGCGCGCGGCCCGCGCTGCCGGTTACCAGGTACACGATGCCCAGATCGGAAGAGC
>JAVEUP010000089.1:0-31140 GCA_034005525.1 Thermoguttaceae bacterium | reverse complement strand
CGAAGATCTCAACAAGTATGAACAGCAGTTGCTCGGCACGACGGGAATTCGGAACCTCTTACTGCATAATGGTTTACGACCGTTCTTGCCCCCTGCGGCCGTCTGCCGCCGAACGCCGCGAATATGACAAAACCTGTTCAACAGCAACGACTTACGTCAGGCCCGCCGAATGGACGAACAGTCGGCCAACCCCGGGTGCGGGCGGAGAATTGCCGGTATTCGATATTCCCGCGCCGTACTCGTAGGTACCGTAGCGCGCTTGCGGCCGCCAAGTTGACGCGCCGGTTGACCGAGATTACAAAATGGGCACAGCGACACGGCGGCCGTGGGCCACGTGTGCATCGAGAAACCCAATCAGCCGTGCCCTTTTTCCAGGAGATGAAACGTGTTTGAATCGAACGATGCCCTGAATGTCAGTCGGCGCCAGTTTCTGAAGCGCAGCGGTTCGATGGCCGCCGGTACGGCGGTCATGGCCGGCGCGCTGCCCGCGGTCCATGCCGCCGAGGACCATACGATTCGGCTGGCGTTGATCGGTTGCGGAGGCCGGGGGAACGGCGCGGTGGGCAATGCGCTGAAGATCACCGACCAAGGCCCGATCCGGCTTTACACGATCGCCGACGTCCACGACGGATCGATCGAACGGTCGTACAACGCGCTGTCGAAGCAGTTCGAAGACAAGGTGGACGTTCCGGAGGACCGCCGGTTCGTCGGGTTCGACGCGTACAAGAAGGCCGTCGACGTGCTGCGCCCCGGCGACGTCGCCTTGTGCACCACGCGTGCCTACATCCGCCCGATCCACGTCGAGTACGCCATCGAGAAGGGCATCAACGTGTTCATGGAAAAGCCGTTCGCACCCGATCCGGCCGGGCTGCATCGCCTGCTCCGCGCCGCCGAAGCGTCGGAGAAGAAGGGGGTGAAAGTCGCCGCCGGGCTGCAATGCCGGCACTCGCCCGCGCGGGCTGCGCTGATCGAGAAGATCAACGAGGGCGCGCTGGGCGACCTGCAATACGTCCGCGCCAATCGGTTGGGCGGACGCGGCTGGCTGGGCAACCAGGGCGAACGCTCCAACGACCTGTTGGCGCAGCTCCAGTTCGGCAGGAACAACCTGCTCTGGGTCGGCTCCGGGCAAATGGTCGACTACCTGATCCACCAGATCGACGAGTGCTGCTGGCTGATGGACGCCTGGCCGGTCACCTGCCAGGGGATGGGCGGGCGCGAGGTGGGCAGCACGGACCGCGGGCAGTCGCTCGACGTGTACTCGATGGAGTTCACTTTCCCCGACGGCCGGAAGGCGTTCTGCGGTTTCCGCCGCGCCCAGGGCGGGCACAACGAGTTCGCCACGTTCGTCCACGGCTCGAAGAAGGCGGGCCAGTTCTCCGGCAACGTCCACGCGGCGACCGTCCACATCTTCAAGGACCAGCACATCGCCGGCGACAACGTCGAGTGGTCGCCCCCGCGCGATGCGCACAGCCCCTGGGACTACCAATGGATCGACTTGATCGACGCCATCCGCAACGACAAGCCCTTTAACCAGGCGCGGCGTGCCGTCTACGCCGATTACGCGGCGCTGATGGGGCGCGCCGCCGCCCACTATAACCGCGTGGTCACGTGGGACGAGGTGGTCAACTCGAAGTTCCAGTTCTGCGACTACCTTGACGAGTTGAGCTACGAGAGCCCCGCCCCGGTCCAGGCCGACGATGACGGTTACTTCCCCGCCCCAGTGGCCGGCGATTGGACGGAGCTGTAAGCGCGAAGCGGCAAGGCGAGAGTTCGTGAGCGACACCGTTGACACGCGGGTTGCGCGGCGCTACAATAGAAGGTAGCCGTCGGGGGGCTCCGATGGGGCGTTCTGGCTCACCCGCCGTTCGGCGGTGTGCACTCGGAAATGGAAGAGCCTTCTATGAAGAGTTCCAACTCGAAGCAGCGACGATCGGTGGGAGTCTTCCTGGAGGTGGGCCGCGCTGCGATGCGCAAAGTGGTCAGCGGGGTTATGACCTTTGCCCATCAACGCGGCAACTGGAACGTGTTCCTTCCGGAAAGCCATAGCGGTTCGTCGCTGGAGAGCATGCTGGAGGGGAGTTGGGACGGTGTCATTGTGGGATTCGACGATTCCCACGGACCCGACTTGCTGCGCCTGTCGGTGCCGCTGATAGGAGTTGGTGGAGGCTACGGCTGGTTCCGCCCGGAAATGAGCATTCCCTACGTGGGCACCGACAACACCGCCGTGGCACAACTGGCGGCCGACCACCTGCTGGAACGCGGGTTCGTCCATTTCGCTTACTGCGGCTACAATCCCACGCCGGTCAACGGCTGTTGCCACCGGCGGCAGGAGGCGTTTTCCGAGGCGGTTTCCCGGGCCGGGTACTCGTGCGCCATTCACAACGCGCCGGATACAACCACGGAAACCTGGGAGAAGCTCAGCGCCGAATTGGCGCAGTGGCTCATCAGTCTGCCGCGCCCCTTGGGGCTGATGACATGCAACGATGCGCGGGCATTGCAGATCATCGAAGCTTGCAGGATGGTGGGTTTGCGAGTGCCGGAAGACGTGGCGGTGGTCGGGGTGGACAACGAGGAGGCGATTTGCCCGTTCACCGATCCGCCTTTGACGAGCGTCGATCAAGGCGCCCATCAGACGGGCTACGAAGCGGCCTCCTTGTTGGACCAATGGATGGACGGCGAGCCGGTGGCTCCCGGACAGCGTTCGGTGTCGCCGGTCGGGATTGTCGCCCGCGGTTCGACCGAAATTCTCGCGGTCGACGATCGCGACGTAACGGCCGCCTTGCGTTATATTCGTGAGCACGCGTGCGGGCAGATCGGCCTGGACGACGTCAGCAGGGCCATCGACTCGACGAACGCAACCCTGCGGCGGCGGTTCAAGGCCGTCTTGGGACGCACGGTCCACCAAGAGATACAACGCGTCCGCTTGGAGCGAGCGAAGCGACTTCTGGTTTCCACCGACTGGACCTTCCAGAAGATCGCCAGGCAGTGCGGGTTCTGCTCCACACAGCACATGAGCACGCGCGTGCGTCAGGCCACCGGCCACACGCCCCGCCAGTATCGCCAGCGGTACGCCACGCCGGCTTTGCAGCCGGCTGCCGGCGGTTCGGCGCGGTAAGGAATACCCCTTGCCCTCGGGGCTGCTACCCTACCCGCCTCCTGGGCTACATGGCAGACGATTTCTGGCGAGAAGGTCCTTTTCGTGCAATAGTTTGCAACGATTTTTTACGTTGGCGCGGCGGCGGTGGACAATTCTAATTGTAGAAGGGGACAGTGTGCCTATGGCCAATTGCCGGGTGGCGGCGCGAGTGGTCTTTCACCCGCTGTATGCGAGGAGGACAGCCCCCCCGTGAACGGTTGCCGTGTGCGTCAAACCTGAAGAACCAACCGCTTTCATCCAAAGGACCGGTTTCCATGCACGAAATCAGCAGACGTCAATTCCTCCACCGTACTCGAACGACCACGCTGGGGTTCGCGGCCGGAGCGACGATCCTTTCCAATGCGAAATCTGCCCGCGCGGCCCCGGCCAACGAGCGGCTCGTGCTGGGGATGATCGGAGTCGGCTCGTGGGGCAACGTGGTGGCCACCGGGTTTCTCGATCACGACGACTGCGAACTCGGCTACATTTGCGACGTGAACCGCCAGTTGCACGAGCCGCGGGCAGCGGCGTACGCGGCGCGGCAGGGCGGCAAGCGGCCGAAGTGCGTGCAGGACTTCCGCGAGATGCTCGAGGACGACTCGGTCGACGCCGCGGCTGTTGCCTTGCCGCAGCACTGGCACGCCCTGGCGACCATTCTGTGTTGCCGTGCCGGCAAGGACGTCTATTGCGAGAAACCGCAGAGCCACAATGGCTGGGAAGGCCGCCAGGCCGTCGCGGCTGCGCGAAAGCACGGCCGCATCGTTCAAATCGGCACACACAACCGCAGCGCGCCGTACAACCACGCTGCCAAGCGCTACCTCGAGGAGGGCAAGCTGGGCCGTGTGCACCTCTGCCGCGTGTTCGAGCAGTGTCACGAAGCCAACTTTCCGTTGGGGCCCGACTCCGACCCGCCGGACACCCTCGACTGGGACATGTGGCTCGGCCCGGCCCCGGCGCGCAACTACAATCGGACGCTTCCGGCTCAATGGCGCCACCTCTGGGACTACTCCGGCGGCAACATGGCGTATCAGGGCATTCACCAGATCGATCTGGCCCGGTGGCTCTGCGGCGTGGACTATCCGAGCAGCGCCTATTGCACGGGGGGACGCTTCAACTCGCAAGGGGGCGCGGAAACCCCCGACACGCAAGTCGCCGTCTTCGAGTTCCCGGAAATGCTGATGACCTACGAACAGACCCTCTACACGCCCTACATGCTCCGCAGCGACCCCGGCGTCCGCAACGGTGATATCTTTCCCTATTGGCCGCAGAATGCCACGCGGATCGAACTCTACGGCGACCAGGGCGTGATGTACGTCGGCCGGATGGGCGGTGGCTGGCAGGTGTTCGTCCGCACGAAGGATCGCCAGCCGGTGGTCAAGGACGAGCTGCACGGCCGCTATTCATTTCCCGACCACAGGGAGAACTTCATCCGCTCGGTCAAGAGCCGCGAGCTGCCCAACGCCGACGTCGAGGAAGGCCACCGCAGCGTGCTCCTGGTCCACTACGCCAACATCAGCTACCAGTTGGGCGGGCGCAAGCTGCGGATTGACCCGAACACCGAACACATAATCGACGATCCCGAGGCCATGAAGCTGTTCAGACGCGAGTACCGCGAGCCCTGGGTGGTCGAGGAGGTGGTGTAAACCCGAACGCTGCAAACCAAAAGGCGAGCGGGGGCCGTGAGGCCCCTGTTTCTGCCCAGATTTCCACGCCGGTCGTCGCCCATTCGCCCGGCAAGCAGAAACACACCAGCGGTGCAGTCTGTCACGGAGACGCTGAACTGCGCAATGTCTTGCAGAAACAGGGGCCTCACGGCCCCCGCTCGCCGGGATTCATGCAACTGTCAGGTAAATCGGCCAACCATGCCGCAATCGTTGGTCCGGGAGTGAAGACGACTCACCGACGCATGGTTCGGTCTGCAATTTTAGGAGACACCTATGAGGTCCATGAAACGACGAGATTTCCTTCGAGCCGGACTTGCCGCCGGCGCGGCCGTGGCCGTGCCCCTGGCATCAAGCCGGGCTGCCGGCGCCAATGAGGCGATTCGCTTAGGTTTTATCGGCTGTGGCGGCCGGGCCAACGTCCTGCTCACCCATTTCACCAAGGCTGGCGGGGTGCGCGTCGGCGGCTTGTGCGACCCCGACCGGAGCCGGCTGAACGGCACCGGCCAGCGCTATGCGGATGCCAAGCGGTGCGTCGATCTGCGGGAGTTGCTCGAGGACGACAACATCGACGCCGTGGTGATCGCCACGGCGGTCCATTGGCATGCGCTGGCCACGATCTGGGCCCTCGAGGCCGGCAAGGACGTGTATTGCGAAAAGCCCATGTCGCACAACCTCCGAGAAGCGCGCCAGGTGGCTGCGGCGGTCGCGAAGTCCGGCAAAATCTGGCAGCACGGAACGCAGCAGCAATCCGACCCGATGCGGGCTGATATCCGCCGGTTCCTTCACGAGGAGCGGGCGCTGGGCAAGGTCCTCTCGGTCCGGGCGAACCGCTATGCCATCCGCCCGCCCATCGGCAAGCGCGACGCGCCGCTGCCCATTCCCGAGCACGTCGATTACAACCTGTGGCTCGGGCCTGCGCAAGACGTGCCCCTCTACCGCGACAAGTTGCAGTACGACTGGCACTGGGACTGGAACACCGGCGCGGGCGAGATGGGCAACTGGGGAGCCCATATCCTCGAGGACGTGCGCAGCAACGTTCTGCCTGACAGTGTGGGGCTTCCGCGGCGCATTTGCGGCGGTGGCGGGCGCGTTGTGTTCGGCGATGCCGGCCAGACGCCCAACGTCCACTTCATCTATTTCGACACGGGCACCGTACCGGTCGTCCTCGGCCTGTCGAACCTTCCTGCCGAGCCCGGCTCGCGGGAGCCGTCGCCGCATACCGGCCCGGCAAGCGGTTACATCGCTCATTGCGAGGGCGGCCGGCTGGAATGCCTTACCATGCCTTGGGCGCCGGGCCAGGCCGTGGCATTCGACCGCGACGGCAAGGAGATCCGACGATTCTCCGGAGCCGGCGGCGACGTCCGCCACCAGCAGAACTTCATCGAGGCCGTGCGCAGCCGCAATGCAGCCACACTCAACGCGCCGATCCACACCGCCGGCGATACGACCGGTTGGTGCCATTTGGCCAACATCACGGCTCGCGCCGGCCGGCGCTTTTCGCGAGCCGAAGCGAGGAAGGTCGGAGATCCCTCGGGCCTTTTCGGCGGCGCGATGGAACAGATGGCCGGACTGCTCCGCACCCACGGCCTCAACATGGAAAGCGATTCCCTCCGGCTGAGCGGGATGTTGACCGTCGACTCTGCAACGGAGCAGTTCACCGGCCCGGAAGCCGACGCGGCCAACTCCCTACTGAAACGCGCATACCGCGAGCCGTTCGTCGTAACTACAACGACGGGCGGTCGCAACAGTGGGTAGCTCCCATGGTCATGACTCGAGTCCTGCGGATTCCGTCAGAACGGCGCATTCGCGAGCCGGCATCCGGGGGGCGGCCATTGCGTCTTCGGCGACGGGCGCACAGCGTTCCTATCGGATGGTGTCTCCCTGCAAGTGTACCGGTGGGTTGCCACCCAGGCGAGCAACGAGATCATTCCCGGCACATCCTGAACGAGAACCAGACAGGACCGACGACGGTGTATCTTAGTCCGTCCGGATTGGTCATCAAGTGGCGTTCGTGGCAACTGCGTGTATAATGGATACTTGGTGATCGTGTGCGTTGGCGGCAAGGGAAGAAATCAGAGTGTCAGCGGCGCAGCCGGCTTGATGTCGGCGGGCCGATGACGGAATACCGCAGAAGGGTCGAACGGATCCTTCGTTGGCGGCGTTACCATGGCGGCCGGCAACGGACCTCGTGATAAACCTCATGCGATAATCGTTTCGTTCTGAAGGATGGAGGGGCGCGATGCTCTGGACGAATTGGAGAACCTTATCGGGGAACTCCTGCAGGCAAAGGGGACAGTCTTGTTCTCGCAGCGGACCAGTTGGGCGCTTGGGCAGATTGCCCTTTATGCCGCGAGAATTACGACAGTCCCGGGTAGAGGGGGCCGGTTTTACACTGGTGGAACTACTGGTGGTCATTGCCATTATCGGCATCCTCATTGCCCTGTTGCTTCCGGCCGTGCAGGCCGCGCGCGAGGCCGCGCGCCGGATGCAGTGCAGCAACAACCTGAAACAGATCGGCCTGGCGCTGCACAACTACCACGACGCGCTGAAGTCGTTCCCGCCAGTGGCGACCACGATTTGGGATACCGGAACCATGGAAATATCGTGGCTCTATCCCATCCTCCCCTACCTGGAGCAAACAGCAGTTTACGAACAGATGAAAAAGGCGCCCAACGCCTACCATTCGACCTTGTCCGTGCAAGTCGCGCCGGTGTATCTGTGCCCGAGCGACGGTCGAAACGAATTCGACTACATCGACCTCCCGGCGGGTAGGGAATACCGCACAGCGAATTACAACGCGGTGATGGGGCCGGGACGCGATGGGCGGTACTTAGGCACCGAATCGTTGCCGGCCGGTTACGCGGCCACCGACGGAGTAATTCACATGTACAGCGGAACCCGAATGCGCAGCATTCAGGACGGCACGTCGAACACGCTCATGGTAGGTGAACGGATCACCGACCTGCGGTCGTGGACCAAAGGCTGGATGACGAAGGACGAGCCGTCCGTGTTCCAGGGCAAGAACATCGTCTGGCCGATGAATACCGATCCGTCCGTCCTGTGTTACCGGCACGTCAGGAAGCCCGGCGGGTGTCCCGCAGGATCGCAGGAAATGGCGTTCAACGACATCGACTTCGGAAGCCGCCACCCGGGGGGCGCCCAGTTCGGTCTTGCCGATGGGAGCGTACATTTTCTCAGCGAAACCATCAACTTCACAACCTATCAGGACCTGGCGACGATGGACGGCGGCGAAGTGGTCGCCGATTGGTCGCCGTGAGCACCCGGGAAGAAATGTTCCGGGTTTGCGGCATGGGGGCGGCAGCAACCAACATCTTCACCCAGGAATGAACTATGAACACGAGTGACTCCTTGTGGCTCCTCCCCATCTTGGTCTGTCTGGTGTGTGGCTGCGGGCCGTCGGGGCCGGCAACATACCCGGTAAGTGGAACGGTAACGTACCAAGGCGAACCGCTGCCGTTGGGCATCGTAATGTTCATGCCAGAACAAGGCCCCTCGAGCCAGCCGGCTGCAATCGACCAGCAGGGCCGTTACCAACTCGAAGCCACCGCGGGCGAGCACCGTGTGGCGGTGATTGCCGTTCCGCCGCGGGAGGGCGGCCGGCCCGATCCGACCATGGAGGGCGGCTTCGACTACACGGGCGTCCCGCCGGCCAAGTCGCTCATTCCACCCAAGTACAACCGCGCTCACACCTCGGGCATCACGGTCGCGGTCGAACCCGGCCGCCGAAATGAAATCGACATTCTGCTCGAATAGCCGAGGGGGAGGCCACAAAACTCGATGTCAAAACATTGGACATACGTCCCGTGTTGTGATAAATTGAAGGTTATGCAAGCAGCCGGGTCGCCGGCCTCTGCGAAGCGGGTGTGCCGCGCATATGCAGAAGTCGCTCGAGGCAAAACCGTGCAGCTCGCCGTTTTTCCGGGTGTCTGCACTTAGAAACGGAAAAGCCGTTTTTCTGGAAAGGGGAATTTGCGATGAGTCCAATCATGCGAAAGCGAGTGATGCATGTTGTGGCCGTCTTGGCCGCTGTTGGCTGCGCCGTGGGCGGGCAACACGCCCGTGCGGACGTGATAGCCGTTCAGGACTGGTCTGGGGCCGTGGAGTACGTGTTCCATCGTCAGGATGGCGTCACCCTCGGGTACGACTTCACCGTTGGAGCCGCTCCGATTATCCTTACCAAGCTGGGGTTCTTTGACTATGGAGCCGACGGATTGAGCGAGTCCCACGAGGTGGGCATCTGGCAGCTAGACAACACCACCGCATTGGCCAAGGCCACGATAACGACGACCTCTCCACTCGAGGGGCAGATGATCGACACTGATAAGGGCCAGTTCAGGTTCGAGGAACTCGCCTCCACAATGCGGTTGAGTGCCAATACCACCTATCGGATCGGCGCGAACTACAGTAGCACGCATAACGATCGGAGCGTACAAGCCCTATCGGGACAGACTCCCTCCAAAACGATTGCCGACGGGATCAGCTACGGCCCCCCTCGCTACAGGTATGATGCCAGCGGACTGGTGCGTCCTGACGACCTGGGCCCTCGAACCCTTGGCTACATCGGCCCGAATTTCCAGTTCGTGCCTGAGCACAACTATTATCGGATGGAGACCGACGGGGGAACCGTGGTGGTCCCCGGCCAGGGCGCCAGCGTAGTGGACGACACGAGTTTCTACCACGGCACGGCGCGCCCCGCTGGCTCTCCGCCAACCTACAGCAGCGATGTACCCGGGACATTGATCGTGCGGGACGGTGTCGGAGCGCCCAATCTGGCGTCCCTCTCGTTCAGCGGCACCGGCGATTACGTCGAGTTGGGCGACCAGCCGTTTCTCAAGTCGCTGCCGCAGGACGATTTCACCCTCGAGTTCTTCCTCAAAACGCCCGCGCGCGATAGTCGCTCCGTCTTGGTGGGCACCTATAACGGGGTTTCGAGTGGTACGTTGAATCTCGAGATCGGCGGAGCAGCGAATGGTATAAACCAGGGGCGTCTGCGTGCGTATCTTCACGGCACCAATCAGCTTGCCGACTTCTGGAGCACAACCAATATCTCGGATGACGAGTGGCACCACGTGGCCCTGGTCCGTTCGGGGACGGGAACCGGCAGTGACTTGATTCAGTTGTACGTCGATTACCAACTCGACAGCTCGCTGACCAGAAACGTCGGGGCGTACACGATCGCAGCCGACTTCTTCCGCCTCGGCCGTGATGGCCGCACTGAACACTACTACGAAGGCCTCTTGGACGAGTTCCGCATCTCCCGCGCGGCCCTCGACGTGAGCGAGTTCCTGCGGGCCGGCCGCACGTGGACAGGCGGCGGTGCGGATAACCTCTGGACCACGGCGGCCAACTGGGCTGGTGCCACGGCCCCCGTCGCGGGCAACGCCCTGTTCTTCGGCGGCACCACACGGCTTGCGACTGAAAACAACTTCACGGCCGATACGTCCTTTGCAGGCATCACGTTCAACAGCGGCGCCGGCGCATTCGTGCTTTCGGGCAACCGCATTACCCTGGACGGGAACCTGACGAACAATTCCGCCAGCGTCCAAACCGTGCAACTCGACATGATCCTGGATTCGACTCGCACGGTTTCAGGCAGCGTTACCCTCCAGGGTGTTCTCAGTGGCAACGGCGGCCTGACCAAGAGCGGTTCGGGTGAACTCCTCCTGTCCGGCTCCAGCCCCAACACCTACAACGGCGTGACCACCGTTAGTGGCGGGACTCTCCGCCTAGGTAAGACGGCCGGCACCATTGCTGTGCCCGGCGATCTCGTGATTTCGGGCGGCGGGTTGACCTTCAACACCGACAACCAAATCGCCGACGGTGCCGCGGTTGTCGTGAGCGGGGGTGCCACCTTCAATGGCACCGGATTCAATAGCGGCGCCCGCGCCCAAAATGAGACCATTGGCAGCCTCGAGGTGACCGGTGGCTCTTTCAACACAGGAAGCGGTGCCACGGGCTGGAACGTGACCGGCGCCGCCAGCTTCACCGGCGGCGAGGGGGTCAACAATACCCGCTTCATAGCCCATAGCCGGAGCACCACGAAATTCGGCAGCCTGAGCCTGACCAACATGACCGGTACGGCCGGAGACACGCCAGGCACCGCCAACACGTTCACCGTCTACGGAGCCAACGCCCCGAAGCAGTCGTCCATCTTCGTCGGCAGTGGCGGACTCACCCTTGACAACAGCGTGCTCAACCTGCGCCGAGGAAGCGCAGAAGACTCTCCGGGCAGCCGGCTGATCCTCGACGGGAACGTGACGACTACGGGGACGTCGCCTTCGGCCATCTCCGAGGATACCGCAGGCGGTACATTCGGGAACATCGCCGTGGAACTCAGCAGCGTGGGTGGCGCCGTTACCCGCGAGTTCAATGTTGGCGGCGGCGGGGCCGACTTGACTATCGGCGTGCCCGTCACCAACGGCGCGGCTACCACCGCAGGGATCACCAAGATCGGCGCCGGCACGCTCACGCTCAGCGCGGTCAACACGTACAACGGTTTGACCACCGTCCTGGGCGGCACGCTGGAAGTGACCGGCTCGCTGGCGAACAACACGTCGGCCGACGTGCTGGTTGCCTCCGCCGGGACGACCTTCGACGGTGGGGAGCCGGCCATTGTGCGATCGGTCGCCGGCGGAGCGCCCTTTGCCGACCTCGGCTCGCAGATTATCGGCGACCGGTTGTTCGATACACGGGCCGATCTGCTGGCCGGGACGAACCAGGGCGTCGATCCGCTGCCGGTTGGCATGGCCTGGCGCATGTTCGCCGACGGCGAGCCGCAGAGCACGGCCCCGTACCTCCACGCGGTCAGCGACGTGGTGCAACTGACCGGCATCACCGAGACCAGCCCTTTCGTGCTGCAAATGACGTTCGACGCAAGCCTGGTAACCCCCGCGACCGAGGGCGGCCTCCACCTGGCGTGGCTCGACGGGGCGCAGTGGGTCAACGCGGTGACAGGCAATTCCGTCACTGGGGACGACGCGGTCGCGCGGTATTTTGGGTCGTGGGACGCTTTCACCAACGATTACGGCGACGATTTGAACGCGCTGCTCGGTTCCTGGGGCGTCGACACGGGCGGCGCGTCGGTCTGGGCCGTGCTGAACCACAACAGCCAGTTCGGCGTCCTCGTGCCGGAGCCCGGAACATGGCTGATGCTTTTGGCGGCCGCGGCGGCGGGGTTGCTCTTGCGCCGCAGGGAGAAGAGGTGAAGTCGAAAGGGAAGTCATGGTATCCGGCAATCCAAAATCCAAAATCCCAAATCCCAAATGCGGTTTTACCCTGGTGGAACTGCTGGTCGTCATTGCGATCATCGGCATCTTGATCGCGTTGCTGCTGCCGGCGGTTCAGAGTGCACGGGAGGCGGCCCGGCGGATGCAGTGCAGCAACAACATGCGGCAACTGGCTTTGGCGCTGCACAACTACCACAGCGCGCGGGGCGTGTTTCCGCCCGAGGCGTTTGTTGCCAGTACAAGCTGCACTCCGCCCCAGAGTACGTGGCGGGGCCCTCCATGGACGGTTGTCGTTCTGCCGTATTTGGAGAATACCGCCTTGTACGAGCAGTTCCACGTGGACGGTACGTTCTACGCCCTGGGCGATTACGCCAACGACAACGCGCACCAGAAGAACCGCGTTGCCCAGCAGGTGCCCAACCCGCGCTATCAATGCCCGTCCGATCCGAACAGCCTGCCGAACGAGCCGAATACGAACTACATGGCGTGCCAGGGCGGCGGCGCGGAAAGCGATGCCGTGTGCCGCAACTGGCAATCGCAGAACCATCGCCTGTTCTTCGACAACGGCGTCATTTACCGGAACTCGCGGGTGCGCATCGAGCACATCCCCGACGGTACAAGCAATACGTTCCTATTGGGCGAAACCCGCTGGTGGTTATCGGCCGACGCGAACGATTACGACCACGCCTTCACGACGTGGGCCTCGTCGGTTCGGACCCACGACTCGTTGAGCCATCCGAACACGGCCGCTGCGGCAGTCGATCCGATCAACAACCCGCTGGTCGACTTCGCCCCGCTCATTCTTAATAGCCAGCAAGGCGGGCCGTCGCGGTTGATCGGCACGTGGAGCCGTGCGTTCGGCAGCCATCATCCGGGCGGCTGCCACTTCGCGATGGCCGACGGCAGCGTGCATTTCATCACTGAAACGATCTCGCAAACCATCTACCGGCAGATGGGCGCGCGCAACGTGGGCGGCCCATTGGGCGGGTTCGATCAGTAACGGTCCTTTGCGGAGACACCATGCATTCTCTCTCCCCCCTGCCGATTCGCCCGCACTGCGCCTTTGCCGCGCACGGTCTGGTCCTTGCCGTTGCCGCGATGACGGCCGGTTGCGGCCAGAACGCAGGTGAGCGGCGCTACGACCTGTCGGGCCGGGTCACGTACCGGGGCCAGCCGGTTCCGGGCGGGCGGATTTTGTTCTCCCCCGACGCATCCCAGGGGGCCGACGGCCCCGCCACCGTGGCCGATATTGCCGGCGGACGCTATCAGACGCGCCCCGGCCGAGGCGCCGTAGCCGGCCCCTATATCGTAACCATCCACGGCACCGACGAGACCATGGCCACCGAGACCCACGACAACACGTTGTTTCCCCCCTATGAAACGCGCGTGGACGTCGACAGCGCCCACACCACGCATGATTTTGAAGTGCCCTCGGCAGTACCTTGACCCACAGGCAAGAACATCGTCTGGCCGATGAATACCAATCCGGCCGTCCTGTGCTATCGGCACGATAGGAAGCCCGGGGGCTGTCCCGCAGGAAATGGCATTCAACAATATCGACTTCGGCAGCCGCCACCCCGGGGGAGCCCAGTTTGGTTTTGCCAACGGGAGCGCGCATTTTCTCGGCGAAACCATCAACTTCACAACGTACCAGGACCTGGCGACCAGGGACGGCGGCGAAGTCGTTGCCGATTGGTCGCCGTAAACGCTCGTGGAGAATCGTGCAGGGTTTGCGGCAGCGCGGCGAGCGAACCGACACCGTCACCCGGCTCCAAAATGGCGGTATGCCCCAAACGACAGTAGCCCGGACGACTCATATACGTCGGGTGGGTCAAGGTCGTTACTCTCGTTGGTGGGTCCCCGCCAAACCGCAACCAAAGCGGCCTTGCAGTCCCCCAGCCCAGAGGCGCGCCGGCAGCGGCGACCGATGACCCGCTGAGGAAGCGGCTTGTTCGACAGAATCTACCAATCATGAGTAACTCGGTATAGATGGCCGGCCCGTGTCGCGGTTGATAGCTGGGATGCGCGGCTTGCTCGTTTCATGAACAAGTCTGCCCCATTTTTTTACCTTGTGCTAAAGGAGAATGCCATCATAATGGAAGATTAGGGAGATAGTATGCACTTACTTTAGAGTCTTTTTCACCCCCGATTTCTTGTGAGGGTCCCGTCATGCAAGCCCGTGCAACTGCTAAACCAGCAGCCAATTGGCGCGCCGTTCTCCGGTTATCCGGCTTCCATTTCAGTGCACTGAAGAGTATGCCAGCCGCCCTCGCTACCGTGCGCGCAGGACTGGCCGTGCTCTTGACCGTTTCTGCTGCCGCGCGGGCGGACGACCGCACGTGGACAGGCGGCGGTGGAGATAACCGGTGGACCACGGCGGCCAACTGGTTTAACACGGCGGCGCCCGTCGCGGGCGATGCATTGTTTTTCGGCGGTACCACACGGCTTACGCCTTCAAACGACGTGGCGGCCGATACCTCCTTCGCCGGTATCACGTTCAACAGCGGCGCCGGGGCCTTCGTGCTTTCGGGCAACCGCATTACCTTGGGCGGCAACGTGACGAACAATTCGACCAGCGTCCAAACGGTGCAACTCGACATGATCCTGGATTCGACTCGCACGGTTGCAGGCAGCGGCAGCATGACCCTGCAGGGTGCTCTCAGCGGTGACGGCGGCCTGACCAAGACGGGCAGCGGCATCCTCACCCTGTCCGGCTCCAGCGCCAACACCTACACCGGCCCGACCAACGTCAGCGGCGGGACACTAACGCTGGGCAAGTCGGCCAACGTCATTTCGGTGCCCGGCGATCTGGACATCTCGGGCGGCGCGAAGGTGACCTTTAGCGCCCACAACGTGAACCAGCAAATCGCCAGCGATGCCGCGGTCACCATGAGTGGCGCCTCCAGCGCACTGAATTGCACCGGGTTCAATGCCGACTTCCGCAACGTCACTCAAACCATCGGCAGCCTTGGCGTGACCGGCGGCGTGTTCCACACGGGCACGGGAACCTGGACCGTGACCGGCGCCGCCAGTTTCACGGGCGGAGCGGGGAATACCATCTTCCTAGGCAATAGCGGCGCTACAGCATACTTCGGCAGCCTGAGCCTGACCAACATGAATGCCGCGAGTTCGGGAAACGTTGCCAATAGCTTCAGCCTCTACGGAAACGACGCCACGCAGTCGTCCATCTTCGTCCGCAGCGGCGGACTCAGTCTCGAGAACAGCGTGATCCACCTGCGCCGGGGCAGCGTGACAAACGCCAAGGGCAGCCGGCTGGTCCTCGATGGCGACGTGACGACCACGGGAACGTCGGCCTCCAGAATCTCCGAAGATACCGCAGGTGGTACCAACGGCGCGGTCGCCGTGCAACTCAGCAGCACGGCCGGCGCAGTTACCCGCACCTTCAACATTGGCGGAGGCGGGGCCGACTTGACCATCAGCGTGCCCGTTACCAATGGCGCGTCCTCCAGCGCGGGTATCACCAAGACAGGCGCCGGTACGCTGACGCTTTCCGGGGCGAACACCTTCTCGGGCGATACAAAGGTCGACGTCGGCACCCTGCAACTGGGCGATGCTCTGGCCCTTCAGAACAGCACCTTCGACACCCAGACCGGATCGGTCGGCACGTTGAGCTTCGGCGCCCTCACCGAAGCGACCTTCGGGGGACTGAAGGGCGCCAACGGCCTCGCGCTTCTGAACGGCTCTTCGGCCCCGGTGACGCTCACCGTCGGCGGCAACAACGCGAGCACGACCTTCTCCGGCAGCCTCTCCGGCACGGGCGGCGCGCTGATCAAGACGGGCAGCGGCACGCTCACGCTCTCCGGCTCCAGCGCCAACACCTATACCGGCCTCACTACCGTCAGCGGCGGGACACTCGCCCTGGGCAAGGCCAGCGGGAATGCCGTAGGTGGCGACCTGACCATCTCGGGAGGCAGAGTGACTTTCAGCGCCGGCAACCCCAGCAACCAGATTGCCGACGGCGCCACGGTTACCATGAGCGGCGCGTCCAGCGCCTTCAACGGTACCGCGTTCAATGCGGACTACCAGGCCGCCAATGAGACCATTGGCAGCCTCATCGTGACCGGCGGCGCTTTTAACACGGGAACCGGAGGGACGGGCTGGACCGTGACCGGGGCCGCCAGCTTCACCGGCGGGGCGGGAAACACCAAATTCTTGGGCCACAGCAGCAGTACCTCGCGCTTCGGCAGCCTGAGCCTGACCGGCATGACCGAGACGGCCGGAGGCACGGCCGACACCGCCAACAGCTTCACCCTCTACGGGAACAGCGGAGCCAAGCCGTCGTCCATCGTCGTCGGCAGCGGCGGGCTTACCCTGGACAACAGCGTGATTAACCTGCGCCGGGGCGGCACCGGCGCCCTGGGCAGCCGGCTGGTTCTCGACGGCGACGTGACGACCACGGGAACGTCGGCCTCCAGAATCTCCGAAGATACCGCCGGCGGTGTGAACGGGGCCATCGCCGTGCAACTCAGCAGCACGGCCGACGCCGTCACCCGCGAGTTCAATATTGGCGGAGGCGGGGCCGATCTGACGATCAGCGTGCCCGTCACCAACGGCGCGGCTAGCAGCGCCGGGATCACCAAGATCGGTGACGGCACGCTGACTCTGTCCGGCTCCATGCCCAATACCTACACCGGCCTGACTACCGTGGAGGCCGGCAGGCTTGCGCTGAGCAAGTCGGCCGGCGTCAACGCAGTGGCCGGCGATCTGGCCGTCTCGGGCGGTGTGGTCACCTTCGGCGCCGACGAGCAAATCGCCAACAGCGCCACGGTCACCATGAGCGGGGCCGCTAGCGTCTTCAATGGCACTGGTTTCGATGCCGGCTTCCGCAACACCAGTGAGACCATCGGTAGCCTTGTTGTGACCGGCGGCATTTTCCAAACGGGGATCGGGGCAAGTTGGACCGTGACCGACGCCGTGAGCTTCACCGGCGGAGCGGGCAACAACACCATCTTTATAGGAAATAGCGGCAGCACCTCAAGCTTCGGTGGCCTGAGCCTGACCGACATGGACGCCACAAGCTCGGGAAACACTCCCAGTAGCTTCACCCTCTACGGAAGCCACGGCACTTGGCAGTCGTCCATCACCGTGGGCAGCGGCGGGCTCAACCTCAAGGGCAGTGTCGTCAACCTGCGGCTGGGCGGGACCGGCGCCAAGGGCAGCCGGCTGGTCCTCGACGGGAACGTGACGACCACGGGAACGTCGGCCTCTTCGATAGTACTTGAAGGCGGCACAACCGGGGACGTTGCCGTGGAACTCAGCAGCACGGGCGCCGCCGTTACCCGCGAGTTCAATATTGGCGACGGGGCTAACTTGACCATCAGCGTGCCCGTCACCAACGGCGAGTCCAGCAGTGCCGGGATCAACAAGACCGGCTTGGGTACGCTCATCCTCAGCGGCGCCAACACGTATACGGGCGGTACAACTATTTCCGCGGGTACCGTGCTGCTCGGCGCCACCAACGTGCTGGCCGACACCGGCCCGGTGACCGTCAGCGGCGGCGGGAAGCTTGACATCGTCAACCGCAGCGATACGATCGGCGCCCTGACGCTCACTAGCGGGACTGTGGCGGGCACCACGGGCGTTCTCACCGCCTCGTCCTACGACGTGCGAAGCGGCACCATCAGCGCCGCCCTCGGCGGGTCGGGCGGCCTAACCAAGATCACCAGCGGCACGGTGACCCTGTCCGGCACTACCGCCAACACCTACACGGGCCTGACCACCGTCAGCGGTGGCAGGCTCGCTCTGGGCAAGTCGGCCGGCGTCAACGCCGTGCCCGGCAATCTGACCATCTCCGGCGGCGCGGTGACCTTCAGCGCCAACCAGCAAATCGCCGACGACGCCACGGTCACCATGAGCGGGGCCACCAGCTTCCTCAATGGCACTGGGTTAAACGGCAACGTATTCAACGTCCAGGAAACCATTGGCAGCCTCGTTATGAACGGCGGCATGTTCCAAACGGGAACCGGCGGCTGGACCGTGAACGGCGCGGCCAGTTTCACCGGTGGAGCGGGAAACACCGTGTTCATAGGAAATAGCGGCGGCACATTTCGCTTCGGCAGCCTGAGCCTGACCAATATGACAAGGACGGTCGGTACCACGGGCAACCACGTCAATAGCTTCACCCTCTACGGAAACCATGCCTCCACGCAGTCGTCCATTATCGTCGGCAGCGGCGGGCTCACTCTCGAGGGCAGCGTGCTCAACCTGCGCCGGGGTGATGCCGACAGGCAGGGCAGCCGGCTGGTCCTTGACGGGAACGTGACGACAACGGGTACGTCGTCCTCCAGTATCTCCGAGGATATTGCGGGCGGTACGGGCGGGGCCGTCGCCGTACAACTCAGCAGCACGGCCGGCGCCGTTATCCGCGAGTTCAACATTGGCGGAGGCGGGGCCGACTTGACCGTCGGCGTGCCCGTCACCAACGGCGCGGCTACCAGCGCGGGGATCACCAAGACTGGCGCCGGCACGCTCTTCCTCCGCGCAGCCAGCACGTACACCGGCTTGACCACCGTCCTCGGCGGCACGCTGGAAGTGACCGGCTCGCTGGCGAACAACACGTCGGCCGACGTGCTGGTCGCCTCCGCCGGGACGGCCTTCGACGGCACGGAGCCGGCCATTGTGCGATCGGTTGGCGACGGAGCGCCCTTTGCGGGCCTCGGCTCGCAGATTATCGGCGACCGGTTGTTCGATACGCGGGCCGATCTGCTGGCCGGCACGAACCAGGACCCGAGCGGTGATCCGCTGCCGGTGGGCATGGCCTGGCGCATGTTCGCCGACGGCGAGTCGCAGAGTACGGCCTCGTACCTCCACGCGGTCAGCGACGTGGTGCAACTAACCGGCATCACCGAGACCAGCCCCTTCGTGCTGCAAATGACGTACGACGCAAGCCTGGTAACCCCCGCGACCCAGGGCGGCCTGCACCTGGCATGGCTCGACGGCGGGCAGTGGGTCAACGCGGTGGCCGGCAATTCCGCCGTTGGGGACGACGCGGTCGCGCGGTACTTGGGGTCGTGGGACGCCTTCACCAACGCTTATGGCAGCGATTTGGACGCACTGCTCGGCTCCTGGGGCGTCGACACGGGCGGCACGTCGGTCTGGGCCGTGTTGAACCACAACAGCGAGTTCGGCGTCCTCGTGCCCGAACCGGGCACCTGGCTGATGCTCTTGGCTGCTGGGACCGCGGGGTTGCTCTTGCGCCGGAGGGGGAAGAGGTGAACTCGCTCACAGGGCATTGCCCGCGTTGTTGTACACAAGTCACGTGTCTGGGCGGGCACCCGGTTCGAAGGCTAAGTGCTGGGAGGCCTGGGTGGGTTTGCCCCGGAGGGGCCATAAGATTGTAGCCACGGGTGGAGCGTCGTGGCAGCGCTGTTGCCGCCACCGACGCGGAACCCGTGGAATGAGGGTGGAAACTCCCAATAGCCCCGGCAGAGGCGATGGAATGGATGCATCCCTGCCGCCCTTGCCGGGGCTAAACAGTCAAAACTCGTGTACAACAACGAGGGTAACGTCCTGGACCGGTCGAACCGACCCCTTCGGGGCAAATGGTGACGTGCCGACATGGAAGGAAATCATGGTATCCGACGATCCAAAATCCAAGATCCGAAATCCAAAATGCGGTTTTACCCTGGTTGAGTTGCTCGTAGTCATCGCGATCATTGGCATCTTGATTGCCCTGTTATTGCCGGCCGTACAAAGCGCTCGCGAGGCCGCCCGGCGATTGCAGTGCAGCAACAAGCTGCGGCAACTGGCGCTGGCGCTGCACAACTACCACTCGGCACACGGCACGTTCTCGCCCGGCAATATCGTCAAGAGGAGCACGACGGGTTCCACCTGGTGCCGAGATGATCCGGAGTGCACCAATAACGGAGCGCCGTGGAGCGTGCTCGTGCTCCCGTTCCTGGAGGAGATGTCCCGATACGAAGAATTCGATTTCTCGCGACCGTTCACATCGAGCAACGAGTGCCCGTCCGAGGGCAGCCTTACGAGCAGGAATCATATCGCCTGGAAGCGACCCCTCGAGCGATTTCAGTGTCCGTCCGACCCCGGCTCAGGCAGCGACGTGAACAACACCAACTACTTTGGCGTGCAAGGGGGCGGCCCGGTCGCAAAGGCCGTGTGTACGCACAGGGAGCGAGTCTTGTTTGTCAACGGCGTGCTGTATCATAATTCGCGGGTGAAAGTCGAGCACGTTCAGGACGGCTCGTCGAACGTCTTCCTCCTGGGCGAGACGAAGTACATGCCCACTCCTGCACATCGTCCATCAGGGGGGCACGGCGGCTGGGCGTCGGGGCCGTTGTTTTGGAGTTCGGGAACCAATCCGTATTTGTTGGCAGCCGTTGTGGACCAGATCAACGTGTTGCCGGGAAGCGGCGGGCACCCCAACAGCGTCGTGCCCGATATGTTCTTCAAGATGTCGCGGTTATTCGGCAGCTTCCATCCGGGTGGCTGCCACTTCGCCATGGCGGACGGCTCCGTGCACTTTGTAAGTGAAAACACCGACTTGGCCGTCTTGCAGCAAGTTGCCGTGCGCAACGATGGTCTGCCCTTGGGAGGATTGCCCCAATAGCAAACGATGCCGTACCATCTTCCTCGTTGCAGACGGCAACCGTTCACTGCTCTGGTGAATGGATTGGAGCCGACAATCCATGGGGTTGGCTCCGCCCGATAATACAACACCACCCGCCGGGTCATCGCTTGACAGGCACCACCACCCAACCACGGAGAAACATCATGTTCCAACAGAAGTGTATGACGCGGCGGCAGATGCTCGGGACCGCGATGGTCGGCGCGACGGGCGTAATCGCAGGAACCGCTTTGCGCGGAAGTGAGCAAGCAACGGAACCAAGCCCGAACCCGACCGCGGCCGACCCGAAGGTCCGGGGACCGTTTCCGATCCTGAGCACGCCCTTTACCGAATCCGGCGCCGTGGACTTCGAGGTCCTGGCCAACCAGGCACGCTTCGTCGACTGGTGCGGGTGTCCGGGCATGATCTGGCCGCAGGCGGGCGACGCCGTCGATCTGCTGACCACGGAAGAGAAGCTCGAGGGGATGGCGGTCCTGGCAAAGACAACCCGCAATCTCCGCTCCGCGTTGTGCCTTGGCGTGCAGGGGAAGGACACGGAGGAGATGCTCATGTACGCGCGGCATGCGGAGGAGCTAGCTCCCACGGCCTTCATCTCGCGACCGCCCGACACGGGCAAAACGGAAGACGACATGCGCCAGTATTGGCACGCCCTGGCGGCCGTCACGAAGCGGCCGGTGATTATCCAGACCACCGGCGGCGTGACCTATAAGGGCCCGGTCCCTTCCGTGGCGCTTCTGATCGAGCTGGCCCGAGATTTCCCGAATTTCGGGTACGTCAAAGAGGAGGCGGGCTCCGTCATCAACCGGGTCATCGCGCTGGTGGCGGCGAAGCCGCCCATCCGGTGCGTCATGGGCGCCCGCGGTGGGTTCGGCTGGCTGCACGAGTTGCGGCTCGGCGCCGAAGGGTTGATCACGGAGCGCGCCGTGTACGCCGACCTTCTCACGCGAGTGTGGGAACTGCACGAGAGCGGCGGGGATCCGACCGCCGTGAACGATGCGTACAGCAAGTTCCTCTTGATGCTGAACGTGGTGCGCACGATTCCGGGTGGCGACTTGCGTGGCCCGCACCTCTATGTTTGGAAGAAACGCGGCGTGTTCAAGAACATGATTTCGCGTCACTATGGCCCCAACCGCAGCGTCCCGGAGAAACCCATCTTCTCCGAACTGCAGTTGAGCGAGACCGACATTGCTGAGATCGACTTCCGCTTCGAGTCGCTCAGGCCGTACATCAAGGCGGGGTCGCCGGACTTCGCAACTTCATCGTGAGCCCCGTGATGGTGTAACCGTTCACGGGGGACTGTCCCCTTCGCATGGAGCCGAGAAGACTGTGTGCGCCGCCCCGTGAACGGATACCCCGCAACGGCCGGATGCCCAAGACGGTTGAAAGCTTGCAGTGCATGTTGCATGCCCCAATAGCCCGGATGATTCATCTACGTAGGGTGGGCCAAGGTCGCGCGGGTCATTGGTGGGTCTGCACAGGCCGTAACCAAGCCAATTCACCGCCCGCGACCTGGAAGCCCACCGGAAGTATTGACCCCTGCCCCACCAAAGAAGCGGCTTGTTTGACCAACCCTGCCTATGGCGAAGAATCCGGGATAGAGCATTCGCGCTCATTTCGTGTACAAGGCTGCGCTAATTTTTTACGTTGTATCAAGCGAAAACGCGATTACAATGAAATGATGGGGAGTAATATGCGCTAATGCAAAATCCCTTTTCCCCCAGGATTTTTGTGGAGGTTCCGCCATGCGATCCCGTATAGCTTCCAGACCAGCGGCCGCCAGATGGCTCGCCGCCTTTTTCGGCTCATCCAGCTCCTGTTTCAACGCGCGTATGGGTGTATCGGCTGCTCGCGCCGCCGTGTGCGCAGGGTTGGCCGTGTCGTTGACGTTTCCCGTTCCGGCGCACGCCGACGACCGCACGTGGACAGGCGGCGGCGGGGACAATTTCTGGACTACAGCCGACAACTGGCTGGGCGGCGTGGCTCCCATCGCGGGCGACGCACTGTTCTTCGGCGGTACCACCTGGCTTGCGCCTGAAAACGACGTCACGGCCGACTCTTCCTTTGCCGGCATCACGTTCAACAGCGGCGCCGGGGCGTTCGTGCTTTCCGGCAACGGCATCACCCTGGGCGGCAACGTGACGAACAATTCGACCAGCGTCCAAACGGTGCAACTCGACATGATCCTGGATTCGACTCGCACCGTTTCAGGCAGCGGCGGCATGACCCTGCAGGGTGCTCTCAGCGGTGGCGGCGGCCTGACCAAGACCGGCAGCGGCATCCTCACCCTTTCGGGCTCCACCGCCAATACCTACGATGGGCTGACGACCGTCAGCGGCGGGACGCTCCTGCTTGCCAAGACGAGTGGGAATGCGCTGGGCGGTGACTTGACCATCTCGGGAGGCCAAGTGACTTTCAGCGACAGCAACCCGAACAACCAGATCGCCGATGATGCCGTCGTCACCATGAGCGGGGCCTCCAGCGTCTTCAATGGCACGGCGTTCAATGCCGGCTACCGTGCCCAAAATGAAACCATTGGCAGCCTCATCGTAACCGGCGGCTCTTTCAATACGGGAACCGGTGGCACGGGCTGGACCGTGACCGGCGCTGCGAGCTTCACCGGCGGAGCAGGAAATACCAGATTCCTGGGCCATAGCACCAGTACCACGCGCTTCGGCAGCCTCAGCCTGACCGATATGACCGCCACGGCCGGAAATACGCCCGAAACCTTCAACAGCTTCACCGTTTACGGAAACAACGCCGCGAAGCAATCGTCCATCTTCGTCGGCAGCGGCGGGCTCACTCTCGACAACAGCGTGATCAACCTGCGACGGGGCAGCGCGACAAACGCCAAGGGCAGCCGGCTGGTCCTCGATGGGGACGTGCTGACCACGGGCACGTCGGCCTCCAGGATCGCTGAAGATGCCGCAGGCGGTACAACGGGGACCGTCGCCGTGCAACTTAGCAGCACGGCGGGCACCCACACCCGCACGTTCAACATCGGCGGAGGCGGGGCCGATCTGACCATCAGCGTGCCCGTCACCAACGGCGCGGCAACTAGCGCC
Source organism: Thermoguttaceae bacterium (assembly GCA_034005525.1). GTDB lineage: Bacteria > Planctomycetota > Planctomycetia > Pirellulales > Thermoguttaceae > PWXP01. The sequence continues at coordinate 7,426 of JAVEUP010000089.1, read as the reverse complement.
GGGATCATCAAGACCGGCGACGGTACGCTGACCCTCTCCGGCGTCAACACATTCTCGGGTGATACGCAGGTCAACGCCGGCACCTTGCTCCTGGGCAACGCCCTGGCCCTTCAGCGCAGCACTTTCGACACCCAGACCGGATCGGTCGGCACATTGAGCTTCGGCGCCCTCACCAGCGCGACGTTCGGCGGACTGAAGGGCTCCAACGACCTCTCGCTTCTGAACGAGTCTTCGGCTCCGGTGACGCTCACCGTCGGTGCCAACAACGCGAGCACGACCTTCTCCGGCAGCCTCTCCGGCACGGGCGGCGCGCTGATCAAGACGGGCAGCGGCACCCTCAACCTCGCCGGCGCCACCGCCAACACCTACACCGGGCTCACGACCCTCAGCGGCGGGACGCTGCAATTGGCCAAGACTTCCGGTGCCATCGCCGTCGCCGGCGACATCCAGGTCGATGGTGGAAAGCTGCAATGGAGTGGCACGAACCAGGTCGCCAACACCGCGAGCATTACCCTTAACTCAGGCACGTTGGAGACCAACTCCGACACCGTCGCCAACGTGACGATCAACAACACGAGCAGCCCGAGAACCACGTGGATCCACCGGTTGACGATTACCGACACCCTGAGGATCGCCGGCGGCCTCCCATTTCTCGGCAGCGGCACCACGACAACTGCCAGCAAGGTGGTGATGACCTCCGGCGGTGAAATCGAAATGGCCTCGAACACCGGCGACACGATCATGAACATCGGCAGCGGCGGGCTGAGTATGTCCGACGCCGTGTGGCACCTGGGCATTTCGACGCTGGACTCGCCATTCGCGGCCCGGATCAACCTCGGCGGCAACTTCGAAGGCAGTGGCACCAACAGGATTACGTACTACAACACCAACGGCCCCCGGCTGCTCGACCTCCAGGGCGCTGCCCGAACCTTCGACATCATCGACGGCACGACGACTATCGACGCGACCATCCAGAACGGCGGCCTGACCAAGACCAGCGCCGGCACGCTGACGCTTTCCGGAGCCAACACTTTCGCGGGCGATACGAAGGTCGATGCTGGAACCCTGCTCCTGGACAACTCCCTGGCCCTTCAGGGAAGCACCTTCGACACCCAGACCGGATCGGTCGGCACGTTGAGCTTCGGTACCCTCACCGAAGCGACCTTTGGGGGACTGAAGGGCGCCAACGGCCTCGCGCTTCTGAACGGCTCTCCGGCCCCGGTGACGCTGACCGTCGGCGGCAACAACGCGAGCACGACCTTCTCCGGCAGCCTCTCCGGCACGGACGGCGCGCTGATCAAGACGGGCAGCGGTACCCTCACGCTCTCCGGCGCCAGCCCCAACACCTACACCGGCCCGACCACCGTCAGCGGCGGGACGCTGACGCTGGGCAAGTCGGCCAACGTCATTTCGGTGCCCGGCGATCTGGACATCTCGGACGGCGCCAAGGTGACCTACAGCGCCAACAACGTGAACCAGCAAATCGCCAGCGATGCGACGGTCACTATGAGTGGCGCCTCCAGCGCCCTGAATTGCACCGGGTTCAATGCCGGCTTCCGCACCATCAATGAAACCATCGGCAGCCTTGATGTGTCCGGCGGCGTGTTCCATACGGGCACGGGAACCTGGACCGTGACCGGCGCCGCCAGTTTCACGGGCGGAGCGGGGAATACCATCTTCCTAGGCAATAGCGGCGCTACAGCATACTTCGGCAGCCTGAGCCTAACCAACATGAACGCCGCGAGTTCGGGAGACGTCGCTAACAGCTTCAACGTTTACGGAAACAACGGCTCCACGCAGTCGTCCATCTTCGTCGGCGGCGGCGGGCTCACGCTCGACAACAGCATAATCTACCTGCGCCAGGGCAGTGGAGGCGCCCTGGGCAGCCGGCTCGTGCTCGATGGCGACGTGACGACCACGGGAGCGTCGGCATCTTCAATCGTTACCGAAGGCGGTACAAGCGGGGACGTCGCCGTGCAGCTTAGCAGCACGGGCGCCGCCGTCACCCGCACGTTCGACATTGGCGGAGGCGAGGCCGACTTGACCATCGCCGTGCCGGTCACCAACGGCGCGTCCAGCAGCGCCGGGATCACCAAGACCGGCGCCGGCACGTTGACCCTCTCCGGCTCGATGGCCAATACCTACACTGGTTTGACCACCGTCGAGGCCGGCAGGCTTGCGCTGAGCAAGTCGACCGGCGTCAATGCCGTGGCCGGTAACCTGGACATCACGGGCGGCAAGGTAACCTTCGGCGCCGACGAGCAAATTGCCAATACGGCTGCGGTCACCATGAGCGGGGCTACCAGCATCTTCAACGGCACCGGGTTTGATGCCGGCTTCCGCAACACCAATGAGACCATCGGCAGCCTCTTTGTGACCGGCGGCCTTTTCCAAACGGGGATCGGGGCGGGCTGGACCGTGACCGGCGCCGTCGGCTTCACCGGCGGAGATGGAGATACCATTTTCGTAGGCAATAGCACCAGCACCTCGCACTTCGGCAGCCTGAGCCTGACCAACATGAACGCCACGGCCGGAACCACCGCCAACACCCCCAACAGCTTCACCCTCTACGGATCGCACGCTTCCAAGCAGTCGTCGATCTTCGTCGGCAGCGGCGGGCTGACGCTCCAGGGAAGCGTCCTCAACTTGCGCCGCGGCGGGGACGGCGCCCAGGGCAGCCGGCTGGTCCTCGACGGCGACGTGACGACCACGGGAACGTCGGCATCTTCAATCGTTACCGCAGGCGGTACAATCGGCGCCGTCGCCGTGGAACTCAGCAGCACGGCCGACCCCGTCACCCGTACCTTCAACGTTGGCGGAGGGGGAGCCAATCTGACGATCAGCGTGCCCGTTACCAATGGCGCGTCCACCAGCGCGGGGATCACCAAGACCGGCGCCGGCACGCTGACCTTCTCCGGCTCCATGGCCAACACTTACACCGGCCTGACGACCGTCAGCGGCGGGGCGCTGCAATTGAACAAGACATCCGGCGCCGTCGCCGTCGCCGGCGACATTCTGGTCAACGGCGGAACGCTGCAATGGAATGCCACCAACCAGGTGGCCGACACGGCGAGTATTACCCTCAACTCCGGCATATTGGAGTCCAACTCCGACACCGTCGGCAACGTGACGATCAACAGCACGAACGCCGGCGGACAGACCCACATCCACCGTTTGACGATTACCGACACGTTGACACTCGCCGGCGGCCTGCCGTATCTCGGCAGCGGCACCACGACCTCGGCCAACAAGGTGATCATGACCCCCGGCGGTGCAATCGAAATGGCCGCGAACAACGCCGATACGATCATGAACATCGGCAGCGGCGGGCTGAGCATGTCCGACGCCGTGTGGCACCTGGGCTTGTTGGGAGCCTACCCTTCGCCACTACCCTCGTCGGAAACAGCCCGGATCAACCTCGGCGGCAACTTCGAAGGCAGCGGCACCAACAGGATCACGTACTACACCACGAACGGCCCCCGGCTGCTCGACCTCCAGGGCGCCACCCGGACGTTCGACATCACCGGCGGCACGACGACCATCGACGCGACTATCCAGAACGGCGGCCTGACCAAGACCGGCGCCGGAACGCTCACCCTCAGCGCAGCGAACACCTTCACCGGTCCGACCAGCGTCGAGGCCGGCACTCTGCTCGTCGGTGGCAGCATCGCGAGCGACGTGACGATCAACGGCGGCTGGCTCAAGGGCGACGGCACGGTCGGTGGCGTGGTCGTCGGCCCGTTGGGCAGCATCTCCGCCGGCAACTCGCCCGGCTTGCTCGGCGTCGACGGCAATTACGAGCAATCCGGCCTCATGCTGGCCGAACTGGCCGGTACGACGAAAGGAGAAACTTACGACTCCATCGACGTGTTCGGCACCGCTACCTTCAACCCGGGCGCCGTGATCGACGTCGACCTGCTCGGGTTCGAGCCGCTCTTGGGCGACTTCTTCGACATCCTCACGGCGGGCCAGGGAATCACCAACACGGACTTAAGCGTTATCGAGTTCGACTACTCCGGAGCGATGTCGGCGTATCCGCTGGTTGCGTCGATCGTTTCTCTCGGCGGGTCGGCCGAGGCCTTGCGGCTGAAAGCAGTCCCCGAACCTTCCGCCATCATCCTGCTATCCCTCGGGGCTGCCGGTCTGTTGGCCTGGCCCGGCCGTCGGCGCAAGCGGGCAGCAAGGAACAACGGAGAACGACCATGGCGAAACGGAACACTATGACGGGGCGTACGACGCCGGGCTTTTCTGGAAATGCAGAGGTGCGCAATGTTGCGAAAGGATTGGAAACTGCCATTTAGAGCTTCGAAACGTTCCGGTTTTACGCTCGTTGAGCTGCTTGTGGTCATTGCGATCATCGGCATCCTCATTGCGCTGCTTCTGCCGGCGGTGCAAAGCGCGCGGGAGGCCGCCCGGCGGATGCAGTGCAGCAACAACCTGAAACAGATGGGGCTGGCAGTGCACAACTACGCAGGCGTCCACCGGGAGCACTTTCCGCCCGCCTTCACCAGCTCGCGCAAGCACGCCCTGTTCACCGCCATGCTGCCTTACCTGGAGCAACAGGCATTGCACGATGGAATGCTTGCGCTGGAGCGGGCCAACCCGGCCACGTACACGACCTTGGGCGACGAGACGCATAAGTATTCGGTCGTTCCGTCCTACGTCTGCCCTTCGTGGCCCCACCCGGCGGTGTTTCGGAACCTGCCCACGTGGCCGAACCCCTGGGGACACGGCGCCATAACGACGTATCAGGGCGTGTCGGGCGCCTATCCCAACAGGGAGCCTTACCTTACAAACCCCAGTAACGGAAACGTACCCCAAACCGGCATGTTCGGGATCGGTTACGTGCGCCGGATGGGCGACGTGAGCGACGGGCTGAGCAATACCTTTGCCATGGCCGAGTTCGTCCAGATCGACACGCAGCCGGCCTACAGTAACCCGCCGGGAAACGTCCGCCCTTGGATTCTGGGAGGCAACGGCCCGCCCCACGAGGCACACCCCGGCGCCTATTCCGCCAAAGTGCTGGTCTACGCGCCCAATTCCCGCTTGAACCGTTTCGCCGACGGTATTCCCTGGAATCATCTGCCCATGGGCAGCCATCACCCCGGGGGCATGAACGTGCTCGTGGGCGACGGCAGCGTGACCTCGGTGTCGGACAGTATCGACTTGGAACTGTATTTTCAGTTGGCAACCGTGTCGGGTGGCGAGGCCGTTAGCATGCCGTGAACCTGGTAGTTTTTCCGTTTCCAGGTGCGGGCGCCTGAGTTGGAGTGCCGCCTTCAGGCGGTTCTTCCGTGCCGGCTGAAGCCGGGACTCCAGCAGCGCGCAACCGGAAACGGAAAAGCCAATTTGGCTGGTTTGGGAGTGTTCGATCCATGAATGAAACGAGTGCAGTTGTCAACGCAGGCCGCCGGTGCCGGTGCGGCGTTGGAGTCTTGGTGTTGGCATTGGTGCTGCTGTTGCTGACCGGTCCAACGGGCTGCGGGCGAGGTGATCGTGAATTGGCTCCCTTGACCGGGAAGGTACTCTACAATGGCGAACCGCTGCAATTCGGCGCCGTGATGATCGAACACGAGTACGGACAGCCCGCGACGGCCGAAATACGGCCCGACGGTACGTTCGTGATGGTGACGCGCGGTGAAGGGCAGGGTGCGGTCGTGGGAGAACGCCGCGTCCGCATCACGTGCTTCGAGGCGCAAGCTCCGGCCAATATCGGCAGCGACACGCTTGGTGAGTCGCTGATTCCCCAGAAATACACGTCCTTCGAGACGAGCGGGCTTACGGTCGACATCAAGCCCGGCGAGAATGAACCGCTGGTTTTTGAGTTGACCGACCACTGAATGACCGTTGCCGTTGGAGTTCACGCTTCAGCGTGTGGACGAAGCATAAGCCAGATCCGGCACGCTGAAGCGTGAACTCCAACTGCACGCACACCATGAGGAGCACTCCATGAATTCCCTTGATCGTCGCCATCTTCTGAAGTCCGCCGTGGGCGCGAGCGCCGCATTCGCCGCAGGCCAATGGCTCCAACCGGCTGTGACCGCGGCCGATCCGCCGAAAGAGCGGATCAAGATCGGACAGATCGGCACGGGACACGAACACGCCTCGGGAAAGATGGCCACCTTTCGGAAGCTGAGCGACCACTACGAAGTGGTCGGCATCGCCGAGCCGGATGCCGGACTCCGCAAAAGCCACGAGGCACAGCCGGCCTACCGCGACCTGCCGTGGATGAGTGAGGAGGAACTGCTGCGCGTCGAGGGGCTGCGGGCTGTGGCCGTGGAGGTCAGTTCCGCTGACCCTCGCATCATGGAAGTCACCGGAAAGTGCATCGAGGCCGGCATGCACGTCCACCTGGACAAGCCGGGCGGCGAATCCCTGAGTGCGTTCAAGAAGGTGCTCGACGAGGCCGGCCGCCGCAACCTGGCCGTGCAACTCGGCTACATGTACCGAAATAATCCGGCCGTGCAGTTCTGCCAGCGCGCCGTCCGCGAGGGCTGGCTCGGGCAGGTGTTCGAGATCCACTGCGTCATGAGCACAACCCATTCGCTCCCGTACCGGAAGTACCTCGCGCAGTTCCGTGGCGGATCGATGTTCATCTTCGCCTGCCACCTGATCGACCTGGTGGTGAGCCTGATGGGGAAGCCGGACGGAATCGTCTCCTATCCGCGGCAAACGCGGGATGACGTGGGCGTGGAGATGTGCGACAACGGGCTGATCGTGTTCGAGTATCCGCGGACCACGGTCACGGTCCGCACGGCGTCGCTCGAAGTGGACGGGCACCGCCGGCGGCAGTTGGTCGTGTGCGGCGACCGGGGCACGATCGATATTCAGCCGCTGGAAACCATTACCGTCCGGCCGTATGAGCCTCAATCGCTCCGCCTGACCCTGGCCGAGGCGCGCGACCCGTACCAGCAGGGGCGTCAGGACGTGTCGTTCCCACTGCAAGCGGGGCGTTACGACGACCAACTCATCGAATTGGCCGAGATCATCCGCGGCGAAAGGGAAAACCCGTATCCGCTGGAACACGAGTTGATCGTACAGCAGTGCCTGCTGGAGGCCTGCGGGTATCCGCTGAGCTAACTTTCGTGATTCCGTGACGATTGTCTTGAAGTCCATGAACCCCTAGTTGATGCCCCCGGCTTGCCCGGGGGAGATTCACGTTTTTCGCTACACCAACCGCCAACCCTCAGCCCTGCCAAGATGCCCCCGGCTTGCCCGGGGGAGATTCACGTTTTTCACTACACCAACCGCCAACCCTCAGCCCTGCCAAGATGCCCCCGGCTTGCCCGGGGGAGATTCACGTTTTTCACTACACCAACCGCCAACTCTCAGCCCTGCCAAGATGCCCCCGGCTTGCCCGGGGGAGATTCACGTTTTTCACTACACCAACCGCCAACCCTCAGCCCTGCCAAGATGCCCCCGGCTT
>JAVEUP010000285.1:4583-7310 GCA_034005525.1 Thermoguttaceae bacterium | reverse complement strand
ATCGTATCCGGCTCCCGACGGCACACCGCGGTTCGACGATCCGGGCAACGCCCTGGAGAGCTTCATTACCCTTTGCCAAACAGCCTCGTTCCTAGCCCGTGGGAGGGACGCATGACGGAAACAGTCACGCCCATTGATCTTGGCGGCCGATTGGGTTTGCTCCTGGAGCCTTTGGATGTGCTCTTCTTTCGCGACGGCCGCCCGTTCGGGGCTTCGCTGCGCGGCGAAAGCCTGAGCACCGCTTTGCCGCAAACCCTTGCCGGCGCTGTCTGGACGGCCCTGTTGCAGGCCTGCGATTGCAACTTCCAGGAATTGACGCGGCGTGTTCGCGGCGGCGAATCGTTCCGCGCAGCGCTCGATGCCTTGGGGTTGCCCGCGTGGATTGCCGAAGTCCAAACGCGCGGTCCTTGGCTGGCCCGCGTGCCGCTGAAGAACCCGGCCGACGCCGTGCCCGAGGTGCTCTTCCCAATGCCGGCCTCGCTGCACGTGCCCAAAAAGGCCAACGGAAGCGAACCGAAGCTTGTTCGCCTTACGCCGCTCGCAGCCGCCGAGGTTCTTCCCGGCTGGAAATTGACCCGGACCATTGCGGAGCCGGCGCTGCGGCCGCTGTGGCACCGGGTTCGCGAGGCCACGGAACCGGCACGGGGGTTCCTGAAGCCCGAGGGTATGAGGGCCTTCCTCTGCGGCGACGATATTCCACCCGATACATTCCTGAAGGCCGAGGCACTGTACGGCTTCGACCATCGCACGGGGATCGGCATTTCCGCCGACACCATGACGGCCGAGAAATCGCTGATCTACACGGCCAACTTCCTGGCGCTGCGCACGGAACCCGCCGAGAACCGCCAGGTCGTCATGTACGCCGAAATCCAACTTCCGCAAGGGGCACCTGAGGGCCTTGTGGACGGCATTCGGACAATTGCCTTCGGCGGCGAGGGTCGACGGGTGGCCGTGCATCGGCTCCCGGTGCCGTTCGACTTCGCCGGGCTGAGTGCGCGGCCGTCGTCGGCGCGCGGCAATTCACTCGTTGTGCTGACCACGCCCTGCCCGTGCGAGGCCCGCTGGAAACCCGCGGCACTGGCCGACCGCGTCGTGGCGGCCGCGATGCCGGGGGCGGTTGCGGTGAGCGGATGGGACCTGGCACGCGGCGGCCCGAAACCCAGCCGTTTTGCCGTGCCGGCCGGAAGTGTGTACTTCGCGGAAGGTGAACTTACCAACCTGCCCTTGTGCCTGGCCGATTCCGAAGCGGATCGGCGGCAAGGCTGGGGGTGCTACTTGACAGGAGTATGGAACCATGACAGCAACCGGTGTTGAAACCAGCGTGTCGCGCCTGCTATTTCTGCACGCGCAGACACCCGTCCACCCCGGCTCCGGAGCCGCGCTGGACGTCATCGACCTGCCCGTCCAACGGGAGCGGCACACGCAATGGCCGACCGTGCCCGGCTCGACGCTCAAAGGCATCCTGCGCGACGCCTGTCGGCCGCGCAACGGCGATGCAGAAGAGGAGGCCTGGCTGGCCGCGTTCGGCCCCGAAGCGCAAAATGCCGGCGAACACGCCGGCGCTTTGGCAGTTACCGACGCGCGCATCCTGGCCTTCCCGGTGCGTTCACTGCGGGGCGTATTCGCCTGGGCAACGTGTTCCGCCGTACTGGACCGCCTGCGGCGCGATACCGCCCTGGCCAACGGTGCCTCGGGTTTGCCCGCCGCGGTTCCTGCGCCGGGCCGAAACGAATGCGCTTGTGCAGCCGACAGCCCGCTGTTGGTAGACGGCCGGCGGGTGGTGCTCGAAGAGTTCGAGCTAAACCGCAAGGAGGACAACGCGACCGCGGAATGGGCCGCGTGGATTGCCCGCCTCGGCCTTGCCGATGAGCCCTCGCGCGAGCGGTTTGCCTCGCACCTGGTCGTGCTCGACGACGATCAATTCACGCATTTCGTCCGCCACGCCACGGAAGTGGTGGCGCGGATCGGCCTGGACTACGAGAAGAAAACCGTCAAGAAGGGTGCGCTCTTCTATCAGGAGTTCTTGCCTGCGGAAACCCTGTTCTATGCCCTGGTGTTCGCCAACCGGAGCCGGCGGGAAACGCACGCGAACGATGCGGCCGGCATCATGCAGTACGTTGCCGACGGCGTTCCCAAGGTGCTGCAAATCGGCGGCGATGAGACGACCGGCAAGGGAATCTGCGCCGTAAGCCTCAGCCCCACGTTGTAAAGGAACCGTCCCATGAAGACCCAAACATCGGCCCATCAGACGCTTGACCAGCGCCGCGCCGCCCATGCGTGGAACGCGGTCGATCAGCTCAATCGCTTTACTAAGCCTGAACAGGACGAATACGCAGGCCACGCAAAGAAACTACCGATCCGAATCATGAGTTCGGGGCTCGGTCAGGGGCTCGTCTTTCTCTTGGCAAAAGCTAAGGACAATAAGCCCCACGTGCGCCAGTTGCACGGCGACCTCACTGACTGGACGCTCGGCCACCGCGGCCTGCCCGGGCCAATGCCAGGTAGCTTGTTGCACAGCGTGATCCACCCGGAAAGTGATAGTGATTTCCTCCGCCAGGCCACCGATGAGGTTCTGGCCTACCTCCAGTGGCTCAACAGGTTTATCGAGGCCGAGGGAATCAAGGCCGATGACGAGAACCAGGCCGCGCCGTAACCCATTATGCGGGAGGAAGTTATGAACGCCGACCACTTGATTGCGCCGCTTCCCGAAAGCACACGCGAATTGCT
>JAVEUP010000285.1:0-4566 GCA_034005525.1 Thermoguttaceae bacterium | reverse complement strand
CCCTATCGTGGGATCCAAGTGAGCGCGGTGGCAAGCCGTCGGAGCAGCAAGGGCGGACGCTCGACGAAGTCGTGCGCCTGAACCGCGCGGCGCCCCAAGCGATGTACGAGACGCTGCTCGCAAGGCGGCACGCGGTGTTGGCCGCAATGGGCGCCGTGCTGCTCGAAGCGCGCACAACCGGTCCGCTCACCCTGCACCTTGCGCGGGCTTCTGCGCTGGAGAATGCCGGGATATGCATGCACCGCATTTACGGCTTTGTATACCTTCCCGGCACGTCCGTGAAGGGGATGACCCGGGCGTATGCCGAGACGGTATGGTTCCCAGCGCAGTTCGAGGCGAACGCCGGAAAGCCGTCCGACGATGCCGAGAAGGCCAAGGCAATCGCCGCGTGGCGGCAGATCGAGGACGTATTCGGCTATTCGCCCGGAAGCGATGCAAAGAAGTCGTGGAAGCCCAAGGACGTTGCCCGCCGGGAGGCCGACGATTCCGCGGCGGCCGGGCACGTGGTGTTCCACGATGCCTGGCCGGTCAGGTGGCCCGCGCTGGTCAAGGATATCCTCAACTGCCACCATCCCGAATACTACCGCAACGCCAGCCCGCCCGGCGACTGGGAAGACCCCATTCCCGTCTATTTCCTGGCAGTCCCGGCGGGCGAAACCTTCCAATTCGCCCTGAGCGGGCGTGGCCGTTGCGGGCCCGCGGCGCTTCAACTGGCCGGCCAGTGGCTAGTGGGAGCGCTCGTCACCCAAGGTGCGGGCGCGAAGACCAACAGCGGTTACGGCGCGTTCCAGCTCACGTCGTGTCCGGCAGAGGCGGGCGACCTGAGCGCCGCCGCCGATGCCATGCGGCACAAGGCGGTCGAGCGGAAGCGGGTTGCTGAGCTTGCCGGCGCGCTGACACTGGTTACGCCGGCGTTCTTTGCGGGGGCCAACCAATATGGGCCCGACGCCCCCGACGGCTGCGACTTGCGGCCTGCCACGCTCCGAGGACAGTTGCGCTGGTGGTGGCGCACCATGCACGCCGGTTTCCTCGACGCCAAGCAACTCAGCAACCTGGAAGCGGCCATTTGGGGCGATACCAAAGCGGCAGGAGCCGTACGCGTTGCCATTGAGAACGCCGCGGGAATCGTCGCCGAGGAGTACAACTTCAGGGATCCGAATCCGAAGAAAAGGTTCCAGCCTCAACAGGAGTTCAAACGGGAACATGCCCTGGGCGATCCCCCAAGAAAGACGTCACAAGGGCTCTTCTATGCGTCCTACGGCATGGACGACGCCAAGGATCGCCCGCGCCGGCACGTTCTGCATCCCGGTGCTCGCTGGAACATCCGTCTTTCCGCGAAACCATGTGAGCGGGATGGATTTCGACTGACGGCCGATGAGGTCCTTGTCCAGGCTGGGGCGGCGCTCTGGCTGTTGTGTCACTTCGGCGCGTGCGGCTCGAAGGCCCGCAAAGGGTTCGGTTCGCTCAGCCTCCAGGCAGCCAACGCCCAAATCGATAGCGTGGAAAAATGCCAGTTTGCTGCTGCGGCGCTCCGCGAGAAGTCGAAACTGGGAAATCGCTTCGATGAGCGGCTGGCGCAATCGCCCGCGTTGGGCGAACCGCGACGTGCGTGGTGCTCCCTTATCGACGTGGAACTGCCGTCGGTCGATGCCTGGCAAGTCATGGACCACATCGGCTTCGCATACCAAGCCGTGGCCCAGCAATTCAAGCACAACCGTGAAAAGGTCGCGCTGGGCCTGCCGCGCAAAATCCACGGTCCGAAAGACGGGCAATGGTTGCGGTCGAATCGCCCTGGGGACCGACGAAAGCCGCAGAACGCTCGCTACGCCTCGCCCGTATGCATTCACGTCGAACCAACGGAGGGCGGGCACCGTGTGCGGGCGATCGCGTTTCCTGCCGCGTTCCTGCCCAATCTGGAGGAAAGCAGCGCCTTCTTGAAGGAGTTCCTGACACGATTTGAGGCGGAATTGCAACGTCCGTTGCACGCGTCAACGGGCGCTGCCGGGGAGTCTGGCGGCCGCGCACGTCGTCATGGTGCCCCCCGTCAAGCCGACCGGCCCGCGTCAGCCCCGACAGCGCCGGTGGCCGGGCCTCGCCTACCAGCCTCCGGCGATCAGGTAGAGGCCGAGTTGCTTGAGGAACGCACAAAGAAGGGCGGCTGGCGGGCCCGACACGTAGGCACCGACATCGCCGGTCCGGTGCTCAACTCGGCCGAAGTGCCCGCCGACAAAGCCGCTGGCCACACGCTCACTTTGATTGTCCACTCGGCCAATGAGCGGGAGATTGTATTCAACTACCCAACGGACGCGCTGCTGAAACGGCTGGAGAAGAGCAAGCAACATCAGCAACGTGGCGGGCCTCGAAAAGGACGCCCACGGCGATGAACGATCGAAACGCAGACGACCAGCGCGCCCGCCGACCCGCGCGGCGGTGGTAACGACGCTGTTTCGAAGCTCACACACCAACCCAAAACACATTGCCATGACCGCCACCGAGACAGCGCACCGGCCGTCGCTCGCCCGGCGCTTACTGCATGCGATGGACCTGATTTCGATTCTCCCCTGCCGCATTCTACTGGAAACGCCGGGGGTGGCCGCCACCGTGCCGATGCTGCGGGGCGTTTGGGGCGCGGCGCTGCGCGAGCTGGACCGCACGGCCTACGACCGGATATTCGAAGGCGACGGGGGACGGTCCCCTTCGGGCAACACAAGCGCCCCGCACGAGAAGACGCCCCTGTACGTCCTGCGCCCTGCGCCGCCGGACCCGGCCTTCGCGCCGGCGGTGGAGTGGATTCTCATTGCCGATGCCGTGGCCGATGCCCAACGGCTCGCCCGCGCATGGCAGCTTGCCGCACGGTCGGGCCTGGGTCCGGACCGGAGGCCGTTTTCGCTGCGCCGGTGGCTGTGCCTCGAGCCCGCCGGGCAGCCGGCCGAGAAGGGCCGCCCGTGGCGGCTAGGGCAATGTACCTGGCCGTGTTCCCACGCGGAGACAACCCCGTGCCAACTCCGCTTCGACGCACCGCTAAGGCTGCGCCGCCACGGCAAGCTGATCGAGCAGCCCTCCCTCACCGACCTCGTCGTGGCCGCCGGGCGGCGGGTGGGCAGTTTCCTGTCGGCTACCGACTTGCCGGCCTGGAAATCGCTTGAGGGGGAACTCATCGACCTTGCCCGCCACACGCCCGCGGAGCCCTGGCAAGGCGATCGGCTGGACCTGACGCGCTATTCCGGGCGCCAGCGGCGGGAACTCGACATGCACGGCGTTTGCGGCAGCCTGGTGCTGCCCGATGGCCCCGGCTCGCTCTGGCCACTTCTGGCCGCCGCCTGCTGGCTCCATATCGGCAAGGGCACCGTCATGGGGCTGGGGCAGTTGCATATCGTACCTGTTTCAGAAACCCGTTAGGCTGGAACCGCTGCCCGGCCGTTCCGGTACGCGCCAAGGAGATCTCAATTGTCCGATCAACCCATCCTCGTTCTCACCGTCGGCGGGAGCTACCAGCCGGTACTGAAGAGCCTTCAGCAAACGCCCGCAGCGCGGGTCTATTTCCTTTGTTCCGTCGATCAAGACCGGGCGAAGGGCAGTTACCATCAGGTGAACGGTCAAGGCAACGTGCTGAAGAGCCGTCCCGACCTTTCCGGCCCGGACCTGCCCTGCCTGGCCACGTTGGCCCATTTGGAGCCGGACCGATACGAGGTCCACACGATTGAACACTTCGACGACCTGAGCCATTGCTACCTTGCCGCTGCGGAGGCGATCGAGCAAGCTCGCCGCAGCCGGCCGGACGCGAGGATTGTGGTCGACTACACGGGCGGCACGAAGTCCATGTCGGCCGGGCTGGCCGCCGCCGCACTGGACGACGGGCGGTGCAAAATTCGGCTGGTGGCGGGCATGAGGGCCAATCTGGAAAAGGTGGCCGATGGGACCGAGTACGCGCGCCCCGTTCCGGTACTCGACCTTCAATCGCGGCGCCGCCTGCGCTTCGTTGCGGAGTTTCTCAAACGGTTCGACTACGCCTCCGCCGCGCGGCTGCTGGAAGAGACCCTCAGCCGGGGCGCGGGTGAGGGCATGGAAAGCCGCCTGCGGGAAGCGTGCAACCTGTGCCGCGCATTCGACGCCTGGGACCGCTTCGACCATCGCCAGGCCGCTCAGTTGCTCGCCCCGATCGGCCGCGGGGTGGCCGATGCCCACCGGGCGTTTCTTACCGTCATGCTGTCGGAACGGGCCACCGGGTTCGAACTGCTCGAAGACCTGCTTCGCAACGCCGAGCGACGTGCGGCTCAGGGTCGCTATGACGATGCCGTGGGCCGGCTCTACCGGGCCATCGAGCTTTGCGCCCAACAGTGGCTGCATCTGAAGTACAGCCTCGACACAAGCGACCTGGCCCTGGAGCGCGTACCAGAGGAGTTCCGGGAAGAAACCGGATTGAAATCCGCTTTGGTGCATAGCCCGGTCAAGATCGGCCTGAGGCAAGCCTGGCAACTGATTTGTGCGTTTCCCGACGACCCGCTCGGACGCGCGTTCGCCGCCATCGAGAACCGGGTGATGGACTTCCTTTCGCTTCGGAACAAC
>JAVEUP010000284.1:0-7397 GCA_034005525.1 Thermoguttaceae bacterium | reverse complement strand
ATATTGGCCCGCCCCTGGTCGGAACGCTGCTGCGTGCCGTGCTGGATCACCACGCCGTACTTCTTTGCGGCCGCAAGGGCAACGCGGCCTTCATAGATATCGTGGCTGGCGGGCTTCTCGACGTAGCAATGCTTGCCTGCCTGGGCGGCCCAGATGACTGCCAGAGAATGCCAATGGTTAGGTGTTGCCACCGAGATGGCGTCGAGGTTTTTGTCGTCCAGCGCCTTGCGGATATCGGAGGTCGTGTTCGTGCCGTCTTGCAGTCGGCGCTGGTCGGCGTCGATCAACCAGGTCACCTCGACGTTCTCCATGCTCTTGTAGGAGCCGAGGTGCCCTCGCCCCCGGCCGCCCACGCCGCATACGGCAACGCGCAGCCGCTCATTGGCCCCGACAACCCGGGCCCCGGCCCTGCCAGTCGAAATGGTAACGGTCGCCGCCGCGCCCGCGGCGGTCAACGCGCTCTTCAGAAACGTACGCCGGTGGAGTTTCGGCATGGAAGTGTCCTTTCAATGGGGAGGTGGGAAGTGAGTGGGTATCACGATTGTACCTACTTGTTGCGGCGGCGCACAAGCAGCCCGCCGGCCAAAGTCCAAAGCAGCAGCATCCAGGCGCCCGGCTCGGGAACGGCGGTCAACAGCAGGTTGCTGCCGCCCTCGCCCAGCGACACTCGCCAGCCGCGAGTCCAGTCGGAGTCGTTTTCAATGCGGAACAGCCCGGCGCTGAAGTTTTCCACCTCGCCTTCAAGAATGGTGAACTCCTCGTACCAGGTGACCGAGTGTCCGGGCAGGCCGAAAACGTTCAATTCGATCTCGCTGCCCAAATTGGCCGGGAGGATCAGCGTGCTTCCGGCAATCTTGTCGTAGTCGATTCCCCCGGTGCCGGCGCGGACGAACTCCCAGTTCCACACGGCGCCGTCGTCGAGCGTCAGGTTGTCCTCGAAGGTGAGCTTGCCGATGCTCATGCCCGGCTGAAGGGCGCCGCCGGCGCCGATGGCCGTATCGCCGAGCACGGTTCCCGAGCCGGCCAGCGTTTGCCCACCGGGCACCGAGAACCCGCCGCTGGCGTCGGCCACGTCGAGCAGTGCATCGGGGTGGACTGTAATGGCGCTGCTTTGGGCGATGGAACCGGCCGGCCCCAGTTTCAGCGTCCCGGCGGCAATATCGGTTGCGCCCGTGTAGGTGTTATCGCCGCTGAGGACCAACGTGCCGGGGCCGTCCTTGACGATCCCACCGGCGCCTTCCAAACGAACCGCAATCTCGGCCGCCTTGCCCGCCCCCAGTGCGTTGACGGTAATGGTGGACGGCGCTGCACTCAGGGTAATCGTGTTGGCGGGGTCGCCGTTGTTGTCGATCTTCCAACCGGCGGGGCTGGCCGGGTCGAGATCGCCGAAAGCCAGGCCGTACAGCGTCCTGCTGGAGTCGAGGTTTACCACAACGTCGTTCGTCGGGTCGACAACACGGAAACTGGCGATGGTGCCCGCCCCCTCGGCTAAATGGCCGTGCATCCAGTTGCTCGTATCGCTCCACAGACCACTCTGCCCGTCGGCCCAGAAGCCGAACGGCTCGATGTGGAGGCCGTTGATCCCGATTTGGATGGCCTCGGCGGCTGCGTAGGTCAGGGTCACCGTCTCAGCGCCACTGGACGTAATGTTGGCCGTGAATGTGCCGATCGTCACAGGCTCGTAGCCGCCGGTCTGCGTGAACGTAACAGGATCATGGGTGTCCAGGGCGTCACTCACGGTAACTGCGCCACTGTAGGTTCCTCCCAAAGCATCGTGGTGGAAGCTCGTCAATTTGTACGTTCCAGGTGGGAGTGTCAGGGCCAATGAGAAGCCGTCGTCATAGTGTTTTCCGTACCAATCCTGCAGCAGTCCCGATTGGCCGAGCGGCCCTGAGTGCAGACCTCCGGTGAGTTGACCACGGTTCCGAGCCCGGTTGCCCTCAAACGCAACGGTAACCCCTTCACCCGGACCCAATGCATTGGCGAAGGTCGCTTCCTGGTCGAAGTCGCCTGTGGCATTAGGGTAACTCATGGCATCATAGCCGGCCTGGGTCGGTCCGTTCGCCCCGTTGAAATCAAGCTTGAACATTGGGTGAACTTCAACCGTCGGATCAACGGCGGTAATCGCCAGACTACCAGTCGTGACCTTCCAACCTCCCGACCAACCCACGTGATCGGTGATGCTGAACAGATTGGTAATGTCGGTTCCGGGGCTGAGCGTCGTTCCACCAACGGTTACGGTGCCACCCTGGAGCAGGGAAAAGGTGTCACCTGGGTGAAGGCTGTGGCCGTTGAGTCCGGTAATGTTCAGCGTTATGCCTTGCGCGACATTCGGCAGGACGAGCCTCGGCCCGGCAATCGAGTCGTAGTGGATGCCCGGCGTATCGGCGTTGAGAAACTCCCAGTCGATCGTCGCGCCGCTGGCAAGGATCAGATCGTTGCTGAAGGTCAGCGTTCCGATGCTGTCGCCAGGGGCGAGAACTGCGCCGGAGGCGATCGTCGTTTGGCCGGCGATGCTGCCCGCGCCGCTGATCGTCTGGCCGTCGACGACGGAGAAGCCGTCGGTGACCTGGGCCACGTCGAGGGTGGCGCCGGCCCGGACGGCAATGGCGCCGCTTTGGGGAATGGTGCCATTCGGCCCCAGTTTCAGTGTACCGGCGGCAACCTCGGTCGGGCCCGTATAGGTGTTCTCGCGGGCGAGGACCAGCGTGCCGGGGCCGTCCTTCCGCAATCCGCCGGTGCCCGCCAATCGAACCGCGATTTCGGCCGTCTTGCCGGACCCCAGTTCGTTGACCGTGACTACCGGCGCCGTGCCGGCCAGAGTAATCGTATTATCAGCGCTGCCATTGTCGTCGATGATCCAGCCGGCGGGGCTGGCCGGGTCAAGGTTGCCGAAGGCCAACCCATGCAGACTGCGGCTGGAGTCGAGGCTGACCGTCACGTCGTCCCAGATGTTCACGGCCCGGAAGCCGGCGATGGTGCCGGCCCCCTCGGCCACGTGGCCGTGCATCCAGTTGCTCGAATCGCTCCACAGCCCGCCGGACGGGTTGCTCCAGAATCCGAACGGCTCCAGGTGGAGGCCGTTGATTCCGATCTGGCTGCTCGACGCATATGTCAGAGTGATTGCTTCCGTGCCGTCCGAGGTGACGTTGCCCGTGAAACTGCCGATCGCGTCTGGAGCCGTTCCGCCCGTTTGGACAGCCGTTGCGGTGCTCGTGCCGGCCGCGTCGTTCAGGGTGATACTGATCGATTGGCCTGCCCCGACCAACACATCGTGGTGGTAGCTCGTCAACTGGTACGTTCCCAGCGGGAGCGAGAGGCTCACCGAGAACTCACCGGTGCTCACTCCGTACCAATCGCGCAACAGTTGCGAAAGGTCCTGATAGGGTCCACCGGTGAGCGGATTGCGTCGCTTGGCGCGGTCTCCATCGAATTCGACCCCAACATGTTCACCGGGGCCGAACACGTGAGAGAACGTCGCCGCGTCCGTAAAGGCCCGGTTCTCGTTGGCAGGATCGGTCGCCATGGCGAAGTAACCTGCCTGCGTTTCCGCTCCGAGGCCGTTGAAATCGAGCTTGAAGACGGGTTCCGCGCCGAAAAACGTCGTTTCAAGCCGCAACGCATCGACTATGCCGCCCCACGTACCACCGCCACGGACAAAGACGTTGTACGGAAGCGGGTTGTCACCGGATGTGAAGACCGGGAAGTCGCCCTTCTGCTCGACGTAGTCCGTAGTGGGCTCTTGATCGAGTGATGGGTTCAGCCACACGCGGACCGAGTCTTCCCCAGGCGTATCCGAGAATTGCAGCCGCGCGACGACCAGGTTGGTTTCGCCGTAGTCGAACGTGAGAGAATCCGACCTTTGGGAATTGATGTCGGCACGAACCGTGTTGTTCAGAACGAACACACCTGCTCCGGCCGTTCCGGTGGCGCCCAAGGGAAACACTCGCAAATCCGAAGTCGTTGCGGAAGTGCTGAAGAGGAACGAGAACCAGAGCACGCCGCCGTCGGCCGCAAAAAGGTCGCTGTTCCAAGCACGGTAATTTGCTTCCGCCCGCGCCGTCGACACTTCTGCGGCGTTGCCGGAACTGGCGATGCCCAAGTATTCGAGCCCGGGGCTCACCAGCGACATGGAAGCGCTACCCTGCCAGGCGGTTCCTGCCGGCCATCCAACGCCGCCGGTTTGCCCGGTCACGTTGCCCGGGGTGGCGTAATCGAACCCTTCGTACAGAATAAGCGCCGCCGGGGCGGAAGCGTAGAGCAAGAACGACGCCGCTGTCGCGAGTACGGATGCAAGACGAGTGAACATGGCGGACCTCCTTCGCAAGCGACTCATTTCAGGACGAAATCCCGGAAAAACGGCGATTGTGCGGCGCCCAGTCTGTCGGGCGAGCTCCGGCAGCGCGGACGACCCGTCAGGGCAACTCCGACTATACCAAAGATGACCACCCGCGTCAAATATTTCGAGCGGGCCGCACGCTTCCCTTTCGCCTCACACGTCGCAGGTCCGCACCGCGTGACGCAGGGCCGCGAGCTTGTCGGGCCAGGTGGGAATGAACTCCTGCGAAACGTGGCCCGTGTAGCCGGTGTCGAGAATCGCACGCATGATGGCGGGGTAGTTCAGCTCCTGGGTGCCGTCCAGTTCCCCCCGACCGGGCACGCCCGCTACGTGGTAGTGCCCGATGTACTCGGTGTACTGCCGGATGCGGCGAATGACGTCGCCGTTCATCACCTGCACGTGGTAGACGTCGAACAGCAGCTTCATCCGCGGGCTGTCGACCCGCCGGATCAGGTCGATGCACCGTTCGACGTCGTCGCCGAAATAGCCCGGGTGGCCCTTCATCGGGTGCGTGTCGTCTCGCGTGTTGAGGATTTCCAGGCACATGTTCACGCCTTTCTCTTCGGCGTAGCCGGCCACCTGCTTCCAGCAGTCGACGCAGTTCTGCGCGGCCTGCTCGTCGGTGATGCCCTCCTCTCGCATGCCGGTGAAGGTGATCACGTGGGGTGCGCCCCATTCGACGGCCAGGTCGATGCCGCCGCGAAGCCGCTCGATGCAGAACGGGTGGTTCTTCCGGCTGAGCGGTCCCACCATGAACCCGTGGGCGCCGGTCATCATGACCATCATGCCCAGTTCCTTAAGCAGTGGGTAATGGTCTTTCCCTACGTCCATGGCCGTGATGCCCATCCGATGGCAAGCGCGAATGAGTTGCTCCGTCGGCATGGGCGCGAAGGGCCAGCCGTAAACCGACTGCTTGATGCGTCCGCGCTCGACGCGGTAATCTTCCGGCGGCACGTCGGCCGGTATTTCCGCGGCCTGGCCGGACTTAGGGCTTGCGATGATCGCCGGCGCGGTGCAGGCGGCCGCAAGAAAGCGGCGGCGCGAAACGGCGTTTGCAGGGTATTTCGGGCGATTCATGGTTGGTCCTCGTAGCAGGTGAGTTCGCCCCTATTGTCCCCCGGTTGCCGAGCGGTGTCAACGAAGGCCCTCCCAACCGTGGGATAAGCTTCCAGCTTGTCAATTCCCTTACTTTCCCCGCAGCCTCCAATAGCCAGGGCGGGTAATCACGGCATTCGATTCGAGCGCAGATTGGGAGTGAACACGACGTCGCCGTTCAAGAAATTAACAGCCAGCGGACTGCCGCTGGATCCGGTGACGCCGCAGGTCGGGGTGCATGCGACGAGTACCGCACGGTAATGCCCGTGATGTCCGTCGGGATTGGGCCAGAAGGTTGACACCGAGCCTTCCCTTTGGTACAATCCAACGGTGGTAGCCCAACAGGAGATCATCCCATGAATCGCCATCGACAACTCACGCCGCTGCTGCGTATCGTGCTGACGGCGCTCTGCGTTCTGCTCGCGGCAATGTCCGCTGCCGCCGAGCCGGGGCCGGCCAATCCCTTTTTCGCCTTCGACAATGGCCTGCACGGCATCCCGGACCCGCCGAAGTTGCTCAAGGAATTGGGCTACGACGGCGCGGGGCTCAGTGGGTGGAATGTCGCGGGGCAGGCCGGCGGCTACCGCGACGCAGGCTTGCGGGTCTTCAGCACGTATGTCGGCTGCCAGTTCGACCAGACCCCGCCTTACGATCCGCAAGCGAAACAGGCCATCGAAGATCTCAAGGGTTCCGGCGTGATCCTCTGGCTGACGGTCCGTGGCGGCCGGCCGGGCCAGAACGACGAAGAGGCCGCGGCCGTGGTCCGCGAGATCGCCGAGTTGGCCGCGGCGGCGGACCTCCGCGTGGCGCTCTATCCGCACACCGGCTTCTACGTGGCCACCACGGCCGACGCGCTGCGGCTGGCCCGGCAGGTGGACCGCGAGAACGTCGGTGTCACAATCAACCTCTGCCACGAACTGATGACCGACCAGGGGCCCAAGCTCGACGCGACCATCCGGGAGGCGATGCCCAAGTTGTTTCTCGTCTCGATCAACGGCGCCGATGCCAAACAGCCCGGCTTCAGTTGGGACCGCCTCATCCAGCCGCTGGGCCGGGGCGACTTCGACGTCGGACGATTCCTCGGCCAGCTCAAGGCGGCCGGCTACCGGGGCCCGATCGGCTTGCAGTGCTACGCCGTCAAGGGCGACGCGGCAGAGAACTTGCGCCAGTCGATCACCGCCTGGAAAGCCTATTCCGCCCGGCTGGCCGCAGAGCCCGCCGCATCGAACCCCTGACGTTTCCCGTCGCCGTTCGTGAAGGGTACGTCAGAGATCACTGGCCACGGCACCATGCCGGGCAAGCCCGCAGGTGGCCCTTGGCCGCTTCCAAACACGCCAGATGATTTTGCCGCACACGGCGCCTGCTCCCCCTTGACCTTTCATTTCCTCTCGTCCATCCTTCAGTTTCTGCTGTGCTCCGTGACGAGTCAATCTTCCTGTCCCGCCTTATTCTCCCCAGCCTGCCTGGCTACACCAACCACCCCGCCACAAGGGTTAATCCAATGCGACCATGTTCTCTACCAGGGCTCCTAGCCGGAATCACTTTCTGTGTGGGTCTGCAAGACTGCGCTGCGGAGATTAGCGGCACCATAACTAACCCCGCAGAAATCACCCAGCGCACGGTGGCTCGGGTTTCCCTGCCGATCCCCCAGAAAGCGATGGCCGGTTCGCTAGTTCTGCTGTTTGCCCAGGGAAATGCTGAGGCAACTGCCGCGCAGGCGCACCCGATTTCTCGCCATCCTGATGGTTCGATACGGCGCATGATGGTTAGCGTACCGCTCAACTTGGCCGCTGGCGAAACGAGACATTTCGAAATCCGCGCAGAAGCAGAGAATGCGACACCGCTGCCCTCGATACTCTTAAGTCCTGCACTTTCTGAGAAAATGTTCGTAATTGGTATTTACTGAAAAAGGCTCTTCCATCAAGCTGCTGTTACAAAGCAGACAGCAAGATAGGAGAGCCAA
>JAVEUP010000283.1:0-7438 GCA_034005525.1 Thermoguttaceae bacterium | reverse complement strand
CGACGGGCCGACCTGGCGGCGTGGATTGCGGCCGGTTGCCCCGACCTGCGCGACGAGCCGGCGGGGGTGGCCCGATGAGCGATTGGACCCGAGTTTCCAAAACCCACCCCTGCCCGGTGTGCGGCCGGCCCGACTGGTGCATCTTCGCGGGACCGGCCGACAACCCCACGGCGGCAATCTGCGCCCGGGTGGAATCCGGCAAGCGGGCCGGTGAAGCCGGCTGGCTGCACGTTCTACGCGATTGTGGGGCGACGTGGGCGCCCTGGCGGCGCACGCTACGCAAGGCGGTGGACTTCATAGCATCGCAACCCGCGGCGGCCGGCATCGCGGCCGAGTGCGCGGCGGGCGTTCGATGGGCAGTTGACCACCCCGAGCCCCTCGAGCGCTTCGCGGTTGGGCTGGGCGTTTCACCCGAGAGCTTGCGGCGGCTGGGCGTGGGCTACTCGCCCGACCGACAGGCTTGGCTTTTCCCGATGACCGACGCGGCCGGCAATATCTGCGGGGTACGGCTTCGGCTGAGCAGCGGCCGGAAGCTGAGCATACGCGGGGGGAAAGAGGGGCTATTCATTCCCGCGGGCATCGACGGCGGCCGGCTACTCATTACTGAGGGCCCGACCGATTGCGCAGCCCTGCTTGACCTTGGCTTCTGTGCGGTAGGGCGCCCGAGTTGTTCCGGCGGTGTGGCCCACCTGGTCGGCCTGGTCGGCCGGCTGAAGCCCGGGCGGGTGGTTCTTGTTGCCGATGCCGATGGCCCCGGGCGGGCCGGCGCCCAAGCACTCGCCGAGCGATTGCGGGCGCTGTGCGGCGACGTTCGCGTTATCGAGCCGGCGCCCGGGCAGAAGGATATGCGCCAATGGAAGGCAGCGGGCGCAACCCGGGCCGACGTTCAATCGGCAATCGACGCGGCCCCGCGGCTTCAGTTGAACGTTACAAGCAACATCCGAACACGGAAGAAAGGCAGAACATGGAAGGCAGCAACAGCGACGGCTTGACCCTCGACATTGCCCCGAGCGGGCGGAACGGTTCCGCGCTGGTTACGGCGCGGCTGGGCGATGCGGTTCTGGCTTGCGAGCAGTTGAACCTTGCAAAGAGCAAGGCGCGGGCCGACTTCGCGGCGGCGTTGGCAGAGGAGCGCGACGGCATCGACCCGGCGGCAATCGAGGCCGAACTGATGAAGGCGGCGGCCGGCCTGGCAGCCCGGGGCCCCGGCGACGATGACGCCCAGCCCCACGGCGAAACCGACTACTGGGCGGCAACCCCGGTTGCGGCGAAAGAGGCGGGGCAAGCGATGTTGGAATCGGCCGGCCTGGTCAAACAGGTGGCTGATGACGTGGCAGCCCTTGGCGTGGCCGGAGAGCGGGAAATGGTGGTGACCTTGTACCTGGTCGGCACTTCGCGGCTTCTGACGCGGCCCCTATCGGCAATCGTGCAAGGCCCGTCAAGCAGCGGGAAAAGCTACCTGATTGAAAAGACCGCGGCCCTGTTTCCACCCGAGGCGGTGATTCGCGCAACGTCGATGACGCCCCAAGCCTTGTTCTACATGGTCGACGGGGCGCTCGAGCATCGGTGGGTTGTGGCGGGTGAGCGAAGCCGGCAACAGGACGATGACGCGACCGAAGCAACCCGCGCGCTGCGGGAAATGCAATCAGCGGGCCGGCTGTCAAAGCTGTTGCCCATCAAACGCGACGGCGTGATCGAATCGGTGCTAATCGAGCGCGAAGGCCCGATTGCCTTTGTCGAATCGACCACGCTTGCCGAATCGGCAATCTTCGATGAGGACCGTAACCGGGCCCTGCTTCTGAATACCGATGAGCAGACAATCCAGACGCGCCGAATCATTGACCGGCTGGCCGAAGGGTACAGCGGCGCCGGCAAGGCGGCGGCCGAAACCATCATCGCCCGGCATCATGCGGCGCAGCGAATCCTCGAGCGCGGCCCGCGGGAAGTTGTGATTCCGTTCGCGCAGCGGCTGGGCGAGCTTATCGCGCCCGAGCGGGTGGAAGCGCGGCGGGCTTTCCCGCAACTGTGTTCGATGATTCAAGCATCGGCCCTGCTTCACGCGAAACAGCGTGAAACGGACGCGGACGGCCGGCTGATTGCCACGGCCGACGATTACAAGCTGTGTCGGTATCTTCTGCTTGGACCCCTTGGACGGCTTCTCGGCGGGCACCTGAGCGCGCCGGCGGCCCGATTCTTGGAACGGCTGCGCGGGCGGTTCACGGCGGCCGAGACGTTCACGAAGCGCGAAGCGGCGGCGGGCGACTCGGCAAGCCGAACCACGGCGTACGGCTGGCTGAGCGAACTGGCCGACGCGGACGCTATTGAACTGGTGGAACCTTCCCGCGGCCGGCAACCGGGCACCTGGCGACTTGCGGCCGGCCCGGCGGCCGATGCGGTTCTGCCTGCGGTTGAAAAGGTGTTCCCTGTTTAGGGGCTGGAATCGTGGACACAAACGAAGCGCGTTCCATCATGGCAAGATACGGCGGCTTGTGGGCGATGCTGGCATACTGGTTTGTTTCCGGATTCCGACCTGGACACAACTGGACGCATGGACGCAAACCGGCGTTGTGTCCATGCGTCCGGTTGCGTCCGGATTCCGACCTGGACACAAAAGGCCACGCCAACAGCGGCCCCTATTCGCCATGCCCGGCCGGTATGCGACGGCCGGCGTTTGCGTCCATGATTCCGGCCGGAACCCAGGGGAAGAAAACATGATCGACCTGGACAGCATCTTCGGTGAACCGGCAGCCCCAGCGGCAAGCACCCCGACGCCCCCGGCGACGGCGCCCAGCCCGGTCCTCGACGCCCTGGCCCTCGACGGCACCCCCGATGGTTGGCCGGTGGGTTCCTTCGAGCCCCAGGACTGCCCGACCTGCCCCGGCCTGTTGACTTGGCAGGACGCGGCGGGGCGGTGGCGATGCGAAACATGCGATGCCGACACCCTGGCACGTTCGCAGCGGCTGATTGACGGCGCGGCCCGTTCTCGGCAGCGGTGGCCGGCGGAATCGGCCCCGAGAACGGCCCCAGGACGCAGCCCGGCGGCCCCGCCCGACTCGGAACACCTCGACAGCCGGCGGCCCCAGGAACGGCCCCCAGGGGGCTTTGCGGGGGTGGAAGGATAGGTAAGGGATTCTGGCCGATTGTGGCCCCTATTGACAAACTGACACAATACCCGATAATGACAGATACCATGAAAACAAGCGATGCACTACGCGAAGCGATGATGGCCGACCCGCGGAGCCTGAATCAGTTGGCCCGGGATTGCGGCATTGACGTATCGACCCTATGCCGATTCTCCCATCGGCAACGAACCCTATCCCAGGCCGCAAGCGACGCCCTGGCGGCGGCGCTGGGCCTGGAACTGGTTGCGAAGCAGCCGGCCCGGGCGAAGAAACGAACCACAAAACCAAGGCAGAAACGCGGATAGCCGACGCGGCGGCCCGACAACGAAAGGCAGGTACAAAATGGCTTCACTATCAAAGCTACCCAGCGGCGCTTGGCTGATACAGGTAATGGTTGCCCAAAAGGGCGGCGGGAAGGCGCGGCGAAGTATCCGAGCCCCCGCGATGCCGAAGCCCTCGGCCCGGGGCTACCAGACGCGAATCGGGCACATGGAAGCGGCGCACAACAGCCGGCAGCCCTTGGACCCGGGCACGGCCGAATGGCTGGGCACTATCAGTGATGACCTACACGCCCGGATAGCACGGGCCGGACTGTGCATTGCACGCGCTGGGCGCTGTGACACGCGGCCGAAAGACGGGCAGCCCAAGGGAGCCCAGCCGACGACGTTGGGCGCGTTCATCGACTCTTACATCAACGGGCGGAAGGACGCGAAGCCGAACACCATCCGCAACATGCGGCGGGCGCGGACTCAGTTGGTTGCGTTCTTCGGCGCCGAGCGGCCCCTCGACAGCATCAAGCCGGGCGATGCCGATGACTGGTATCAGAGCATGGTCGGCAAGAAGTATGCCCCCGCAACCATCGGGCGCGACGTGAAGCGGGCGCGTCAATTCTACATCGCGGCGATGCGGCGGGGGCTCGTCGACTTGAACCCGTTTCAAGACGTGAAGGCCCCCGGGCAGACAAACCGCGGGCGAGACTGCTTTGTGACCCGAGAGACTACCCAGCGGGTTATAGAGGCTTGTCCCGATGTTCAGTGGCGGTGTATCGTCGCGCTGAGCCGATACGGTGGCATCCGGTGCCCTTCCGAACTGTTGGCCCTGACGTGGCGGGATATTGATTGGGAACGAAGCCGGTTCCGGGTACATGCGAGCAAGACCGAACACCACGAAGGGAAAGGCATCCGGTGGGTTCCGCTCTTCCCCGAGCTTCGGCCCTACTTGGAAGAGGCTTTCGACCAAGCCGACCCCGGCGCGGTTCACGTCATAACCCGATACCGGATGGACAACCTGAACCTGCGAACCCAGCTACTCCGAATCATCGACCGGGCCGGCGTGGACGAATGGGCTAAGCCCTTCCAGAACATGCGGGCTTCGCGGGAAACGGAGCTTTGTCAAACGTTCCCATTGCACGTGGTATGCTCCTGGTTGGGCAACAGCACCACGATTGCGGCCAAGCATTATCTTCAGGTGACCGAAGAACACTTTGCCGAAGCATCAGGGGGGTGGCGAGCTGGCAAAAGCGCTGCAGAATGCGCTGCAATCGAACGGGGGCCGACATCGGGCGACATCGGCCACCATGCGAACCGGCCGACGCAAACCCAAGGGCGGCAAGCACCTAGGCATACGTCGGCCGATGGTGGCGTATACTGTACAAACGTACCAGTACCCCCTAGGGGAATCGAACCCCTGTTTTCGGACTGAGAATCCGACGTCCTAGGCCACTAGACGAAGGGGGCAGGTACAGTTTTCTATCGGCTGGGAGGGTGCCCAATCGAAAAGTTACTTTTAGCAGACGCTTGGCAGGACGTCAAGCGGCCCACGCCATTTTTCTCCCAATCTGCCCAAGGACCGCATGCCGCCATAGTCCGGCGGGGGGTGCCAGCTAAAGCATTGGGATGGCCGGATGTCGCCCAACGGCTGAGACGCGGGGTCTATTGGTTTGGTCCGCTTTCGTGGCGAATCTCCACCAAAGGTTGTACGCACCGTAATGCCGAACCAAAGATATGCCGGCTCGGAGAGGCCGGCCACTGCAAACCAACAGCCCCGAAGTTACATGGCGATCGGAGGCTCTTTCGTGTCCAGGTGCGAACGGCAGCCGGTTGGACTCCCGGCTTTGGCCGGAACGGGAAGACCGCCTGAAGGCGGTACTCCAACACTGGAAGCCTTGCCGCCAGACGCGAGAACCGGCTTGTTACCAGCGATAGGTTCGATCACCATTCGTGCCGCGGAGCAGGTTGCGGAATAGATCGAGCGTGAGATCGTCGTCGATGTTGTCACTGGGCGGAAACGACTTGACGGCACCGCTGCGCAATCCGACCATCGCCATGTCCGGATGATGGCTTCCGATACGATCGGAGCCGTGCGCTAACGCACGTTTGGGGGCCCGCCAGAAAATCCCTTCATCGGCGGCCGCCTGCGTCAGCTCGGCGGTCGGCTCCATCCAGCCGACCGGTTGGGTGCGTTCGACCAGCAGGATCATGTCGCTGCTTCTGGGGCCGAAGTCAGACAGTCGCTTGCTCCGGCCGGCCTCGAACGGCATGTCGGGCCCCACGACCACCGAATAGGTCGCTTCGCCCGGCTTGGCCCCCCGATGACTCGGGCACCGGTAGATGGGCATCGCCTCGTCGTGGAATTGGCGGTTGTAGTCGCTGTTCCAAGGTTCGTCGAGCCGGATGCGTCGATGAAGCTCCTCGTGCCCCAGGTAGGGCAGCAGGAGCACGCGCCAGCTATGGAGCGCGTTGCCGGCGGCATCGACCGACCACGCCGGCGGCAGCGTCCCGTGATCGCGTTCGTAGAGGAGCATGGCCAGCGTAATGCGTTGCATCTGGGTCGCGCATGCACGGCGACGCCACCTCTCGCGCTCTACTGTCCACGAAGGGGCCTCGCTGAGCAGGGCATCCGCCACGTACTTCGATCGCACGTGGATGAAGAGCAACCAGACGGCCGACAGCGGCTCCGGCCTGGCGATGGACGGCACGCTATTGCTCGCCTCGATGTCGTCCCATGCCCGGTTGAAACGAAAGGCGACCCCGTTCCAATCGACTCCGAGCTTCGCCAGATGCCGAAAGGGCAGTTCGTGGAAAAACGGCCAATCGTCCTGCCACGCTCTGCGCCCCGTGGCATACGATTGGATGCGCGCAAGCCACTCCAGGCGGTATATCAGTGCCAGGTCGCGCCCGTCGCGCGGAGGCTGCAGGCCGTCCAGTTCGTGAATGAAGCCCTCGAGCTGCTCCCTTGACGGCGGGTGCTCCAGCGAGCCGGCAACGCCGATTGAATCGGCAAGCAATTCAAACTCGATGCCCGAGATGAGGCACCCCTGCGTTGGATTGCGCCCGACGAGGCGACCGAGCCGCTTGAGCGTAATGATATCATCGATGGCACCATCCAAATCGCCCGTTGCGATGCGGTAGTGCGCGCGGGCCTGAAGCCCGCCAGTGAACGATGCCATTAGCACCAGGCCATACGCAGAGACGATCGTGTCCAGACATCTCTGTCCGGCGTCCCCCATTGGCGGCAGTTGGAACGACGGCTTGCGTACGGCCTTGCCGAGAAGGTCGAGTGCGGGCCCGTTCTGCGCGAGCCACGAGGCCATCATGGGCAACTCGTCGAGCGTCCAAGGCCCGTCAAGCCTCTGTGCGAGCATGATTACTATTTCGCGAGTGGAGCGGTCGTCGGGCGGCAGTTCGTCAAGCAGGGTTTCGTCAAACTCCGCACTCTCGGCATAGGCTTTCAAAACATCCCGTGGGTCTCGATAGGTCATGTCGGGCCGGATGGAGTGGGCGTCCAACCCAAGCTGTCCACAAAGATCGGCGAAATTCTCGGGGGCCATGCCACGCTCCTCGCCGAGATGCTGCACGACGAGCCGATAGCCATTCGCGTCGGTCGCCATGCTCTCGGGGTGAGTCAACTGCTGAATGGCCGCGAAGTAGTCCACCTCCTTGCCGTCCGGCGTGAGCGGCTCGGTAATGTAGGTGGTCTCCTTCGCGATGCGAAGCGGTCGCGAAGGCAACAGGTTCACGTAGACCGCGGCTGCGACGAGAAGGAACACGATCGCTCCGCAGACCCATAGCCCGCGCCGGCTCTTGCGCGTCGACGGAGGCATGGTCGGATTCGGAGCTGTCGGATGCTGAGCCATCAATCGATAGGATCGCAATGGGGAGACGCGGCGACGTGCCGATGGCCGGGAAGGCCCATTCCCGGTTGGCCCGGTCTCGCCCTGGGCTGTTGAAAATGCTGTCTATTGGGCAATTTAGGAGAAAATGGTATTGAAAAACTGCTACGTCCCTTGGTACTTGGTTTGCTTTCTAACACCAGAC
>JAVEUP010000007.1:0-93794 GCA_034005525.1 Thermoguttaceae bacterium | reverse complement strand
GCTCCCGAGCAAATCCGATGTGCCGCGGCGGACCCGCGGGCAGATTTGTACAGCTTCGCCTGTGTAGTGTTCGAGTTGCTTTCCGGCCGGCCACCCTTTACCGGAACGACGGCCAACGAGTTGCTCAACAAGCACCTCAAAGCCACGCCGCCTTCGTTGGAGGCAGTCGACAAGAACCTGACCGCCGAGTTTGCCCAGTTGATCCGCCGTTCGATGGCCAAGCGGCCGCAAGACCGCCCACAATCGATGACCGATTTCCTGACCGATTTCCGCCGGACGCGGATGTGGCGTGTTGCTCCACGACCGCCGGAACCCGAATCCAGTAGCTCCTGAACCACCGGCCCGCGCCGGCCACCAAGAACCTTCAAGTCGCTGAGTCTGAACATGGCAGCCAACGAACACCGCCTCTCCTTCGAGCGACCGATCTACGAATTGGAAGCCCGGCTCGAGAAACTCGATAACAAAACCCCGCAAACCCCCGAGATTCGCAATGAAGTCTTCCGCCTGAGGCGCGAACTGACTGACCTGAAGAAACGGACCTTCAGTCGGTTGAAGCCGTGGGAAACGGTCGAGGTGGCCCGGCATCCGGATCGGCCCATGACCACTGACTACCTGGAGTTGGTCTTCGACGATTTCATCGAGCTGCACGGCGACAAGTTCTTTGGCGACGACCGGGCCCTGCGGACCGGCTGGGCCAAACTAGACACGCATCGGATTATGGTCGTCGGCCATCAGAAGGGCAAGACGCTTCAGGAACGTAGTGCATGTTACTTTGGCTGCGCCCACCCCGAGGGCTATCGCAAGGCTATGGCGAAGATGCGACTGGCTGCGAAGTTCCACATGCCGGTCATCTGCCTGATCGACACGCCCGGTGCGTATCCCGGCATCGGGGCCGAGGAGCGAGGCCAGGCGCAAGTCATTGCCGAATCGATGTTCCACATGTCGCGGCTCCCTACCCCGATTATCTGCGTGGTCATCGGCGAGGGGGGGTCCGGCGGGGCCCTGGGTATCGGCGTGGGCGACCGTGTGGCCATGCTCGAGCATGCCTACTACTCGGTTATCAGTCCCGAAGGTTGCGCCGGTATCCTATGGAAAAGTCACACCTTCAAAGAGAAGGCCGCCGAGGCGCTTCGAATCACCGCGGCCGACCTCATGCGGCTCGGCGTCATTGACGAGGTCGTCCGCGAACCTCTGGGCGGTGCACACCGCAACCACCATCGAATGGCCAGTCTCTTGAAGCAGTTTCTTCGCAATACCCTGCGCGAACTCGCGACAGTCCCCATTCCAGATCTTGTGGAGCAACGGTACGCGAAGTTCCGCCGAATGGGTGTTTACCTCGAGGGCGGCCGGCTGCTCGGCAGCCCGGACCTTCCGGACGCCAACGCAGAAGCCGAAACTGCCCGGGAAGACGTCGTGCCGGCGCACCAGGCGGGTTAGGACTCGCGAAAGAATATATTTCATTGTTGTCGCAGGCTTGACCCGGATTATTCACATCCGTAGGGTGAGTCGAGGTCGCGTAAGTCCTTGGTGGGCCTGCGCAAGCCACGCCCAGGGTGGTTTGCACGCCGTGCGCTGGAAGCAGGCCCGGCCAAGCGACCGAAGGCCCACTAGGGTCTTGGCTTGCTTGTCACCACCCTACATCGTCGTGAATAATCCGCGCTACTGCGTCAAGCCGACAGGGTCCGAGTCTTCCGGCGGCAGGTCCAGCCCGCGGAAGGCGTCGCACAGCGTGCGTTCGGCGGCGGCGGCGATGCCCGGGCTTTGGCTCTCGCGGGGTCCGGCTACATTGAGCACTGGAAAGTCGTGCTCTCGCAACCAGTCGGCAATCCGATCCGCGCCGGCGATATCGTCCGGATCGACTACGAGGATCGGCTTGCCGTGCCGCTCGGCCAGCGAGATGGTGAGCAACGTGCCGCCGCTGGGTGCATCGCGGCATAGAATGAGCGTCGCGTCGGAATCGAGCACGTTGCGCTCGGTTCGCACGGTATAGTCGGCCGAGGCTGTTTCGTCAAGTTGGTAACGCGACGGAATGGTTCCATCTTCGGCGCGCCGCCCACGCGGGCACCACCCGCCATGCGGAAGACCGAGCTTCCTTGCAGCGTCGAGCCCCGCCCTGTCGACCCCGGTTTGCCCGCCGGAAATGATCTTCATGCGTGCCTAGTAAAGCGGACCGGGCCGCCGCGTGAGTACGTCGGCGGGCTCTGCATCTGCCTTCTCCGGCAGGACGAGTTGCGTGCCGGGCCGGAGATGGTTGAAGCTTTCTCCGATCACCTCGCGGTTGAGTTTGTACACTTCGTACCATCGCGACGCATCGCCCAACTCGTGACGGGCGATCCGGTACAGGCTGTCTCCCTCGACCACCGTGTACGCTCCGGCGCCCATCTGCGCCGTGCGCACCGAGACTGTCTGATGGCGGGCCACGTGACGGTGTTCGGGCTTCGGGCAGTAGGCAGCGTATTTCTGTTCCAGTTCTGCTACGTCCGGCGCGGCCACGATCTGGCCAACCTGCAACTGGTTCTGGTCGGCTATCTTCCCACGGTTGTGCTCGGCCAGTGCCCGGAAGTACGCGCCGGTTCCGTAGAGTTTCTTCGAGATGGTCCAGAAGTTGTCATTGGGTTGGACTTCGTAGGTGCCATCGGCGCGGCGCCCCGCACCCGGGTCCGATTCGGAGCCCGGGCGGCCTCTGCCAGTCGCCTGGATATCGGCTGCCGAGACCGTGTCCTGTCGCGGCATGTAATTGGGCGACAACTCCGGGCCGCTCGCTGCATCCGGGTCGGAATACCTGTGCCGCCGTACGGGCATTCCCGCTTCGGGCGCGTCGAACCGCCCCCCGTACCGAGATTCCGACGCCTGCACCCCGTCTTGCTCCGTTCCTGCCATTGCGAAGCCGGCAGACGGCTCCGGCGGCAAGGGTGCGGGCTTACCCGGCTCGTCCAGCACGGGCCGTGGGGGCATGGGCACATGCGACGGCGCCGAGCCGGCGCCAAACTCGCTTGTGGCCTCTGCCTGGCCATTCTGTGCAGCCAGTTGCCGCCACTGGGCGCCCCTGCCGGTCGCCGGATCGGGGGAGGCGGGCGATAGTACGGTTGGCTTCTTTGCTGCCGCTGCCCCGGCCGGGGTATCGCGGCTCGTGGCCGGTGCACTACCCTCGGCAACGACGACGGATGCTGCTGGCGTCGAATCTGCCGCCTCCACGGCGTCGGCATCGGAGGCGTCCTCTCTCACGTCGGACCCGGAACTCCTGGCAAATGAGGCTATCCGAACCGTAACAACCGCGCCCAAAATGACAAACAGGCTAGTAATAACCGCCAGTCCGATCTTGGTCTCCTTGCCCATTCCAAGGCTCCTTGCTTCCAAAAACCAATATGGCCGATGAGTTCGCGCGTCGCGCACCGAAATGTGAGTGCCTTGCAGGCGACCCGATCTTGCCTGCGCCGCCTATCTCGCGCACTCTTCCTTCATTGGATGGCGCGGGTGGAGTGTTACCGAAAAAACGGTATTAGGGCAACCCCGAACAGACGCGATTATGGTTCGATGGTTCGACTCGACGCACCGATACCCGGTTGGATGATGCGTTCCGCCACACGCAGCCTCGCACTGCGGGACCGGGGGTTCCTGGCAGTTTCTTCCTCGGATGGCCGAATGGGGCGTTTCGTCAGCACCGAAAGCCGTTGATCTTCGCGGAAGGCGGTTTTCACACGGCGGTCTTCGAGCGAGTGGAAGCTGATTACAGCAAACCGCCCCCCCTCGCGGAGGCATTCGGGAATACGTCGCAACGCAGTCTCCAATGCTTTCAACTCATTGTTTACTGCAATACGCAACGCCTGAAACGTACGCGTGGCGGCGTCGATCCGCTCGCCGCGCCCGCGTCTGGGAACACACCTGCGGACCAGGGTTGCCAGATCGGCCGCCGTGCGGATCGGCTTGCCCTGCTCCCGGCACTGGACTACGGCGCGTCCAATGCGCCGGCTGAATCGCTCTTCGCCGAATGCGTAGATTAAGTCGGCCAGATGCTCCGCACTCAGACGGTCCAGAAGCCGCCATGCCGGCTCGCCGGCGGTGGGGTCGAAGCGGAGATCCAGGGAGCCATCGGTGTCGAAACTGAAGCCGCGGCGCGGGTCGGCCAACTGATCGCTGGAGAGGCCCAGGTCCATCAGGATACCATCGACTGCCGAAATCCCTCGTTCGGCGAGCAACTCGGGAAGATCAGCGAAACTGCCGTGGACGGGCGTGACCGGTTGTCCGGCCAGGTTCTCCTGGGCAGCCCCAACCGCCGAGGGATCGCGGTCCAGGGCAATGACGATGCCGCTCGGCGACACGCGAGCCGCCAAGGCCTTCGCGTGGCCGCCCCCGCCCAACGTGCAATCGACCAACATCGCACCGGGCACAGGCGCGAGCCAATGGACGACTTCGTCCAGGAGAACGGGTATGTGGATCGACGGCTGGTGCGCCAAGGAAGAGCCCTCTTTCTACTGGCAGCGCCCCGCCTCGGGTGCATCCATGCACCCACTCAAGGCAAAGGGCCTGCAAGCGAATTCGTCTGGCTGAGTTGACGAAAAAGCATCGCTATTCGCAGCCGAGCGACTTCTTGTCGCTCGTACCCGTGAGTTGGCTTGCACCTTGCCCGTGGGCAGGTTTGCGGGGCCGATCGGTGGCCGGTAACCGGCGCCGCCGCTCTCACGCATGGCGAAAACACTTGGGAAATCGGGCTTCCTCCTTTGGAAAACGGCGGGAAGGATGGGGTCAGCGCGGCTTCATCGCCGAGGCCGGTTCCTCGGCCGGGCCCGCGCCGCCAAACGCAGTTTCGGCAAACTCGTCGTAATGGTCTAGTTTCTCGTCGAGGTACTGCTGCCACAACTCTGCCGACCACAATTCGAGGTGGTCTTGCACTGCAAGCAGGATGACTTCCTTTTCCAGTCGGGCCAACGCGGCCAACTCCTGCGGAACACGCACCCGGCCCTGGCTGTCCAGCTCCACCCGTTGCGCCCGGGCATAAAACAGACGCACGAAGGCCCTCACGTCCCTCCGGGTAGGTGATACCTGCTCCAGACGTGCAGCCAGGCTGGCAAAAGCCTCCTCGGTGTACAAAGAGAGCGATTGATCGGTGCTGGGGGCGAGGTACAGGGCTCCACCGTTGGAAACGCCCATGGCCTCCCGGAGCCGTTTGGGGATCGCTAACCGCTGCTTCTCGTCGATCACGCGACCAAACGATCCAGTGAGTAACATGATTCACCCAAAAAGCCCCATTGCGTCCCACACTGCCCCAAGCATACCCACTTCGCCGAAGCCGTCAAGACGGGTTTTTGAAGATTCTGCACGCACCGAAAAAGTGGCTCCAAGTGCTTATTTTGCAAACACTTACGTTCGGGTTGCTGCGGACAGCTTATCCCGAAGCCGATACCGGCGACTCGACGCGTTTCAGATTCCCACGGCACGCCATGCGGAGACTCCAATGCGTCAAACACGAGAGCCGTTCACGGGCCGTTCGCCCCTGTCGCTGTGGCTATTTACTGGGTCGCGGCGCGGGCGAATTCCGTGGACAGCTACCCCCCATATCGGTTCAACTCCGTGTTGTCGGCGGGCGGCGAAGGGATTAAGCTGTTACTTGATTATGCCGTTGCTCCCGCTTCCCGAATCCTGAGAGGAGGATCACCCGATGTCTTATTTGAAACCCAGACTCTCCCGACGCACGTTCCTGCAAGGCAGCGCGGCGGCCTCCCTCTTTTCGATCGTGCCCCGGTGCGCATTGGGCGGACAGGGGCATGTTCCGCCTAGTGAGAAGACGGTGTTGGGCTGCGTTGGCATGGGCGGTCAGGGGCACGTGAACCTGTTCAACTTCCTCCAGTTCGACGAGGTGCAGGTTGCCGCCGTTTGCGACGTCCACCGTGAAGGCGGCGGCTACATATCGTGGGAATGGATGCAGGGGAAGGAGCAGAAGCTCGGTGGCTGTGAACCAGCCCGGCAGCTTGTCGACAAACATTACGCCGAGAAGAAGGGCGCGGGCAATTACCGGGCATGCCGCTCTTACATTGATTATCGAGAACTGCTCGACAAGGAAGACGTCGATGCGGTGATGGTAGCCACGCCCGATCATAGCCATGCGGTGATCGCGCTGGCAGCGTTGAACCAGGGCAAGCACGTCTATTGCGAGAAGCCGCTCACCTACACAGTCAGCGAAGCCCGCGAGGTTGCCGAAACGGCCAGGCGCATGGGCGTGGCAACGCAGTTGGGAAACCAGGGGCAGGCATCGGAAGAAGCTAGGGTGGTTCAAGAGTTCATGCTCGACGGAGTTCTTGGACCCGTGACCGAAGTCCACGTAACGGTGGGCCTCCCGTTCTGGGAGCAGGCTGCTTGGGGTGGAGCGCCGCCGGAGATGCCGCCGGTACCCGAAGGGTTGGATTGGGATCTGTGGCTTGGGCCCGCGCCCGTGCGCCCGTATCATCCCGCCTATCATCCCTGGAAATGGCGCGACTGGCGCGACTTCGGCACCGGGATGTTGGGCGACATGGGCTGTCACAAGCTCTCGACCGTTTTCAAGGCGATGAATCTTGCCTACCCAATCAGTGTCGAGGGAACGTGCGAAGAGCTTGGGCCGGGCGTGTATCCGCGCCGCTTCCGGGTGCGGTGGGAGTTTCCCGCGCGTGGCGACATGCCGCCGGTGACACTCACCTGGCACGGCGGCGGCTTGCAGCCGCCCCGCCCGGAGCGGCTCGAAGCCGACCAATCCGTTCGAGGCGATATCTACATCGGCGAGAAGGCGACACTCATGGGCATGCGACTGTTGCCCGAGGCCACCATGCATCGTTACGGCCGGCCGCCGCAACGGCTGCCGCGGTCGGCTGGCCATTACCACGAATGGGTCGACGCCTGCCGTGGCGGACCGCCGGCCGGCTCCGACTTCGTCCGACACAGCGGCCTCTTGACCGAAACCCCGTTGCTGGGCAACATTGCCATGGTGACCGGCAAGAAGCTGCTGTGGGACGGTCCCGCGATGCGGTTCACCAACGACGACACCGCCAATCGACTACTAACGCGGGCCGACCGGGTGTTCTAAATGGCTTTTCGTGATTTCGGGAGATTCGTCTTGGGGGGCCGCCTCCTCCGCAAGGGGTTTCGGCTGAATCCGAATCTCCTGGAATCGTGCAACTGCATTTAGCCCGGATTGTTCATATACGTAGGGTGGGTCAAGGTCGCGTTGGTCGTTGGTGGGCCCGCACAAGCCGCAACCAACCTGATTCACAGCCCGCGGCCTGGATGCACGACGGCGGTAGCGACCGATGGCCCACCAAAGAAGCGGCTTGTTTGACCCACCCTACCGATCTCTTGCGGACTCTGGAAAAGGGCGTATAATTGAGCAGGTTGCGCAACCTATTCGGTTGCACTTTTGTCTGAGTTCATTCCACAAGCCACGCCTCAGGAACGTCGCCGTGGCTTCCCACCGCTGAGAGGATACGATCATGTTCGACCAAGACGGCGCCAAACTCAGATCGGTAGCGTGGAACGAGATATTCCCCTGGTTGGCCCTGTTCCGCTTGTTCCGAATGGCCATCGACCTGCGTGCGTTGTTGCCGGCGGCTGCCGGCGTATTGCTGACCGTTTGCGGTTGGTCGTTGCTGGGACTGATGTTCTCAGACCCTGACCAGCCGGTCGGCTTGATGGCGGAATACCAGAACAATCCTCTCGGCGCGATTGCGGCAGCCGTCCCGGATCGGCCGGGTGTGGTGATGCCGACCGGTCGGTTTGCAGTCGAGGGGTTCGCTCCAACGGCCTGGCACGCATCGGACCCTCTCTTCGGCAGTTGGGGGCACCTGAGCCGGCCGCTTGTGGACGTGTTCCAGCCGGAAGCGTCGGCCGGCGCCGTGATATGCATAGCACTTTGCGGATTGTGGGGGCTTGCCGTCTGGTCGTTGTTCGGAGGGATGATTACCCGGGTGGCCGTGGTGCAGTTGGCAGCCGATGAGCGGGTGGGCTTCATGGCGGCGTTGCGGTTTGCCGCGGCGAAGTGGCCGGCCTATTTCCTTGCGCCGTTGTGGCCTCTTCTGGGGATCGTTCTTTGTGCGATCGGTGTGTTCATTCCGTCACTCCTGGCGAATCTGAATGCGGGGCTGGTGCTTGTCGGCCTGATCTGGCCGCTGGCCCTGGCGCTCGGTTTTGTCATGGCCATGTTGATGTTGGGCCTGCTCTTCGGCTGGCCCTTGATGGCCGCCACGATTAGTGCGGAGGGGACCGATAGCTTCGATGCACTCAGCCGGTCGTACGCTTACGTCTTCCAACGCCCGCTGCATTATCTCTTCTACGCGGTCGTGGCTTCCCTTTTCGGAGCCCTCGGCTGGCTTCTGGTGGCTAACTTCACCGCCCTCATTGTGACGATGACCCATTGGGCGGCGAGCTGGGCCGTGGCCGAGGCACGCATGGGCACGCTGGCCGGATCGCCGGGCGAATTGGGCGAGATTGCCGGCGTCGGTGCCGGACTGATTGCCTTCTGGGTGGGCTGTATGAAACTTCTGGCCGTCGGGTTCCTCTACAGCTACTTCTTTGCGGCTGCCGCCTGCATTTACCTGCTGCTCCGCCGCAACGTGGATGCCACCGAAATGGACGAGGTGTACCAGGACGCCGACGCCTCCGAGCCGGCCTACGGGTTGCCGCCCATCCGCACCGATGAGGCCGGGGCGCCCGAAATCAGCAGCCAGTCGCCCGAGGACATGCCGGACTCCGAGTAGCCGTCTTCAGTGATTGGCCCGGATTATTCGCGGTAGGTAGGGTGCGTCAAACAAGCCGCTTCTTTGGTGGGCCATCGGTCGCTACTGCCGGCTTGCATCCAGACGGCGGGCTGTAAATCAGGTCGGGTGCGGCTTGTGCGGGCCCACCAGCGCCCCACGCGACCGTGACCCACCCTACCTGTCTGCCACTCGCCTCATCATGGAGAAATATCCCCGTCCTCCCAAAGGTCTTCGCCGTAGCCTTCCGGGAATGGATTGGCCAACGAGTCGGCCTCGGCGACCGAAGGCTTGTCGGGCGCACCGTCGGTCGGCGGTTCGCCCGCCGGCGGATGGCCATCAGGCGCGGGTGTCTCGCGGTTCAATTCGGCGTTCAACCAGGCTTCTATAGCCGCCTCGCCGCCGAACTGCCGCAGCCAGTATTCGACGTCCTCCTGAAGTAGCGGGACGGGCGGGCGGCCGGAAGTCTCGACGGCGCCGCCGGCCGCCCTCCGCCGGCTCGCCACCAGTTCCGCATACCATGCTCCGCTGTCGACCGCCTTGGCCTTGCGCCGTCGGGCCGCCCGCTGCACCTGGTGGTCGCTCGACACCACGGTCAACTGCCGGGGGGCTGAATGGCGGCGGATCAGCCGCTCGATAAGTGCATCGGCATCGGCATAGCCTGCGGCGAAGAGCACCTTCATGCCGCGATGATTCGCCTCGCGGGGCAATCCCGGCTGTCGCCCGGCTGCGTCGAACACGATGGTCGCTCGCTGCAACTGCTCCGGGGTCATCGAGCCCGCCAAGAAGCCCAGCAGTGCCAGCCGCGCGCGCTCTAGCGTTCCCGGCCCAATCCCGCGTGCCACGATGCCTGTGGCGTGCAGTAGATTGTAGCCGTCGATGAGCACGAAGCCGGGCATAAGAACGGCCTTCCGTGGAGGGAAGGTTACCGGCGGAACTTCACTTTCCCGCCGACAATAACCGTCTCGGCACGCCCGGTCAATTCCCAGCCGGCAAACGGCGTGTTGCTGCTCTTGGAACGGAACTCGGACGTGTCGACGGTCCACCTCACCTGCGGGTCGATGATCGTAATGTCGGCATCGGCGCCGATTGCCAGCGTACCCTTGTCGATCCCGAGGATGCGGGCCGGATTGACCGACATTCTTTCGATGGCGGCGGGCCAGTCGAGGTGTCCCGGCTCGATCAGCCGCGTGACCACCAGCCCCAGCGCGGTTTCCAACCCGACGATGCCGAACGGGGCGCGGTCGAGTTCCTGCATCTTCTTCTCCTTGGCGTGCGGCGCATGGTCGGTCACGATGCAGTCGATCGTGCCGTCGGCCAGGCCCTCGATGCAGGCTTCCACGTCGCGCTTGTCGCGCAGCGGCGGGTTCATCTTGTAGTTCGAATCGAACGTGCGGAGGCATTCGTCGGTAAGCGTGAAGTGGTGCGGGGTGACCTCGGTCGTCACGCGCACCCCGCGCCGCTTGGCCCGCCGCACGGCGTCCACGCTGCCCGCGGTGGAAACGTGCATCAGGTGGAACCGGCCGCCGGTCGCCTCGGCCAGTGCGATGTCGCGGCTGGCCATCACATCTTCGGCGGCGGCGGGCATGCCCGACAATCCGAGCACCAGCGACGTCTTCCCCTCGTGCATCACGCCGTGCTCGGTCAGTTCGCGGATCTCCGAATGGTTCAGCACCGGCTTGTCGAACATCAGGCAGTATTCGAACGCGCGGCGCATCAGTTCGGAATCGGATACGGGCGAGCCGTCGTCGGTGAACCCGACCGCGCCGGCCTCGACGAGCTGCCCGATTTCGGCCAGTTCCTTCCCCTCGCGGTTCTTGCTCACGCAGGCAAGCACGTAGACGCGGCAGTTGTCGGCCCGGGCGGCTCGATCGCGCACGAACTCGACGGCGCCCTGGCTGTCGATGGGTGGCTCGGTATTCGGCACGCACGCGACCGCGGTGAATCCGCCGGCCAGCGCGGCGGCCGTACCGGTGGCAATCGTCTCGTCCTCCTCGCGTCCCGGCTCCCGCAAATGCACGTGCATGTCGATCAGCCCGGGCGAAACGATGCGGCCCGTGGCGTCGATCACTTCATCGCCGTCCTCCGGCGCGACGTCGTACGCGGCAATCCGCCTGTCGGCGATGCGCAGGGTCATGACGCGATCGAGTCCCTGGGAGGGATCGATCACCCGGCCGTTCTGGATGAGTATGGGCATAACCTGTCTCTACTCCTTGTTCCGGCCTGCGCCGCTGAGCAGCCATAGCACGGCCATGCGCACGGCCACGCCGTTGGTCACCTGTTCGAGGATGGCCGAGTAGCGGCCGTCGGCCACGTCGGTGGTAATTTCCACCCCGCGGTTGATCGGGCCGGGGGCGAGGATCAGGATGTCGTTTTTCGTCTTCGCCAGCCGCTCGGCGTTCATCGCGTAGAGGTGTGCGTATTCCCGGACCGACGGGAACGGCCGCCCGTACTGCCGCTCGAACTGGATGCGCAGCAGGTTCAGCACGTCCACGCGCGGCAGGATGTCGTCGAGGCTCCAGGAGTACTCGACTCCCAGCTCCTTCCACTGCGGCGAGACCAGGGTCGACGGCCCGCACACAATGACGTGGGCGCCGAGTTTCTTCAGCCCCCATATATTGGAACGTGCGGTCCGGCTGTGGGCGATATCGCCCACCATGGCCACGGTAAGCCCTTCGATCCGGCCGCGGCGCTCGCGGATGGTCAGCATGTCGAGCAGCCCCTGCGTCGGGTGCTCGTGCGGCCCGTCGCCGGCGTTGATGACCGAGGCGCGAAGGTTCTGTGCCAGCAGGTGGGGGGTGCCCGGCGTGCGATGCCGGACAATCACCATGTCGATATCCATCGCCTCGATATTCTTGGCAGTATCGATGACCGTTTCGCCTTTCGATAGGCTGCTGGTCGAGGCGGAGAAATCGACCGAATCGGCCCCGAGCCGGCGTGCAGCCAGCGAAAAGCTGGTTCGCGTGCGGGTGGAGTTCTCGAAGAACAGCGTTACGCAAGTAACGCCGTCGAGCAGCGGGATTCGCCGCTGCCCCCGCAGGATGGCCTGCTTGAAGATCTCGGCCTTATCGAGGATGAGGGAAATTTCGGCGGCCGAAAGCTCTTCAAGCCCCAGCAAGTGCCGCCGCGTCCACTCGCCGGGAAACGGCCCCAGCCCGATACTCTCTGCCGCCGTGCTCATGCCGCCATCCTCCCCGGTAAGACCTCTCCGATGCCCGATGCCGCCACCCTTTCGCGCTGCTCGTGATTGTACCGTCCCAGCGGCGGCTGGCAAGGCGGTGCGCGGCAGGCGGTGCGAGCTAATATGCCGCGTGGCGGCGCCGGCGACATGCTCTTCCGCTCTCACCTAGAGTGTTTGGCAACCCACCCCCAATAGTGAATGGTATACAGGATTGCCGGGGCGAAGACAACGATTA
Source organism: Thermoguttaceae bacterium (assembly GCA_034005525.1). GTDB lineage: Bacteria > Planctomycetota > Planctomycetia > Pirellulales > Thermoguttaceae > PWXP01. Next base: position 81,661 of record JAVEUP010000007.1, on the reverse strand, counting down.
CAATGATTGGTTTGGTCGACGTTTTCGTGAGTAAATAACACTTCCGGGTGGATTGGTTTACTGCCCGGTTTGACGCAGTTGCGGACGGCAACAACCCGGGTTTTCCGGTTGGAGTCCTCCTGGTAAGCCTCTCGTATGCCAAATCCATCGGATCAGCGTTCTGTCAGTGGTTCCATGCGTCCGCTGGAAGTCACTTTTCGGAATGTGCGGCAGTTGCACGTCTGGATGTGCCTCAGTGCGGTGGCGCTGCTGGCGGTGACGGTTTGGATGATCGCGGCGGAATATCGACGGCCGTGGCGGCGGTATCAGCGGGAATATCGGCGGTTGGTCGAGTCGGTGGCGGAGGTCGGGCAGGGTCGGAAGGCGCCGGCGATCGAGCAGATTTGGCTGCCCGACCTGACGCTCGATTACCATTTCCGGCGCGTGGCGAGGTTCGACCGCTGTACCACCTGTCATCAGGGTATTGCGGAATCGGATAGGGGGTTTTCGCAGCCGTTCAGTTCGCATCCGAGGCTGAGTCTCTTCTTGGGGGCGACCAGCCCGCATCCGGTCGATGAGTTCGGCTGTACGATTTGCCACGACGGGCAGGGGAGCGGCACGTCGTTCCGCTGGGCCTCGCATATGCCCGACACGCCTGAGGCCGCCGCCCGCTGGCGCCGCGAGCACGACTGGCAGCCGAACCCGCACTGGGAATGGCCCATGCTGCCGCGGCGATTTGTCGAGAGCCGCTGTTTGCAGTGTCACCATGAGGTGACCGACCTGGAGCCGAGCGACCGGTATCCTGACCCGCCGGCCCCGAAGCTGCTGGCTGGTTACCACCTGATCCGCGAAAACGGCTGCTTCGGCTGCCATGAGATTCGCGGCTACGACGCCGCCGGACGGCGCGTCGGGCCCGATATGCGGTTGGAACCGGACGGTACTCAAATAGCGGCCGATGGCCCGCCGGGTACGATGCGCAAGGTAGGCCCCAGCCTGCGCGATGCCGCGCAGAAGCTGACTCCGGCAATGATGATGGACCGGACGGCCGATCCGCGGCACTTTCTGCCTGACACACGGATGCCGCGGCTATTCGGGTTGCACGAGCATCTTTCCGGCCCCGCCCTCGAGGAGGCCGGGCGGTTCGAGCCGGTCGAGATTCAGGCGATTGCCGCGTACCTGATGTCGGCCAGCGAGCCGATCGAGCCGTTGCCGCCGCCGCAGGGTTTTTCTGAAGACCCGTCGCCGGCCCGGGGTCGCAAGGTGTACCAGATGCAGGGTTGCCTGGCGTGCCACAAGCACGAGGCGTTCCCCGAGGGGCAGTCGACCGTTGGCTCGGACCTTTCCCGCCTGGGTGCGAAGTACGAAACCGATGTGGGAAAGGCGTGGCTGAACGACTTTCTCCGCGATCCCGTGCACCGATCGCCGCGCACCCTCATGCCGCAGGTTCCCTTGGAGCCGGTCATGCTGCGCGACGCACCGGACGATGCGGCCGACGTGCCGCAACCGTCTGACCCGGTGGCCGATGTTGTGGCGTTCCTGCTCGACGTGCCGCCGTATCGGGCGGTCGAGCCTGAGTATCAGCCGGACGATCTTGACGAACTCGTGCTCGTGCATTTGGCAAGGGTTATGCCGCAGGCTGAGGCGGAAAGAGTGCTACAGGGTTCGACGGAGGAGAAGCTCCGCTACGTGGGCCGGCGCACCATCGCGAAGCGCGGGTGCTATGCCTGCCACGATATTCCCGGGTTCGAAGACGCGCCGCCCATCGGGCCGGCACTGAGCGACTGGGGCCGCAAACGCGAGTCGTTGCTGGCCTTCGAGCAAGTCGAACATTACGCGGCCGAGTCGGTCGGGAAGCAGGGCGACGCCGACGCGGCGCAACCGGACCACTCGCCCCTTGACCCGTTCTACCTCGACGCCATTCGCCAGCGGCGTCGCGAGGGCTTCCTGTGGCAGAAGTTGCGTAAGCCGCGGAGCTTCGACTACCGGTTGGCGGCTGACAAGCCGTTCAACGAGTGGCTCACCATGGGCCAGTTCGACTTCACGCCCGCGGAGCGCGAAGCGGTCATGACCTTCGTGCTGGGACTGACGGCCGACCCGCCCGCGGACAGGTACGTGCATCAACCCGACCGGCAGCGGCGGGCGATTGTCGAGGGCCGGCACGTGCTCGACCGGCACGCTTGCGCCGAATGCCACACGCTCGGCATGGAGCAGTGGTCGATCGCGTACGACCCGGCGGAGTTCGAGCCGCCGCCGCCCCATGACGACTTCGACTGGCTCATGCCGCGATTCTCGCAAGCCGAAATCGAGGCGTCGCTACGAGTCGACGACCGGGGGCTGGCCCATGCCACGCTGACCGGCATGCCGCAGTTGGATGCCGAAGGCCGCCTGGCGATTGTCGATGAAGACGACGACGCCGACGGCAACGAGATACTCCTCCACGCCTTCACCCTCTGGAAACCGGCGGTGCTTGCCGGGGAGGCATGCGCGGTGGGTGGTGCGGATGTGTTGGTCTGGAGCAACCAGATTGTGCGGCAGCGCCCGGCGTGGGGCGGCAACCTCGCACGGCTGCTCTACCCGGCGGCCCTGGCCGACGCCCGCGCCGCAGGCGACAACCCGATCGGCCCTGAAGCCTGGGGCTGGCTGCCTCCGCCGCTGGCGCACACGGGCGCGGCATTGCGGCCCGAGTGGCTGCACGAGTATCTGCTGCGCCCGTACGCCGTTCGGCCGGCTTCGATGATGCGCATGCCGCAATACAACCTATCGCCGGAAGAGGCCGAGAGGCTGGTCAGCTTCTTCACGGCAACCGCGCAGGTGGATTTCTCCGGCACCGGCGGGTTTTCGGCACATCGCTTGCGTGACGAGCCACTCACGCCCGAGCGGCAGGAGCGGTTCAGCGCCGCCGTGCAAATGCTCCTCGACGGGCAGACTTACTGCGCGCGGTGCCACCAGATCGGCGACTACAGTCCCGGCGAGGCCGTGCGTACCACGGTCGCCCCCGATCTGACCCAGGTTTCGCCCCGGCTGCGTGCCGAATATCTCCGCCGCTGGCTGGCCAGCCCCACGTCGCTGCTGCCCTACACCGGCATGCCTGCCAACTTCCCCCCCCCGGGCCAATCGCTCGATCCCGTTCGTTTTCCCGGCGACAGCACGGAGCAGCTTGAAGCTATGACCGAGCTGCTGCTGAACTACGACTGGTACTTGAAGCAACGGCAGTCGGTCCGGGGCATGATGGATGCGCGGTTGGAGTAAGGTTGGAGTGAAGTGCAAGTTACTGGAATGCCTTCTTCGATCCGCCCATCATTGACACGCTCGGCAAGGAGTGCTACACTACACCCTTGAGGACTCAACTGCCTGCAGCAGGATGCCATTGAGGTGCGAGGATTGCGATGGATGGTACGCAGCCGGTCGCGAAGACTTGGTTCATCCGAATCGCGCCTGCAGAAGTGCAGGTTCGTTGCGCTTTTCAGCGAGTAAAGAACCGGATTGTGCAGTTCACAGTGCAGTTGGAGATCTTTTACCAAGATAAGTGGATACCGGTGGTCCGTTACGATAATGCCCACGGCTTCTGCCATCGCGATACGCTGCATCCGGACGGCAGCCAGGAGAAGACGGGCCTCTTTGCCGGGGGTATGAACGAGACGTTCACCTACGCCATCGAGGACTTGCGAACGAACTGGAAGGCCTATCACGCCAGATACCTGGGAGAGGCGGAAACATGATCGATCCGCGAGATTTTGCCCGAAGGCAATTCGAACTCGCCGCCGAGTTCGGCAAGTTCGTGTTCGAGCGCCCCGACGTAGCGGACGACCTGCCGGAAGGCGCGTTCGTTTACTTCGAGATAACGGGTGAGGCCGAGTTCAACCGTTACAGCCGCGAGTTGGCCGAACAGCAGTGGCGCGAGGAAGGTGTGCCGGTCGTCCTAGTGCGAGTGAAAGGTTTGGCACCGCCGCAAGGCTCCCGGCTGATTGAACCCGTCATCCAATCCGCTGCCACATTCGCGTAGTACGGAATGAATGACCGGATTCCAGAAGCACCTAGCCCATGTCCGCGTGGTTGACGAGAGTGGTGAGGATTATCTTCACTCGCAAGACCGCTTCGTTTCCATCGAACTCCCTGAGGTTGTCCGTAAGTCGCTTGCCAACACACACTGATTCGGCTTGGGTGGAGTCTTCGTGCGTGCCGTCCTGCTGAAGCTCCTGGAACCCGGTCCCATGCCAGACTCTCCGCCAAGGGTACGCGTGTGCCGCACGTTGGCAGCAGGCTGCGACGTAGTAGGGACGTTCGGCAAGTGGACTGTCGTTGTCGGTGCGCTGCTGTGGACAATGCCGTGGATATTCTTCGTGGGGCTTGTGGTTTACGCCGCCGGCCGGACGTGCGCGTGGCTGGCGTGCCAGTTGGACAGGAGTTTGCGTCACCGGGAGACCGTGCCATGAAGCGTTTCCATTTCGCGGTGCATTGTTTCCTTGCATGTTGGGTCGCCGGCTGGCTGGGTGCGGCGGGGTTTGCCCAGGGCATTCCAGAGCCAACCGACGCGCCGAAGCCGAATCCGCCGGAGGTCAGTGCGAAACTGTTCCGATTGGAGCCGGGCCTGGTCATCGAGTTGGTGGCCGGCGACGATCTGCTCGACGACCCGGTGGACATGGCGTTCGACGCCCGCGGCCGGCTGTTCGTGTGCGAAATCCACGGGTACAACCTCGAAGGCTATTACGACATCCTGGAGTTGAACAAGACCGGCCGGCTCGATACGAAGGTCTACCGCATCGACGCCGGCCCGGAGGCCCAGCGCCGGGCTGCCGAGGGGCAGTACGGCACGGTGAAGCTGCTGGAAGACACCGACGGCGACGGCCGATTCGACAAGGCGCACGTGTGGGCGGACCGCTTGCCGCCCGCCTACGGCCTGGTACCGGCAGGCGACGGCGTGATTGTCATTTGCCCGCCGGAGATTCTCTTCCTGGCCGATCGGAACGGCGATGGCACAGCCGAAGTGCGCGAACTGCTCTACCGGACCGGCGGCGGGCCCATGTGGGACCGGCCCAGCAACCCGCGATGGAACCTGGATAACTGGATCTACTACGACGGCGGCTACCGGTTCAAGCCGGACGGCTCCGCCCGCGAGCCGGCAACCGGCAAGGGGCAGTTCGGGCACACCGCGAGCGACTGGGGCGACCGGTTCTATATCGTTCAGGTGCAGCCCATTCGATACGTGGTGCCGCTGCCGCACCACTACCTGGCCCGCAATCCCTACCATGCGGCGGCGGGCGGGTTTGTGAGCCTGTTGCCGTACAACGACGTGTACCCGATCAGCGAGGCGGAGCCCTGGCGCCGGAAGCGGGCCGAGGACCCTGCATGGGTCCGCTTCTACGGCGAGACCGAGACCTCCCAGGGCTACTTCACCTCGGCATGCGGCAACCTGCTGTACCGCGGGGCCGACCTGCCTGAAACGTATCGCGAGGGCAGCTACTTCGTGTGCGAGAACGCGCTGAACTTCGTCCACCGCTGCATTGTCGAGCGCGACGGCGCAGGCTATCGGGCCCGGCGGGCGCGCGATGACAAGCAGGAGTTCCTTGCCAGTACGGAAATCTGGTTCCGACCGGTGAACCTGGCACAGGGACCGGACGGCGCGCTGTACGTCGTCGATATGTACCGGGAGATCATCGAAGACTACTCCGCCATCCCCCGGTTCTTGCAGCAGCAGTACGTCGAGTCGCTCATCGCGGGGCACGACCGCGGGCGAATCTGGCGGGTGCGGGCGGAAGATGGGCCGAAGTGGCGGCCGTTCGACCTGACCAAGGCTTCGGCGGATGAACTGGTCGAGTTGCTGAACCACTCGAACGCATGGTGGCGCGAAACGGCCCAGCGCTTGCTTGTCGAACGCGCTGATCCCGGCGCCGTGCCGGCCCTGGCGTCGTTGGTCCACGAAGGGGCGACGCCGCAGGCCCGGCTGCACGCCCTATGCACGCTCGACGGCATGCGAGCGTTGACGCCCAGCGTGGTCAAGCCTGCGATGGCCGATTCCCATTTCGCTGTGCGGATGCACGCGGCCCGGCTGGCTGAACCGTGGCTTGATGAGTCCGATGCCCTGTTGACCGCGCTGCTTGCGATGGTCGAGGATCCGGATGCGAAGGTCCGGCTCCAGGTGGCGCTCTCGCTGGGGCAAAGCACCAGCCCGCAGGCGCGGGACGCGCTGCTGGGGCTTGCCCGGCGTCACGGGGTGGAGCCTTGGTTGGCGGACGCCATCCTCAGTTCGGTTCCCGAAGGGGCCGGCGACATGCTCGCCGCGCTGCTGCAATCGCCCGATGCGGTGGGGCAGGCGGCGGGGTTCATCCCGGCGCTGGGCTCCGTTGTGGGTGCCCGCCGCCACCAGGGCGAGATGGCTCGGCTGCTTGTTACCGTGGCCGACCTGGAAGCCGGCTCGCCGCCCGCGTTGCACACTGCCGCCTTGGAAGGGTTCGTCGCGGGGCTTGGCCGTGGCAAGGCGGAGCCGCTTGCGACACCGGAAGGACGCGAAGGCATGCAACGCCTACTGCGGCGTGCAACCGGTGAGATGCACGGGCTGGCGGTTCAGGCGGCCCGGCTTCTACAGCTCGGCGATAGCGACGAAATGCGTCAGGCAATCGCGGAAGCTGCGAAGGCGGCTCTCGACGAAAGCCGCGAGGTGACGGACCGTTGTGCCGCGGTACGCTTGTTGGCCGCCGCCCCGTTCGACCAACTGGTCGGCATCGCAACACAATTGCTCGAGCCCCGGCAGGCGCTCGACGTGCAACTTGCCGCCGTCGATGCGCTGACCCTGACCGACGAGCCGCACGTGGCCGAGACCCTATTGGCAGGGTGGGTCCAGTATACGCCCAGGCTTCAAGCTGCGGTGCTCGACGCCGTCTTCGCGCGCGAGAACCGGTTGCCCGGCGTTCTTGACGCACTGGAGAACGAGACGATCCGGCCGTCGGCCTTAAGCGCGGCGCAGCGGCACCGGCTGGCCGAAGGCCGCGACCCTGCTGTTCGCCAGCGCGCGGAGGAGCTTCTGAAGAGCGCCGGACAAGGCGAACGGGAGGCCGTGGTGGCCCAGTACATCGCGGCCCTGCGCGGCCCGCGCGATCCCGGCCGGGGCAAGACGGTGTTCGACGAGCAATGTGCGAAGTGCCACCGGCTCGACGACCGAGGATATGAGGTGGGCCCTGATTTGGGCAGTGCCAACCAACGGGCCGACGAGACACTCGTGGCCGACGTGCTGGACCCCTCGCGCGAAATCACTGTCGGCTACCAGCAGTACTCCGTGATAACCGAGGACGGACGCGTCTTCACCGGAGTACTTGCCGCCGAGACGGCCACAAGCGTCACCCTGCGGAAAGACGAAGGCGTCGAGAACACGTTGCTGCGCCGCGAGATTGACGAAATGGAAGCCTCGTCCATTTCCATGATGCCCGACGAAATGGAGAAGCTCGTCAGCCCGCAGGACGTTGCCGACCTGATCGCTTACCTGCGGGAGGCGTTGGGGCCGCTGCCGCCGGCAGTGGTCATCCTCTTCGACGACGAGCCGGACTTCGTTGCCGCCCTGCGCGAGGGCGAGGGGACCGTCCAGCTTGAGACGGCCGATCGGTACGCCGGCGCGGCGTCGCTGCGAGTGACGCCGCCCCAGCGGTTCTCGGCGTCGATCGGCGGATGGCAGTACCCGATTGCCCGGGACCCGGGCCCCGGCCAGTACCGCTACCTGCGTTTCGCTTGGAAGGCTGCCGGCGCCGCGGGCGTCATGATTGAGCTGGCCGGCGGCGGGCACTGGCCTCCTGCCGAACAGCCGCTCCGGCGGTACTACAGCGGCGGGAACACCACCGGCTGGGCGGCGGTCGAGGTCGCCTCCGAGGCGCCCGAAGAGTGGACCGTCGTTACCCGCGACCTCTGGCAGGACTTCGGCGAGTTCACCTTGACCGGCATCGCGCCCACCACAATGGGCGGCGGCGCCTTGTTCGACCGGATCGAACTCTTGCAGAGCGTTGACGATTCGGATGCTGCGAGTGGAGAGCGTTAGCAGGGATCATTCATTACTTCTCATCGCCGCGCGGTTCGCCTTTAGGCATGAACCGCGCCCCATCGTCTTTCGAGCAGATGGTCCGCCGGGCTGGGCCGGAAAGACTGGGGTGGCGTTATTCACCCTGCGGCACATCAGTAATCGGCGCTCAATCCGGACATCGTCGTCAACGTCCTGCGAACAGTGCCCGCCGATTGATCTCATTGACCTGTCCGTTGACCGTCCACAGGTCGTAGAGCAATCCAATCCCAAAAAGCCCGCCGGTGAGCAGGTAGAGAATGCCCGTGAACCACTTGCCCATATAGAACCGGTGGATGCCGAAGACGCCGAGGAACGTCAGCAACAACCAGGCGACGGTGTAGTCCAGGTGCCCAGCCTGATACCGGAGACCCGCTTCCCGATCCATGCCGGGGATCAGGAACAGATCGACGATCCAGCCGATGAAGAGAAGACCGAGCGTGAAGAACCAGATGGTCCCGGTGATCTGCTTGCCGTAATAGAATCGGTGCGCGCCCATGAATCCGAAGACCCAAAGGATATAGCCAATCAGGAGTGAGTGAGTGTCGTTGTGGTGGTTCATCGGTTCGCCGCCGGTCATGGTCAAGGCCCGATAGATGTTTGCACCCTTGGCACCCTATTCTACCGCCCCATGGCGGCGGAGGGTAGAATGGCAGGGCTGCGGGGAGCGGAAATCGGCAGTTCCCGATCGGCGACCGGCAGGCATTACCCAGGGCCTCCATGATTCGTGAACTGTGCCGAGTCGAATGGCTGATCCCAAAGGTGACAAACTGTACGTGAGCCTACCCGCCTCCCAGGTCAGGCGGCGGCTGAAGGGTTTCGGGCACGGTGTCCGCAAGGTCCAGAGTGCCGGAAAGGGGCGGGCTGTTGTCATTCACACGGCGACCGGCCAGCACCTTGACGAATTGATGGCTGTGCTGAGCGATGTGAGGGTGGGGACGTCGGAGGAGGAGTTGCAGGAAGTCGCGGGCCCATGAACGTCACCGTCGTCCAGGGCAGCCTCGCCGGCCAAGACGGCGGCGTGTTATCGCCAACACATGCAACCGCAACATCGTCCGGTCGTCGGAAACGTGGCCATTTGGCTGCCGTCGGGGTATACTGGGGGAGAGTGCGTTCCCGTCTGCCCCGCCTCCTGCCGAGGAGAAATGCCACCTATGAAGTCGTATTTTTTGCCGCCGATCAGTCGCCGACGATTCCTTGCTCATAGCGCTGCGGGCGCGGGAGCGTTTGCTGCTGGGTTTGCGGCGCCGGCGGTTCTTCGCGCCGCGGACGCCTGGGGCGACCTGGTGGGCCGCTTCGTGTACGACGGCGCGCCGCCGGAGCGACGGAAACTGACCGTGGACAAAGACGTCGTCCATTGCAGTCAGTACGATATCCGCGACGAGTCGCTCATGGTTGGCGAGGATCGCGGCTTGATGAACGTGTACGTTTACTGCCGCGAGCGGCAGGTCGATGTGTGTCCCGAACTCGAAGAGGCGGCCGACAAGCAGGTGCTGCTGGATAATCATTCGTGCATCTTCGTGCCGCACTGCATGAAGATTTGGCACACCAGGCAGGAGTTGTTCATTCGGAACTCCGAGGTGGTTGCCGAGAACGTGGCATTCTCGCCGCTGGGCGACCGGCCGGCCAACATCGTACTGCCGGCGCCGCCGGCCGAGGGTGCAACGGCTACGTGGCGGTTTGGCCGCCCCCAGCGGGTTCCCGTCCCGGTCATCTGCAATTACCACCCTTGGGAAATTGCGTACATCCTTCCGCTGGACCATCCGTATGTAGACATTTCGGCCCGGGATGGAACATTCAGAATTGAAAAGCTGCCGGTCGGAAAGCGCGAGTTCCAGGTGTGGCAAGAGCGGTGCGGCTACCTCGACACGCCCGAGTGGCCCCGCGGCCGGCTGGAAGTCGAGATTCGCCCCGGCGTGAACGATTTAGGAACAATCCAGCTCGCGCCGAGGCAGTTCGAGAAAGGCTGACTGCCAGCGCGGATTATTCATCACGCGAGCTGCCGCTTGCTTTGGGACCATTTGGGGGCGTTTTCTTAGCGGAGCGGCGCGAGCCGCCCGGTTTTCCCACTGTAATACCGGACGGCTCGCGCCGTGCCGCTACAAAGTACCGGACGGCTCGCGCCGTGCCGCTACAAAGTACCGGACGGCTCGCGCCGTGCCGCTACAAAGTACCGGACGGCTCGCGCCGTGCCGCTACAAACTAAAGGGCATTGGGCTAGCACCCAGCGGCTAGTGAATAATCCGGACTAACGCGGTGCAAGACAGTGAAGGACCGAATTGCGTGGGATAGGGTTCCAGCCTGTCGCGGAAAAGACAGGCTGGAAGCCTATGCCACGTCTCCCGCTCGCGGTAGGCTATTGTCTTGCACTGCCTACCGCGAGGCCGCAACAGAGACCGAAAGAAGGACAAATACGTGGTGCGAAGGCACAGAATAATCGACTTCCTGGTACTTGCGGCGGTGCTGGCCTGGTTGAGCGGATGCGGTCCGGTCGAACCGCCGCAATTTCGACTCAACACCGAAGGGCGCAAGGCCGAGTCGATTGGGCCCTCGCAGCGAGAGGCCATTCTTGGCGCGCTGGACCGGCTTTTCGGCTCGCCCGACGAGCCGCGCGCGCCCGAAGGTGTGAATCTTAACGTGGAGCGGCTGCACGTGGCCGCGGGGCCTGTTTTCGGCAATGAAACGGGCCAACGGTACGGCCTGTACCGACAGCACTGCGCACATTGCCATGGTGTTGGCGGCGACGGGGCCGGCCCGGCCGCGTTGCTGTTGAACCCATACCCCCGCGACTTCCGTCAAGGGACGTTCAAGTACACGCGCACCGCAGCCGGAGCGAAGCCAATTCAGAAGGACCTGGAGCAAACGCTTCTGCTCGGCGTCACGGGAACGGCCATGCCCTCGTTCGCCCGGTTCGACGTGGACGAGCGCTCCAGCCTGGTCGAGTATGTGAAGTACCTAAGCCTTCGCGGCGAGACGGAGTTGTTCCTGCTCCAACTGGTTGTCGACGAAGACGAATACCTGCCGTTGGACATGTCGGTTGTTAAGGAGGACGGCGTCCTTCCGCTGGCCGACCTGTGGGAGGAGTCGGCCAATCTGGTCGTTACTCCACCGCCGCGGCCGCCGGTGGCTACCCGGGAGCAGTGGCTGGCGTCGGTCGAACTGGGAAAGTCGCTGTATCAGAACGACGGGGCGCGCTGCGTGGAATGCCACGGCCCGGAGGGGCGGGGCGACGGTGAGGAAGAGGAAATCTATGACGACTGGAACAAGCCGAAAGCGGGCATCTCTCTTGCACAAACGCGGGAACTGGCCGACCGCTTCACGCTGCCGATCCAGCGGCTCCGTCCCCGCGATTTCACCACGGGCATCCTCCGTAGCGGCGATCGGCCGGACAGTCTATACTGGCTCACGCACGTCGGCATCAAGGGCACGCCCATGCCGGCCGCGGGTCCGCAGCCCGGAGTGCTGGGGCCTTTGAAGCCCGACGAAATCTGGCACGTCGTCCATTACATCCGGCATTTGGCTGGGCAGGGGGGGCCGTAAGATGACCAACGCACAATGGGAAACGCTACTGAAAGTGCTTGCCGGCGAGCGCGTCGAACCGCTGCCGGTGGGCCTGATCGTCGATTGTCCCTGGCTACCCGGCTGGGCGGGTGTGACCATCCTCGATTATCTGACGGACGATCGCGTTTGGCTTTCGGCGAACCGGCGGGCAGTCGCCCGCTTTCCCGACGTGATCTTCCTGCCCGGCTTCTGGGCAGAGTACGGCATGTGCACGGAGCCGGCGGCGTTCGGCGCCCGGTGCGTGTGGCCGGAGAACGATTTCCCGTACTCGGTGAAGATGCTCCACGATTACGCCGACATCGCCCGGCTGACCAAACCGAACTGCCGAACCGACGGCATGTGCCCGTTCGTCATCGAGCGTCTCAAACGCAACCGGGCAGCCATCGAGGCGACTGGGCACGCCGTGCGCCTGGCCACCTCGCGCGGACCGTGGAACATTGCCACGTATCTGATCGGGCATACCGAGGCACTGGTCGGCGTGAAGCTGTGCCCCGATGAGATTCACAAGCTTCTCGACGTGGTTACCAGCTTCGTTTGCGACTGGATCGCGTATCAAGCCGAACAGTTCCCGACCATCGACGGCATGCTTATCCTCGACGACCTGATCGGTTTCCTGGGCGAGAACGACTTTCGCGAGTTCGCCCTGCCGTATTTCCAAAGGATCAGCGGCGCCATCGACGGGCAAGTACGGATTCTGCACAACGATTGCCACGGTCTGATTACCGCGAAGTACTTCACCGACATGGGCTTCAACGTGTTCAATTTCAGCTTCGAGCACAGCTTGCCGCAAATGCGCGAAGCCGCCGGCGAGTCGATGGTCCTGTTGGGCAATGTTCCCCCGCGCGACGTGCTGGCCCGCGGCACGCCCGACGACGTCAGGCGCAGTGCCCGCGAGGCCATCGCATCGATCGACGATCCGCGACGTCTGATCCTCTCCGTTGGCGGCGGCACCCCGCCGGGCGTTTCCAGCGAGAACATCGACGCGTTGTGTTCGGCGGTCCTATGATGAGCGGCGGCCGCCTCGCAGTGAGGGAACTCCGGGGGCAGAAATGGGCTTGCAGTTGGAGTTCACGCTTTAGCGTGTAAAGCAAGTGTGGGCCAAATTCGGCACGCTAAAGCGTGAACTCCAACCGCACGAGAGCATGGCCACCGCAAGACACATTTCTGCACCCGGGAACTCCAAAGGGGGGCGACCTCCACTTTGCGCGGCGGGCCGAGTGGCCTATACTGGAAGCTGGAATATGCTGTTTCCGATGCCCCGAATGGTGTGTGGGGGGCGTCCTTGTTTCTACGGTCATTGGGCCAGCGGGAGAACGGCTTTTGGATTACGCAGTCCGACTTGCGCGATGGCTGCTCGTGGCGGCAGTCCTGGTTGTACCGCCGCCGGAGGCGTCGGCGCAAGTGGGACTGGCGCCGACCGAGGCTCGATTCCAATTGGACGCCGACGTTCAGGTGCCACGGGTTGTCGGCGAGTTGCGTTCGCAGCTCGATCGGGTCGACGCTCTTCTGGCCGACGGTCAATGGGCTGAGGCAGTCGATACGTTGCTGGCTGCCACGGGCGCGGTTGACGACCGCCTGATGCCCGTTACGGACTACCGATTCGTTGGATTGCGGGAATATGGGCGATTGAAGCTGGCACATTTCCCGCCGGAAGCGCTCGAAGTGTACCGGAACCGGGTCGACCCGCTTGCCCGTCAGTGGTACGAGGAAGGCCGCGCGGGGCCCGACCGGCATCTCCTGAAAAACGTGGTGGAGACCGCTTTTGCCAGTAGCTTCGGCGACAAGGCCCTGCTTCTGCTGGGCGAGATGGCACTGGAGCGCGGCGACTTCTCCTCGGCCCGGCGGCATTGGGAGAGCATTCTGCCGGTCGAAGGGCCACCGGAGGCGGCACAGACCTGGCTAAGTTACCCGGACAGCCGGCTTGACCTTGCGACCGTGCGGGCGAGGCTGGTTCTGGTCTCGATCCTGGAGGGCTCCGCCTTGCAGGCGGCCGAGGAATTGGCGCATTTCCGGCGGCTGCATCCGGATTCACGCGGGCGTTTGGGGGGACGCGAGGTCGATCTCGCCACGGCCCTTGCCGAACTGCTCGACGCCAGTCGCCAGTGGCCGCCCGAACGCCAGCACGCGTACTGGCCCACGTTCGCCGGCTCGATGGCGCGGAACGGCGCGGCGCCGAAAGCGCCCGACGTCGCGGCGATTGCCTGGCGGCAACCCCTGCCTTCCGCAGTTCCAAATACCCCGGCATCGCTCGCCTGCTACCCGGTCTGGTTCGACGGGCTGGTGTTCGCCGGCAGTCACCGGGAGGTGTTCGGGTTCCGCCTGGCCGATGGATCGCCGGCGTGGGAGGGCGCCGCGCGTGCAGTCTTTCGCGAGGAGCTTGAAGGGGTTGCCGATCCCGGGCCGGTGCCTTCCGACACGTTCGGCGTGCCGCAGTTCACGCTCAGCGTGCACAACAATCGGTTGTTCGCCCGCATGGGAAGCGCTGTCACCGCGGAGCCGCTCGAGCGCGACGCCGCACTTCGGCCCGGCTACCTGGCATGCCTCGATTTGCGGGCGGAAGGCCGGCTGGCCTGGAAGATCGTTCCCGAGGAGGGTTGGGCTTTCGAGGGCGCGCCGATCAGCGACGGCGCAGAAGTGTTCGTCGGCATGCGCCGCAGCGACGTTCGCCCGCAGGCCCACCTTGCCTGTTTCGACGCCGAAACGGGCCGCCGCCGCTGGCAACGGTTCCTGTGCGCCGCCGATACGCCTGCCCGCGGACTGACGTGCCAGGCCACGCACAACCTGGTTACGAAGGTTGGCGAGACGCTCTACTACAACACGAATCTCGGCGCAGTGGCGGCGGTTTCGGCGGAAGACGGCCAGGTGCGATGGCTGAGTCTTTACCCCCGCGCCCGCTCCGGCGATTCGCTGAACCCGGCCCCGCACTGGAATCGCGGGGTGAATCCGTGCCTGTACCATCGCGGCACGTTGCTGGTCGCGCCCTCCGACAGCCCGCGAGTCTTCGCGTTCGATGCCGCTACCGGGCAAATGCTGTGGCAAAGCGGCGCGGAGACCGAGGGCGTCCTGCACCTGCTGGGAACGAGCGACCGCCACCTCATTGCCTGCGGGGATCGTCTGCATTGGATCGTGCTGGACGGTCCCAAACGGGGACGCATCGAGCACGTCTGGCCCGATGGGCCCGACAAGCCGGGCTTTGGCCGCGGCGTGCTGGCCGGCCAATACGTGCTTTGGCCCACGCGGGACCGGATTCACCTGTTCGACCGGCAGACCGCGCAGCCGGTCCGTACCATCGACCTGATGCCCCTCGGCGCCGGCGGCGGGAACTTGCTGGTCGCCGGCGACTACCTGCTTATTGCCTCGGAGACCGAGTTGATCGCACTAGGTGAGAAGCCGCAGGCCGAGCCTCGATCTGAAACGGTCCTTGGAGTCCGGCCGGTTGACGCCGCTTTGGCTGTTGCTTCCCGCGCCCGCACCCGGGCGTTTGGCCATACATTACTGCTGCAGAACACCAACTTCGGCGTCAAGACGCCGCATTCCGAATGACGAAGCCCGAAACCATGCTCAAAGACCAAGACATCCAGGCGGTCGAAGAATTGCACGATGCTTACCGGCTCATCACGGAGCAACTCAGCCGGGTCATCGTGGGCCAGAAGCAAGTGATTGAGGAGCTTCTGATCGCCATGTTCGCCCGCGGGCATTGCCTTTTGGTAGGCGTGCCCGGTCTGGCGAAAACACTCCTGATCCGGTCCCTGGCCGATACGCTGGACCTGACGTTCCGCCGCATCCAGTTCACGCCGGACCTGATGCCCTCGGATATTACGGGAACGGAAGTCATTCAGGAAGACCGCCAGTCGGGTACCCGCTCGCTCCGCTTCATTCAAGGGCCGATCTTCGGCAACATCATTCTGGCGGACGAAATCAACCGCACCCCGCCGAAGACGCAGGCTGCGCTTCTGGAGGCCATGCAGGAGCACCAGATCACCGCCGGGGGCGAGCGCCACCGGCTCGAAGAGCCGTTCTTCGTGCTGGCCACGCAGAACCCGATCGAGCAAGAGGGCACGTATCCGCTGCCCGAGGCTCAGCTCGACCGCTTCATGTTCAATACGTTCATCGATTACCCGGAGCACGACGAGGAGTTCGAGATTGTCAAGCGGACTACCGCCGACGTCGAGCCGCAAGTAACGGCAACGCTGGCGGGGCCGCGTATTGTCGAACTGCAGCGGATCGTGCGCCGCGTGCCCGTGGCCGATCACGTCATTCACTACGCGCTTGAACTGGTGCGCAGTAGCCGGCCGGACAAACCCGGTGCTCCCGAACTGGTGCGCCAGTACGTGAATTGGGGTGCCGGGCCCCGAGCCAGCCAGTACCTGGTGCTGGGTGCGAAGGCGCGCGCGGTGCTCAACGGGCGCTACCATGCCGAGACCGACGACGTGCGCGCCGTGGCCGCGCCGGTCCTGCGGCACCGCATTATGACCAACTTCAACGCCGAGGCCGAAGGGATCAAGCCGGACGACGTCGTCCGGCGGCTGATCGAACGTGCGGCCGAAAAGCAGGACGAGGCCACTGCCGGTGGACGACTCCCGAAAGTATTTAGATCCGAAGGTCCTCAGCCGGCTTAGCGGGCTGGCATTGCGGGCTCGGCTGGTGGTGGAGGGCTACGTTTCCGGCGTCCACCGCAGTCCCTTTCACGGCTTCTCCGTCGAGTTCGCCGAGCACCGGGAGTATGCGCCCGGCGACGACCTGCGCTACCTCGACTGGAAGATATTCGGGCGAACCGATAAGTACTATCTGAAGCAATTCGAAGAGGAAACGAACCTGGCTTGCCATCTTCTGGTGGATACCAGCGAGAGCATGACCTATCAGAGCCAGGCCGCCGCCATGTCGAAGCTCGATTACGCCTGCTGCGCCGCTGCGTCGCTTGCGTATCTGATTTTGCATCAGCAGGACAGCGTGGGGCTGGTGACCGCTGATCGAGGCATTCGGACGCTCGTGCGGCCCAGCACGAATCCATCGCACATCGAGCAACTCATCACGGTCATGGAGAACGCCGTTCCCGCGCCGAAGACGTCGCTGGGGCCCATCTTCCATGAGTTGGCCGGGCGGTGCGACAAGCGGGGCATCGTCATCGTTCTGAGCGATTTGTTCGATAACGTCGACGCGATGGTCAAGGGGCTGAAGCACCTGCGGCATCGGCGGCACGAGGTCGTGCTCATGCACGTGCTGGACCCGGCCGAACTCGACTTTCCCTTCGAGCAGACCACGCTGTTCCGGGGATTGGAGAGGGAGCAGGAGGCGATCGTGGAACCGCGTGCGCTGCGCCGCGCGTACCTGGAGGAGTTCGATGCGTATATCCGCCGGCTGAAGCACGCTTGCCGCGCGCACCGTATGGATTACGTGCAGTTGAGGACCGATCAGTCGCTGGAAGTGGTCCTCTCCAGTTACCTGGCATCGCGAGGACGCCGCTAAGCGCAATCCCATGTTGACTCCGTTACCGCTGCTGCTGGCTTTCGGCTTCGTCAACCTGCCCTTGCTGGGTTGGCTGGCTGCGGCGGCCGCGCCGATTCTGATTCACCTCTGGATGCGGCGGAAATACCGGGAGGCGCATTGGGCGGCAATGGAGTACTTGCTGGCGGCGCTGCGGAGGCAATCGCGCCGACTGCACTTTGAGCAGTGGCTGCTGCTGGCAGTACGCACGTTGCTTGTGGTGCTCGTGGTACTGGCGGTCGCCGAACCGTACTTCGAGCGCCCGCTTCTGAGCCTTGCGCCCGGCGGGCAAACCCATCGCGTGCTCGTGCTCGACGGCTCGTTTTCGATGGCGTACCAGCCGACCGGGCAAAGCCGCTTCGCCCGTGCCAAAGAGCTTGCCCGCGAAATCGTCGAGAGCGCCCCGGCGGGCGATGCGTTCACGCTCTTGCTGATGGCGTCGCCGCCGCAGGTGGTGGTGGGTACCCCGGCGCCGGCAGGTGATGAGGTGGCCGCCGAAATCGAAGCCCTCCGCCAGCCGCATACCACGGCCGACCTGGTTGGGACCATTCCGCTCGTCCGGAAGGTCATCGAGACGGCGCAGCGGGAAAGCCCGCGGTTGGTGCGGCACGAGGTCTACTTCCTGACCGACCTGCAGCGCGCCGCCTGGGCGCCCCGCCTATCGAAAGCGGCCCGCGCCGACCACCAGCGCCAGGTAACCAGTTTGGCGGAAGTGGCGACGCTCGCGCTGATCGACGTCGGCCAGCCGGCGGCCGACAACCTTGCCGTGGCCGGGTTACGGCTGTTGACGGCGCCGGCCATCGCGGGACGCACCTGCCGGTTCGAGGCCATGGTGAAGAGTTTCGCCGCCCAGGCCGTCGGCAGGCAGACGGTCGAGTTGCACGTCGATGGGCGGCGGGTGGCGCAACGGCCTATCGACGTGCCGGCCGGCGGAGAGGCAACCGTGCTATTGGAGTATCGATTCGACGCGCCCGGCGATCACGCGGTCGAGGTCCGCGCCGAGGGCGATGCGCTGGCGGTGGACAATCGCCGGTACCTGGCCGTGCCGGTGCGGCGCAGCGTTGGCGTGCTATGCATCGAGGGGCGTCCGTCAGGCAAGCCGTTCGGCGGCGCCTGCGATTACCTGGCCGTTGCCCTGGCGCCGGGCGATGAGCCCGGGCTCTCGCCTCCGGTCGAAGTGGAAGTGGCCGCGGAAAGCGCCATTCTGGAACGCGACCTGTCCCGTTATGATCTCGTGGCCATGTGCAACGTAGCGCAGTTCACCTCCAGCGAAGCCGACGTCCTCAGCGCCTACCTGCGCGGCGGCGGCAGCCTGGTGTTCTTCATGGGCGATCAAGTGATGGCCGACCGCTACAACCGTGAACTCGGGCCGGGCGCCAAGGAGGAGAATCGGCTTCTACCCGCCGAGTTGGGGCCCGTGGTTGAAACGGCCGAAGGGAGGCTCGATCCTCTTGAGTATCGGCATCCTATGCTCGACGCGTTTCGGGGTGCCGGGCACGCCGGGCTCCTGACGGCCCCGGTCGGCAAGCACCAGCGCCTGACCGTGCCCGAGGACAGCCCGGCCCGGGTCGTGCTGCGGCTGCCCGGCGGCGATCCTTTGGTCGTCGAGCAGCCGGTCGCCCGGGGGCGGGTCGTCTTGGTTGCCACGTCGGCCGATACCTCGTGGACTGCCATGCCGCTGTTGCCCAGCTTCGTTCCGCTGGTGCAGGAGTTGCTGGCATTCTGCCTGACGGATCGGATGACGGGGCGGAACGTGACCACGGGCGAGCCGCTTCGCGGAACGGTCGCTGCGGCGGGCGGACTGGGCTCGGTCGAGGTGCGCACGCCGGAGGGCGATCGCCGCGAGGTCCGGCTTAGCGGACTGGGCAATCAGCGCGATTGGACTTATACCGCGACCCGGCAGAGCGGCTTCTACGCCGTTCGTACGGCCGGCCCCGATGAGCAGGAGCGTCTGTTCGCCGCGAACGTCGATACCGCCGAGAGCGATTTGGCCCAGGTCGGCGTCGACTGGCTGCGCAGCGAGGTTTGGCCCGGCATTCCTTTCGAGTACAAGACGACGTGGCAGGAGCCAGAGCGCCCGCAAACGGTCGCCCTGCGCGGGGGGCCCGGGCGGCTGCATCTTGCCCTGCTTGCAGCGGCGCTTTGCCTGTTGCTGGCGGAAACCTACCTTGCATGGCGATTCGGATACCAGGCGCAATCATGACCGGTACGTTGCCCTATTGGCTGGAGAGATGGCTCGGCATCGATGGCGAGCCCGGCGAGGGTACGGCCTGGACTCTCGATTACCTTTGGCCGCTGCCGGCGTGGGCCACGTTGTTGCTCTTGGTGATTGCCGGCGGCTACGTGGTCGGCATCTATCTGCGTGAGAACCGTCGCACGCCGGTCTGGATGCGCATGACCCTGGCCGGCATGAGGCTTGCGCTGGTCGCCATCTTGCTGGTCATGTTGGCCCAGGTAAGCCTAGGGCTGAAGCGGACGGGTCTGCCTTACGTGGCCGTGTTGCTGGACAACTCGGAAAGCATGACCGTTGCCGATCCCGGCAGTGAGGTGCATGCCGCGAAGTTGCGCGATGGACTGCGCCGGCTTGGCACGCCCGCCGCCGAGCCGACGCGATGGAATCTTGCGCGGGCGTTGCTGCTCGACCAGGACAATCGTCTCCTTCGCAGCCTCCTGAACGACTATAAGCTCCGCGTCTACTATCTGGCTGATACGCCCTCCGGCGCGCGGGCCGGGTCGGGAACCGATCTCGATGCCGTGGTCGAAGAAGTGGTTGCCACGGATGCCACGGGCAAGTCGACGCGACTGGGCGACGCGGTCCGCACCATCTTGGACGACTTGCGGGGAACGGCGCCCGCGGCCATCGTGGCCCTGACCGACGGCATCGTGACCGAAGGGGCCCCACTGGACGACGGGGCCGCCTCGGCCGGGCGCCGCGGCGTGCCCCTATTCCTCGTCGGCATCGGCGACGACCAGCCGGTGCGCGACGTGAAGCTTGCCGATTTGCTTGTCGACGATTTGGTGTTCGTCGGCGATATTCTCAACTTCGAGGCGAGACTGACGGCTACGGGCTTCGCCGGCAAGGAGGTCAACATTGTGCTGCGCAAGGAGGACGAGCCGGGGGCGCTGGCGCAGCAGAAGGTCACCCTGGGGCCCGACGGCCGCACACAAGCCGTGCGAGTCACGCACCGGCCCGAATCGGTCGGCCAGTTCCGGTACACGCTCGAAGCCGAGCCGCTTGAAGGCGAACTCCAGGTGGAGAACAACCGTCAGCAACGGAACGTGACGGTCAGCGACGAGAAGATTCGCGTGCTTCTGGTGCAGGCCTACCCGAGCTTCGAGTTCCGGTATCTCTGGAATATGCTCACGCGCGCCGAGACAAGCATTCAGTTGCACGCCGTCTTGCAGCAGGCCGACTTAGAACTACTGCACCACGACGCCGTTGCGGAAGGCGGCGAGCCGGTGTTGCGCCCCTTCCCGTTGAGGCGCGAGGAGTTGTTCTCATACGACGTCATTATCTTCGGCGACGTCAATCCGGCGCTGATCAGCCAGTCGATGCTCGAAGGCGTCGCAGAGTTTGTCGATCGGCCGGGGCAAGGAGGAGCGTTGATCTTCATCGCCGGGCCGCAGTTCATGCCGTCGGCGTATCGCGATACCCCGTTGGCGCGCCTGTTTCCCAGCGATCCCGGGATGGTACGGCTGCCCAGGGCCGACGAAGCCGCCAACGAGGGCTTCCGCGTGCAGCCCACGGAGCTTGGCCTATTGAGCCCGCCAATGCAGTTGGGGCTCGACCCGTCCGAGAATGCCCGGATATGGCAGAACCTGCCGCCGCTGTACTGGTTTGCCGAACTGGGCGACTTGAAGCCGGGTGTGCGCGTGCTGGCGGTGCATCCGAGCGAGACTGGCAGCCATGGGCAGCCCTTGCCGGTCATCTGCCTGCAATACGTCGGGTCGGGCAAGGTGCTCATGCACGCGACCGACGAAACGTGGCGATGGCGCTGGCGCGCAGGCGACGTGTTCTTCCAGCGCTACTGGGTTCAGATGATTCGGTATCTCGCTCGCTCGAAGCTTGCCGCCGAGGGCCGTCATGCCGTGTTGACCAGCGACCGCCGCGAGTACACCTACGGCGAGCCGGTGCAGTTGCGGCTGCGCTTCCTTGATGAACGGTTGGCGCCGCCGGAAGACGACGGCGTGACCGTGGTCGTGGAACACGCGGGCCATCAGACGCAGCGGATGACGCTTCGTCGCAGCGCTGCGCGGCGGGGTACGTTCGAGGCCACGCTGGCACGGCCGGGGATTGGCTCGTACCACGCCTGGGTGGCCATTCCGTCACTTCCGGACGCGGCCCCTTCGCTCGATTTCTCCATGGTGGCCCCGCCCGGCGAGTTCGAGCAAACCCGGACCGACCTTGCGGCCCTCCGCCAAGCGGCCCGCCAGACCGGGGGCAAAGTGTACACTCTGGACGGCGCCGCGCGACTGCCTCACGACCTCCCGCCCGGCCGGCAGGTGCCCATCGAGCCGCTGCCGCCTCGGCCGCTCTGGAACCAATGGCCGGTGTTATTCGTCTTTCTGGTATTGCTCACGTGTGAGTGGATCTTACGCAAACTTGGGGGCATGGTGTAGAATACATATAGTATGCACCCGCTGCAAGAAAAAATCGCGCACCTCCGAAGCCGCCTGCGGCAACTGCTGTTGGTGTACGGCGTCGGCGCAACCGTTGCGGCGATGGTCGCTGCGGCGGTCGCTTTGGGGGCGGCAGACTACCTGCTGCGGTTGCGCGATCCGGGGGTCCGCATGCTCAGTTCGCTGGGCTTGTTGGCAGTTTTCGCCTGGACCGCGTATCGTTGCTTGTGGGTTCCGCTGTCCACCCACCTGGCCGATGCCGAGATTGCCTTGCGCTTGAAGCGGCGGTTTCCCGAATTGGGCGACCAGTTGGCGTGCGCTCTGGAGTTTCTGGACCAACCGGACAACGAACTCACAGCCGGCTCGCCCGCGCTGCGGCGCGCCGTGATTGAGCGCACCTGGCACCTGGCTCGACCATTGGACTTCCGAACGGCGCTCGATCCGCGCGCGGCATTCCGCGCGGTCGGGTTTTCGCTGGCCGTGTGCCTGGTGGCGGCCGTTCTGATTGCTCTCGACCCGATCTCCGCCCGGATCGCCCTGGCGCGCCTTGCCAGGCCGGTGGCGGCACCGGCCTGGCCCCAACAGACCCACCTGGAGTTTCGCAACCCGGTGCAGCGCGTCGCCCGCGGGCAGGCGTTCGAGGTGGAGGTGATCGACCGTCGCGGCGCCAGGCTTCCTGACGACGTACAGATCGAGTATCGCTCGTCTCTGCCCGATGGCGCGAGCGTCCAGCGCGAACCGATGCGGCGGCGCAGCCGGACCACCGCGTTTGCACGGCGTGAAAGCGTTACTCGCCCGTTCGCGTATCGCGCGGTCGGTGGCGACGATACCTCGATGCCGTGGCTGGAAGTCGAGGTTGCGGAGCCCCCGGCCATGGATGAACTGGAGTTGCGGCTTTCGCCGCCGGAGTACACAAGCTGTCCGCCGTACATCGCGGAGAAGCACCTTCGCGTGCTTGAAGGTACCGCGATTGCGGTTTCGGGGACGGCCAATAAGCCTCTCCGGTCGCTCCTGTTGCACTTGAGCGACCGGGAGCCGATTGCCGCCGCCCTCGACCGCGAGGGCCGGCGCTTCCGCATCCCCGCTCCGGGCGGGCGAGAACCGGCAATAGACGTCTTGGGAGAATACTGGTTTGAACTGGTCGACATCGAAGGACTGCGCAGCGAAAGCCCGCAATGGGATCTGTATACCGTGCCTGATCCGCCGCCGAGCGTGACCTTCGAACAGCCCTTGGCGAGTCTCTTTGTCACCCCCGACGCCGTGGTACCGGTGCGCATTGTCGCCAAAGATAACCTTGCAGTGCGGCAGATTACGCTGCATTACCGGATTGATTCCAGTACGGCCGCTCACGGGGGACTGTCTCGATTGTCGCAGCACGGCGAGAAAGATTCCCGTCCGGACGGCCATTCTGCTGCAACAACGGGACTTCCCTCTTCCCATGGCCCGGACGTGGAAGGCGAACTGGTCTTGTTCGAGGGACCGGCGAAGGCGCCGCCGCCTGCCAATGGAAGGCCATCGCCTTTGGACAGCCCGGGCGACCATCGTGCTGCCGAAACCCGCTGGGCATTGGAGCCGCTCGGTCTTCGCCCGGGTGATCAACTGATCTTGACCGCGACGGCCGGCGATTACTTGCCGTCCACGGGCGAGAGTCCGCCGATACGGTTGAGCGTCATCACGCGGCGCGAACTAGAGGACCGGATCACTGCCCGGCAGAACCTGATCCTGGCTGAGCTGCGGCGCGCGCTGGATATGCAGCGGAGCAGCCGATCGCAGGTTGCCGAACTGGCCGTGCGGCTCGATGAGGTCAAGCAGCTTGCCCGCCCGGACGTGGACCAACTGCAGGCGGCGGAACTGGCTCAGCGCCGGATCGAGGGGGACCTGACCGGCCAGCGCGAAAGCGTGCCCGCCTATGTGGCCGACCTGCTGGCAGACCTGGACAACAATCGCGTCGACCGTCCCGACCTGCGGCGGCGGATGCAGTCGCTCCTGGCGGAACTCGATGGGTTGGCTCGCGAGCATCTTCCGCCCATCGGCCACGAGTTGACCACGGCCATCAAGTCGGCCCAGGCCGACGGCGCACCGGCCGGTGAGACCTGGCCGGCTGACCCGGCCGTGGCCCAATCGCTTCTGGCCGCCGGCGGGCATCAGGATCGGGTGATCGCGACCCTGGAGCAGATACTCGAAGACCTTGGCCGCTGGGACAACTATCGGCGATTCTTCCGCGACGTCGGCCGTCTGCTGCGCGAGCAGGAGGACATTGGGACCCGCACGGTGGAATCAGGCCGGCGCACCATGGGCCGCGACCCGCGCGAGCTGCCGCCTGCCGATGTGGCTGAACTCCGAGTTCTCGCTGGCGGCCAGCTTGAATTGGCCAGACAGCTTGACCGGATGGGAGCCGAGATGGATCGGGCTGCCCGGCAACTGGATGCCACCGACCCACTCGCGGCCGACACGCTCGCCCACGCCGTCGACGAGATCCGTCGCCGGTCCCTGAGCGGCTTGATGCGGACCGGCAGCGCCCATCTGGAGCAAAACCGTCTCGGGCAAGCCGTCGAAGTCCAACAAGGCGTGCGTGGAATGTTGCAGGACGTGCTCGACATCTTGGCGAACCGGCGCGAGCACGAATTGGAACGGCTGATTGAACGGCTCCGCGAACTGGAAGCCGAACTGGCGGACATGTTGCGGCGTCAGACCGACGTGGCCGCCGGCTTCCGCACCGCTGCCGGGGAGCAAGAGGAGGAAGCCGAGCCAGAAAAGGGGTCAGAGCCAGAAAAGGGGTCAGGAGCCTTTTCCCGGAACGGCCCGGAGGGTGCTTCGCAGAAAAGGCTCCTGACCCCTTTTCTGGCTCTGGAATCGCTTGCGCGACGGCAGGCGGAGTTGGCCGACGAAAGCTTGCTCGCGGCGCGCCGTCTCGAACGCCTGCTGGTCCGGGAGGCGGCGCGGTCGGCGGCACAGGCGAGCGGCCGGATGAGTGAGGCCGGCCAGGCAGCCGCCGCCGGCAATGCCGCCGGGGGAGCTGAGCAATCCCGGCAGGCCCGGGAACTGCTCGAACTCGCCCATCGCCATCTGGAAGCCCGCCGCCGGCAGGCCCAGGCCGAGTTGGTCGCCGAACAGCTTGCCCGACTTGAGGACGCAGTCAAACATTTGCACAACTCGCAGCAAAAGGTGGTCGACGCAACGCAGCAGTTGGACCAACTGGCCGATTCGCCCGACGGGCTGACCCGCGCCCATCTGGCCGATCTGAACGACGTCGTCCGGTTGCAGCTTTCCACGGAATCCGAAACCAGGCACCTCAGCGCCAAGCTCGTCGGCGCCGAGGCGGTGCAGCTTGTGCTCGACGGCGCGGCCGGCTACATGGCCGAGGCCGCGGCTTGGCTTGGTCAACAGCAGACCGGCCCCCAAACACAACAACTCGCTCTGCGCGCGCGCGACCGACTGGCCATGCTCATCGAGGCGTTCCATACCGATCCGGCCGATCCGTCACAGGATCCCGCGGGCGGCGGCGCTGGTTCCGGCGCGGAAGGCGAGTCCATGGGCGAACCGATCGCCGCCGCCGAGGTCAAACTGCTGAGACTGCTCCAGCAGGATATCAACCGGCGCACGGCGGAGCTTGCCGTGTCGGTTGCCGGGCAGCAATCCGTTTCCGAAGCGCAGCGCGGGCAATTCGATGGCCTGGTCGAGGAGCAGGGCCGGTTGGCCGACTTGACGCTCGGGTTGCTTTCCGAGCCTGCCGGGCAAGACGACGACGACTTGTTGCGCGAATTGGGCCAGGCGGGTGTTTCCGAGGACGCGCATCCCCTGCTGGCAATTGCCCGACAGATGCGCGACGTCCAGGCTCGGCTCGGGCAGCAGGCTGCCGACGGCCAGACCACCGCCATGCAGGAACAAATCGTTGCGCAACTCGACGCGCTGCTTCAACAAGCCCGCAGCGAGGCGTCGGCGTCGGGCGAGAGTGCCCGGCAGGCGCCCGCCACGGCCGATCGGCAGCCGCGGCCGCAACCGGATGAGTTTCCGGGCGGAGCCGACCGCGACCCACGCGAGGCGCCTGCCCGCGAGTCGGCCGACGAGCCTCGCGCCGCGGAGCCCGTTGCACAGACGCCCGACCAACAGCGAGCGCTTCATACGATGGAACGGCTCTGGAACCAGTTGCCCGAGCGCCAGCGGGAGCAGCTTCTTCAGTTGGCGCCGGAGCAGTTCCTGCCGAAGTACGAGTCGCTCATCGAACAGTATTTCCGCCGACTGTCCCAGGATCAAGGCAGATAATGACAAGCTGACACCATGCGTTACTATTGCTTCTTCCTCGCACTGTTTCTCCCCGGCCTCGCCGCCGGCCAGCAGGCCGATCCCGAACGGACTGCGGCCAAGTTCATCACGCCGGAAGCCGATCGGGCGATCGAGCGGGGCCTGCGATGGCTCGCCCGGCAACAGGATGACGACGGCTCGCTGGGTTCCGGCGCCTATCGCGGCAATGTCGCCATCACCGCGCTGGCCGGCATGGCGTGGATGGGCGGCGGCAGTACGCCGGGCCGCGGACCCTATGGCCGGGAACTCGAACGGATCGTGGCCTACCTGCTGTCGAAGACGCAGCAGAGCGGGTTCATCATCGAGCGGCGAGGCGCGAGTCACGGACCGATGTATGGCCACGGCTTCGCCACCATGTTCCTCGCCGACTGCCACGGCATGTCGCCCCGGCCCGAGCTGCGCAACAAGCTGACCGCGGCGGTCAAACTAATAGTCAACTCGCAGAACAAGGAAGGCGGCTGGCGGTACCAGCCACAGCCGGCCGACGCCGACATATCCGTCACCGTCTGCCAGATCATGGCGCTGCGCGCGGCGCGGAATGCCGGCCTGTTCGTCCCGAACGAGACTGTCGACCGGTGCCTCGACTACGTGCGGCGATGCCAGAACCCCGACGGGGGCTTCATGTACATGGCCATTGCCGGCGGCGACAGCCTGTTCCCTCGATCTGCCGCCGGGGTCGTGGCAATGCAAAGCGCCGGCGTGTACAAGGGGCCCGAAATCGACAAAGGAATCGAGTACCTGCTCCGCCACACGCCCCAGCCGGGCGTGAGCCGGCATGAAGCCTATTACTTCTACGGCCACTACTACGCCGTGCAGGCAATGTGGCACGTCGGCGGCGAGTCCTGGAACCGATGGTACCCGGCCATCCGCGACGAACTCGTCGGCCGGCAACACGAGGACGGCTCCTGGCCCACCACGTACATCAACCGCGAGTACGCCACCGCCATGGCTTTGATCGCACTGCAAGTGCCCAACAACATGTTGCCCATTATCCAGCGCTGACGGGTAGTCCGAGGGATACCCTGCGGCACGGAGGGCACTATCCCGTTCAATGCCTGCGTGTATAATCCAGGTTCTGCCGACCGACTCCAGGAGCCTCCCGATGAAATGGCAAACCTCGGAACCCGCACAGTTGCTGGATGCCTTGATGCAGGAAGGGGCGGGCAAAATCGATGAGGAAGCAACGGTCAGAACGCTGGGGACGGCCGAATACGGCATGAAGAATACGCGGCACACAACCCGCTGCGAAGCTGTGCGTGTGCCTCTGTTCTGTTTCATCGTGCTGCCGCCGTCTTCCCGTCAACCCAAATGCCCATGGAGGAGTTATTATGCGGACTCCCATGCTCGCGCTCACTCTCCTGGCCGGCTGGCAGGCCGCCTTATCGGCTGAGCGCAAAGCGGTGCCGGTTGAAAGACCGCCTTTCCAGGCTGAGGTAGCCTCGATCGACCACGACTGGAATATCGTCTTCGCCACGGAGGTCCAACGGCAGTCTCTGCCGGCTGCGGAACTGGTTTGCTGGGGTACTCCCGGCGAGTTTCTGCGCGGTCCGGTGATTGTGCTGGCTGACGGCGGGCTGCTCGCCGCCGAGGTGACGGGCATCGACAAGCTGAACCTCAATGCCGATTCCCTTCTGCTCGGGTCGTTGACCGTTCCGCTCGACCGCGTGGCCGGCATCGTATTCCAGCTTCCTGCCGATCTCCGCCGCCAGACCCTGCTGTTCGACCGGATAGCGGGCCGGGAAAAGGGGTCAGGAGCCTTTTCCCGGAACGGCCCGGAGGGTGCTTCGCAGAAAAGGCTCCTGACCCCTTTTCCTGGCCGCTTGACGGATCGGATTGTGCTGGAAAACGGCGACGAGTTGGCCGGCTTGCTCGACCGGCTGGATACCGACCGTGTACGCCTGCGCACTGAGGCCGGTCCGATTGAGGTCGACCGCCGCACCGTGGCCGCTGTGCTTTTCAACCCGGCGCTAACACGGCGGGCACTTCCCGACGGCCTTCACGCCTGGGTCGGGCTGAGTGATGGAAGCCTGATTCCGGCCACCCGAATCGCGCTCGATCAGCAGAAGTTCGCCATCAGTACCTTGGCCACTGAAACCTGGGCGGCACTGCCCGAGGACCTGGTGTTTCTTCAGCCCGTAGGCGGCCGAGCGGTCTACCTCTCTGCAATCGAACCGGAGGATTATCGACACGAGCCGTATCTTGAACTCCTTTGGCCCTGGCGGCGTGACCGAAGTGTCACCGGCGGCCGGCTCCGCTGTGGGGGGCGAATGTACCTGACTGGTCTCGGCATGCATACAGCAACCAGGCTCACTTACCGTCTCGACGGCTCCTATCAACGGTTTCAAGCGGACGTGGGCGTGGACGATTCGACCGGCGGGCGCGGCAGCGTGCAGTTCCGTGTGCTCGTCGACGGGCAAGAGCGGTTCGCCAGTGGTCCGGTCCGAGGTGGCGAGCCGCCGGAGACTGTCGACGTCGACCTTGCGGGCGCGGCGCGGCTTGAACTCGTTGCCGATTTCGCCGAGCGCGCCCACGTGCTCGACCATGCCAACTGGCTCGACGCCCGTTTGGTGGAACCGCGAGACCGGTGAGGAACGAGGCATGCGACTCCCAATCTACCAGGATGAAGGCCAAACCTACCGGGCCGACACGTGTCGGCCGATCATCGAGGCGGCAGCGGCCGGAGACGTGCGGCTGGAAGCCCTGGTGCATGGCCATTATCCCGGGCGGCCGTTGCCGCGGGGTGCGCTGCCCAATGTGAAGATGGTCGGTTTCTGGGATGCGGTTTCCGACCAGGACTGGGAACTCGACTGGCACCACAACGAAGGCATTGAACTGACGTTCCTGGAAAGCGGTCGGCTCGACTTCGCCGTCGACAAAGAACGCTTTCAACTCCAGGCGGGCGACCTGACGGTAGCGCGGCCTTGGCAAACACACCGGGTGGGCGACCCTTGCGTGGACGCCAGCCGCTTGCACTTCCTGATTCTCGACGTGCATGTCCGACGGCCGCACCAGCCGTGGCAATGGCCTGCCTGGCTTGTCCTGGCAAAGGCCGACCGTGAGGAACTGACCAACTTCCTGCGCCACAACGAGAAGCCGGTTTGGCCCGCCACGCCGGAGGTGGCTCGCTGCTTCCGGAGGATCGCCCAAGCCGTCGAGGCCGATCAGGCCGGCAGCGGGGTTTCCCGGCTGGCCGTGTTCCTCAACGAGTTGTTCCTGGAACTGCTCGACATGTTCCGTTCGCAGCCTGTTCCCCTGGACCGGTCGCTAACGAGTACCCAGCGGACGGTGCAACTCTTCTGGCAATCCTTGCGGGAAAACACCGAGCACCTGGCACTGGAATGGACCGTCGAGCGAATGGCAAGGTAGTGCGGGCTGGGAGTCACACGGTTTACATCCTGCACCAAAGAGCTGTCCAATATGGCCCCGGGGCATTACCTGAGCTACTGTCGTCTGAAGGAGGCCCAAGAGATACTCCTCAGCCGTCGCGACCTGAGCGTAACCCAGGTAGCGCTGGCCTGCGGCTTTGGTTCCGGACAGTATTTCTCCAAGCTGTTCAGGGAGTCACTTGGACTCACGCCGGGGGAGTATCGTAGAGAGACGCCGGAGGAGCCTCCCTCTAATTGAGTATCGCGTACAATTTCTTTCACTGAACGGCACTGCAATATACACCTGCCGCGTTCAGGTAGTATCATGGTGATTATCCGCCGGGTTCCGCTTTTCGCGGACGGACGAGAACGAACCGCACAGGTCGCGAAGTCAACGTCGGCTTTGTGCGGTTGATTTGGTCGCACCGTCTCGACGTAACTGGCAGAGAACAAGAACGAAAATGGCAAATCCAGGAGAGGCCAACAATGCGAAGTAGCACGCTACGATTGCGACGACGTGACTTCCTGAGCACAACCGGCGCGGCGGCTGTAGCGTCCCCGTACCTTCTGCCGTCCGGCACGATTGCGTCAGAAGCCAACGAAAAGCTCACCCTCGGGCATATCGGCGTCGGCGGCATGGGCGGCGCCCACCTCCGCGAGATGAAGGCTCGCATGGACCAGGGCGAACTGAATATCGCCGCGGTGTGCGATATCGACGAACGCCGGCTCGAAAACGCCTCTCGCACTGCCGGGCCGCAGGCCGACGTCTACCGCGACTATCGCTACGTGCTTCAGCGGAAAGACATCGACGGCGTGATCATCGCCACGCCCGACCACTGGCACGCGCAGCAAATGGTGCATGCGGCCGAGTGCGGCAAGCATGTGTATGTTGAAAAGCCCGCCTGTTGCACCATCGGCGAAGGCAAGGCCATGCTCGAAGCGGCCGCTCG
Source organism: Thermoguttaceae bacterium (assembly GCA_034005525.1). GTDB lineage: Bacteria > Planctomycetota > Planctomycetia > Pirellulales > Thermoguttaceae > PWXP01. The sequence continues at coordinate 51,362 of JAVEUP010000007.1, read as the reverse complement.
GGCGAAGATCGCCGTGCAGGTGGGTACCCAGGGCCTCAGCCACCCCGAGTCGTACCTGGCCCATCGCTATCTGGCCAACGGCAATATCGGCAAGGTAACACGGGTCGACTGTTGGCACTACCCGACTCCCTCAGGTGCTACGCAGCCTGACAGCGACCCGCCGGAAGAACTCGACTGGGACCTTTGGCTGGGCCCGTTGCGCTGGCGACCGTTCAACCGCGGCTATTTGCCCGGGGTGTTCCGCTGGATGATGGAGTCGGGCGGGGGACAGATTCGCGACCGCGGCGCCCATGTGATGAGCCTGCCCATGTACTGGCTTGAAGCCGTGGGCACCGGCCCGGTCACCGTCGAGGCCACCGGCGAGTTCCCCCGGCGTGGCCTGTGGGATTCGGCCGTCACGATGAACGTCACCTACACGTTCAAAGACCCCGACTGGGTGCTCACCTGGAACCAGCCGGGCGAGCCGGTGCCGCCGGAGGAACGCGACGGCAGCGAGCCGGGCGGCCGGATTACGCTACCCGGCTTCGGCGCGGTGTTCACGGGTACGGAGGGCACGTTCACCAACTGGGGCCACGGCCTATGGAGCGAGCGCAAGGCCCGCCAATGGGAACCCGGCCCCGGCGACCGCGACGTCTACCGCAGCCCCGGCCATAAGGAAGATTGGTTTGAGGCAATCAAGACCGGGCGGAAGCCCATTGCCAACATCGAACTGGGAGTCGACGTGGCCATCCTTACGATCCTCGGCAACCTGTCGCTGCTCTTGGGGCGGAAGCTCGAGTGGGACCAGGGCAAGCGCGAAATCGTCGGCGACGAGCAAGCTCGTCGCCTGATGGACCGCCCGCAGCGGTATCCGTACGCGATCTGAGCGACGTCCTTGGTTGTTACTCGACCACGGTATACTCCGCGCCAGCTCGCCGCTCCCGTTCGCCTTCATAGGCGGCTTTTATTTCGGCCTCGCCGAGGGCGCGGCGGAAAATGCGGACCTCGTCCAGCAGGCCCATGAACGGCTGCCAGGTGGAGCCAAGGGTCAGATCGCCCGGTACGTTCAACGTGCCGGTGAAGCCGGCCGGGAGTTCGTGGACGCTGTCCCGTTGGCCGTTGAGGTAGAAACGGACCTGGCGCTTGCTCCGATCGGTCACCACGGCCACGTGGCTCCAGGCGTTTTCCGGAATGCCGGCCTGGGTGCGGCTCGTCCGGCTCACCTGGTTCGAGTCGCCCATTTCAAGGCTGATCCGGCCCTCTGCCGTGATGTCCATGACCCACCACGTGTGCGGATGGTCGCTTTTCGACAGGAAACGCCGCCGTGGGTCGTCCTCCCGGCCGGGGAGGTCGGTGGGGCATATCCAAAGGTCGATCGAAAAATCGCCGGTGCCGAAATCCAGGCTCCCATGGTCCTCGATGGTGACGTGGGAGGCCTTCGCTGTACAAAGCATCGCGGTGCCGAACTCGCCGGCGGCCAAGCGCGACCAGATCTCACCGTGGTTCCCGTGGCCCGAGCGGTCGTCGGCCGTGTAGCCGTCGCTCCCCTCGAAGTTCCAGTGCCCCACAAGCATTTGATCGTTGGCCGGTTCACCGGTCCGACGCCGGGTTTCGAACCGTGGAACGGGGCGGCGCCGGGGGGGCTCGGCCAACTGCTCCTCCGTGCCCAGCTTGAGGTTGTCGATGTGGAATACCGTGGCGGCGTTGCTGGTGCTGCTGATTCCCAGCCAGTCGATCCGCTGGAAGTCGTTGCTCTGGTAGGGCAGCTCGCGGACGATCGTCTCGCGGCCCGGCACGGCAAGGGCAAGGCGGTAGGTCGGCGGCGCGTTCTCGCCCAGTTCGAGGTCGATGGCCACGTTCACCCATTCGCCCGCCGGGATCGTGCCGAGCCCCTGCCCGCCGGCGGTCACGGTCCCGTCCTTCTCCACCCACACCCGGGGCCCGACGCGGTAGGGGGCGCCGGGCTCCAACTGGCGCACCTCGATGAAGAACCTGGCAGGCGCGTCGGGGCAGTTGCGCATGTCCCAGCTCAGCTTGACGGAGCCTTCCGAGTAGGGCGGGGCGGGACGGTAATAGAGGTGCGGGGTCCACGTATATTGTTGGTCCGCGGCGTCGGTGAACTTCAGGCTCTGCGTGCCGCCTGCGGAGTGATCACCCGCGACCAGCACGGAGGCGCCGTGTTGGCCGGCAACGATCGTGCCGTCGCGCGGCGGGGCGTCCGGCTCCTCCGCCTCGAAGTCGAAATGGACCACGAACGGCGGCTCGACCGGCGGCTCGACCTCGTTGCGCTGCCGGTTCGGATACTGCTTCGGCAGCTCGACCCACTCCGGATCGCCATACAGCCCCGCCCGCTCGACGTCGATGGGCTCGAAGCCCAACGCCAGGGCCGGCGACTCGGGCTTCAGCCTGAAGTCGCCGTTCTCCGGGTCCACGAAGAGCGGGTCGGCGACGATCGAGCCCTCGTCCTTGCCGAACTCCTGCCAGGCGGGAAAGTCCATGCCCATGAACTCGGGCTCGCCCCCGGTGCTCCAATAGACGTTGCGGCCGAGCTGCCAGTCGTGGTTGGTCCACCGCCCGTCGAGCATGGCCGTGTTTTCGCCGCCGTAGACGATGTTCCCCTCGGCCACGTAATGGCAGCGCCGGTCCTCGCGGGAGCGCCGCAGTTGGCCGGCGTCGCCAAGAGCCAGGATATTGTTGCGGACGAGGCACTCCTTGCCGTAGTGCATGAACAGCGGGCTGTTGCGCACGCGATAGACCACGTTGTTCTCGATCAGGATGCCCGTGCTGCCCTCGTCGGGATAGATGCCCGAGCCGTGCGAAACCTGGGCGTAGTTGTAGACGTCGTGGATGTGGTTGTTGCGGATCGTGGTGCCCGGCGACAGGCCGAGGGTGTAGATAGCCCCCATGTCGCCGAGGCCGTCGCCATTTCCGATGTGGTGGATGTAGTTGAAATCGAGGGTGTTGTGGTTGGCCGTGCTGGGCTGGAAACCCCACGACCAGCCGCACGAGATGCCGGAATAGTCGAAGTTCGAGATCTCGTTGTGGGTGACCGTGTTGTGGGAGCTTCGGCCGATCCAAATGCCGTGCGCGCCGCGGAACATGTAGGAGCCGTCGTGGATGAAGTTGTTGTCCACCGTATTGCCGCCGGTCGGGAATTCAACGTGGACGCCCCAGCCGCCGCCGATGTATACGCCGCCGCCGCCGAGGTCGTGCAGGTGGCAGCGATGAACGAGGTTGTCGCTGCAGCCTGCCCCCAGCCAGATGGCGTGGGCGCCCGTGTTGGCAATGGTGCAGTCGACGAAGCTGGCGTGGCGCAAGCCGGCGGCCTGGACGAGGCCCGGTTGATAGACTTCGCCCTGGCTCGGATTGCGCAGCCGGCGCAGGTTCGAGTTCGTATGCCGGAAGGCGATGCCGCGGAAGTGCAGGTGCTCGACGTACTCGTCGTTGGCCGGGTCGCCCTGGATTTCCACCAGGGTCGAGGTGACAACCGGGGCAATCGCCTCCACCGTCTCGGGCGTCTCGCCCGGCATGGGATAGTAGTACAGCGTTTCCGTCTCGCGGTTGAAGTACCACTCGCCCGGCTCGTCCAGCGATTCGAAGACGTTCTCGACATAGTATCGCTGCTGCCGCTGCCAGCGTCCCATCGGCCACGGGGCGGGCTCGCGCAGCAGCACGCTGCGCGACTCCACGTCCACGTATCGAACGTGATGGATCGAAGTTTCCCAGGAATGGTACACCACCACGATGGCGTCCTCCAGGCGGTCCCACTGCCGGATGTCGCCTTCGTGGAAGTAGAACGCCCGGTTGTGGTTTCGCCCGGCGGGCCCGTCGGTGCGGAAAAACTCGCCGCGGTTGGGGGTGCGGGCGCGGGTGCGCCGCCCGCCGTTGACAAAGAGCTGGTTGAATCGCCAAGGGCGGCCCAGGGACGTTTCCGGCACGCGGGTCCGCCAAAGCCGGCCATCGGGCTCCCAGCCGGCAATCGGAAACCCTCCGCTGATCACCGGCCGCTCGCCGGGATAGGCCGCGTAGGTGACCGGAGCGGCCTTCGTTCCCGAATCGGCCGGCGTGAAGATCAACGGCCGGCTCTGCCGGTACGTGCCCTCGCGCAGCAGCACGGTCACCGGCATCTTCGCCCCTTCGGCGTTGATTTCGCGAACGCGCTGCTGCGCGCGGGCAACGCTTGCCACCGGGCCCTCGGTCCCCTCGCCGTTGGGTTCCGCCAGGTCGCCCGACCAGGCGTCATCGCCGGCCGGCGACACATAGACCGTGCGCTCGGCCGCCTGCCCCGAACCTTGCAACGACGCCGAGAAAACCGCAACGGCGGACATGCCGCAGGTGAAAAGCCGCAGGATTGCACTTCGCATGGAGATTACCTTTCGTTGTTGCCGGCGCCTGCTCGAGACGGACGGTGCCGTTTTGCGTTCTGGATAACGATTGCCGGCTCCCTGCCGCTTGCAGGGAAGGAACCATCGTTTTCTCGGACATCCTTCGAGGCATCAGCATGTGGAAATTGACGTGGCTCTGGATCGGCCCCGCGGCGCTTCGGCGATCACGATCCGCGTTCGCGCCTTGCCGCCGGAAACTAACTCGGCGCGCGCGGCGGACTGCGACAGGGCCGACACCACGGCCACCGCCAGAGTTACGGGTGCCAATAGATTCACGGTTTGGCTTCCCATTGTCGTGATTCCTTCGCGAGCCCTTACGACTACGTTGGCAGTCCGATGACCTGCAAGTCAGGAACCTGCTCGAACTCTGCGACGTTCGTCGTCAACACGGCGCAATCGTCGTGCCTTGCGGTGGCGGCGATCATCAAGTCATGCGCACCGATCATTCGGCCCGAACGGCTGAGTGTGGCGAATAGCTCGGCGTGAACGCGCGCGACTTCGAGCGTGAACGCCCGAATGGGAATCTGTGCCAGGACCGACTCGACAAACGCCGACCGTCGCTGTCGACGGGCTTCGGAGTCGGCAAGTTGCACCCCAACCAGGAGTTCCGAAGCGGTAATCACGCTGAGTGCGGCTTCGCCCTGGTCGTCCCACGCAGAGAAGTCAATCTTCCGGCCGCTTCGTTCCCAACGGACGAAAACACTTGTGTCGATGATCAGCCCCATGAATCCGTTTCCTGCGGGACTTCTCGTCGAACACGTTCAATGTCCCGGCCGAAGGAATCTGCGTCATCGCTCAGTGGGGGAAAACTGTCGAAGATGCGGTTGAGGTCGGCAACCGGGACTCGACGTCCTGCGGGGGATAGTTGAGCGATCACTTGGTTGTCTCGCTCCAGCTCGATGGTGACCCCTGTGCGCAAAACACGGCTAATCAGCGCGTCGAACTGACGCCCGGCGTCGACCACAGAAATACGTTCCATGGTTCCACTCCCAGTGTGCCACCGCGGAAAACGGATAGGAGATTTCACTGCCCCCACAGCGTTTAAGCATAGACGGGAGGAAATGGAAAGTCAAGGGGGGAGCAGGCGGGACGGCTTCTTGGATTTTCGGAACGAGTGCTCGAAGAGTTGTCGGGAGCGGCCAAAACGGGCGGACATTCTCGTATCTTCATTGTACCATCTGTCCTTTGGGGAGGCGCGGGCCGGGAGATATTGGACCCCAACACCGTACCGAAGAGTGTAGACTGCAGGAACTTGGGGATGAAGGAGCGGTAGGCTGGATCTCGTTTGGGCGGAGCGTTCTAAAAGGTCCGGAAGAACCGGCCGACTCCCCCAAGCCGCTTCGGCCGTTTTGGAGTGCGGCGGCTTGACGCCGCTTTCGTTTGCGTGAGCTTTGGCGTTCCGCACGGTGGCCGTTGGAGGCGAGGAGGAAAAGGTATGGCCAAAGCGGCGTCAAGCCGCCGCACTCCAAAGGGCGGGGACATTACTGATCTATAACCAGTGGCAGCTTTTCCAGCTCAAAAGTTGATATGGCTCTCTGGACTAGGCTTGGTCCGACGAAAGGGGCTGCCGATTTGACGACCCGCGGTTCGGCGATCCACGGCAACCAGCAGCCATCCGCTGGCCTCTTTTTCAGCCTTGCAATCCGGCGCCGGATTTGATAGGCTTCGGTACGTGTACATGCGTATATGCTCCTGCCCGACGGACCCGAACCGAGACTGAGGTGTCAGGGGTCAGGGGTGGGTGACAGCCAGCAGCTTGGCGGCCAAGGGGGTAAGAATGGGGGGGCGCATGTGAAAAACGCGAAAATTGACCCCCAAAAATCCAGGCCCGGAGCCGCGGTGGGCGGTAGGTGCTGCCGCACCAGTTTGGAATCGTGCTCCGAGCGGAAGCTCGAACCGTCTGCCGGGGCTCCCGGCTTCTCGGCCTTGTAGATCACCTGCCCGGTCTCGGTCACCTTCACCGCCGCTCTCGTTCATCCGTTAGTTCGGAACTACGTCAGGCTGGCTCGCAGTCCGAGTCCATCACGTAGCCAATTGCCCTGATCACGTCCCGAAACGCCGTGTCGTCGAGTACCCCCAGCGGCCCATCCGAGAGGTCGAGTTGCGACAACTCGATGGACAGCAAGTTTTCGCACTGTGCCACGCAGTCGGCTGTAAACCCGAAGTCGCCGCTCCGAAAAGGAGCACAATTGGGGAGCTGACTTCGAATCGCAAACCGAGCCGACGTACATGCCACGACCAACGCGTATCGGCCGCGATTCAACTCATCCCGTGACAGCACAATCACTGGGTGCGGCCCAGCTTCCGCAAAATCGGCCATGTAGACTTCGCCCGGACGGATCATGGCACGTCATCCATCCGTCCAATGGCGTTCCGCAGGGCCACTTTGCGGATACCCCGCTGCCGTCGCTCGTCTTCGAGAACGTCGCGCACCGCTTCGTACTCGGCTTCGCTCACCAGGACGTACGAGGCGTTGTTTCGGGGATCAACGACGCGTGGAATTCCGGGTTCCCCGCCATCCAGCACCTGCAATTGTTGTGCGGTCAGTTCAATGGTCATCGTGAGTTCCTCTGTCAGTATTCTAACGCGTCGAGCCGCCGCCCCACACCCCCGTTTGAATGCCGCCGCACGCACCACCTCCGTTCCGAACTTGTATTTGTTTCGCCGGCCCGTGGCCGTGCTCATTCATTAGCCTCGCCGGTTCGGCAGGGTATGAACCGCCGGGCAGGGTATGAACCGCCGGGTCAACACCAATTTTGGCCCGTAACCCGTTACCAGTCAAGACCCTGCCATCATTTCGGATCGCCTGCCGAAAGTTATCTGCCCCCGGACTACCAAAGCGGAAAACGCTCTTTGCCGAACCTGGAGGTCGAGCCGGGCGCCCGCGGCGTGTGGTTCGAGTACAACGTGTCGGCGGGAGCACGGGCCGGCGAGTCAGCTGCCACTGCAACGCTGCGTTGGCCGGCTGCGCGCCACGTGCCCCGAGCATCCGGTGCGACCGCACCCCGCGTGGCGCGTGGTCAAACGCCCTGTCCGGCGAGTTCCGCTCAACCGGCTGTCGGTCCTAATACCGTTTGTGCTAGACTATCGGGCGGTTCGGCGGCGTGTGCCCGCCGTGCCGCGTTGCCCGGATTCCCCACCACCGCACACAACCTCAGGAGACGAACATGAAGCCGACCCCATCCGACATCCCCAAACGTTTCCCCGACGGCCAGTCACGCCGCCAGTTCCTCGGGCGCACGGGCAGAGCGGCCGCTGCTTCGGTCCTGGCCGGAGCCCTGGTGCCGAAATGCCATGCCCAAGGTGACTCGACGATCAAGCTGGCCCTGATCGGTTGCGGCGGGCGCGGCACCGGGGCCGTGGGCAACGCCTTCGCGGCTAGCGGCGGACCCGTAAAGCTTCACGCCATGGCCGACCTGTTCGAGAACCGGCTCTCAGCCAGCCACAGTCGCCTCTCCGAGCAATTCGCCGACAAGGTCGATGTGCCGCCGGAGCGGCGTTTCGTCGGGTTCGACGCCTACAAGCATGCGATCGATTCACTCAGTCCGGGCGACGTGGTTATGCTGACCACGCACGCGAACTTTCGTCCTTCGCAGTTTGAGTATGCCGTGGCGAAGGGCGTTCATGTATTTGCCGAAAAATCGTTCGCAGTCGACGCTCCCGCTACGCGCCGCTGGCTGAAGGCGGCCGAGGCTTCGGAACAGAAGAACCTCAAGATGGCGTGCGGGCTCATGTGGCGGCACTCGAAAGCTCGGCAGGAGGTGATCCGGCGGATTCACGATGGCGAAATCGGCGACGTGCATACCCTGCGCATCTACCGCGTACACGGGCCGGTTCATGGTAGGCCGCTGCCCGAAGGGGCCGACGAATTGCTCTTTCAACTACAACGTCCCAACAGCTTCACTTGGGTTTCAGGGGGCTTCTACGTCGACTGGCACTGCCACAATGTCGACGTCGCCTGTTGGGCCAAGGGCGCGTGGCCCGTCTCTGCCCAGGCGATGGGCGGGCGGTGCTACCCGCAGGCCGGAAACCAGTTCGACCACTTCACGGTCGAATACACCTTTGCCGACGGCACCAAGCTGTTTGCCTTCTCGCGGCACATGCCCGACTGCTGGAGTACGTATTCCGACTTCGCGCATGGCAGCAAAGGCTCGGCGGTCATTATGGAGAGCCTCGGCCAGCCGAAGCCCCGCATCTACAAAAGCCACGACATGGAACAAGGCGAGTTAACTTGGGAGTACGGCCAGCGCGACAACAACCCCTATGTAGAGGAATGGCAGCTCCTGCTCGATGCCATTCGCAACGACACGCCGCACAACGAGGCCCGGCGTGCCGGCGAGGCGAATCTGGCCTCGCTTCTGGGACGCACCGCCGCTCACACCGGCGCGTACCTCACCTGGGATGAAATGCTCAATTCCGACTTCCAGTTCGTCGCGGACATCGACGCGATGACGTTCGACAGCCCCGCGCCCGTCCAGGCCGGCCCCAACGGCGTTTACGAGCCGCCGGTGCCCGGTATGACCAAGGAGATATAGTAACCAAACCCGATTCCATCGGCACAAAGCCCGGGGGAATGGCTCGTTGCTCTACACAAGTTTGGAGTTGCACAAAGAACCACCTGCGGGCTTGCCCCGCCGGAGCTGTGGTCAGTGAGCTAAACGAACAGCAGTCACCCGAATATCTCGCCTGCACGTTGCCGCCGCCTCCGGCGGCGGCAACGTGCAGGCGAGCGCGGGCGAACTTGGACGCCGCAGTAGCCGACTGACCAGCGCTCCGGGCCGGGCAAGCCGGCCGGTGGCGCTCGGAACCTATCAAGGAGACCCACATGAAGTTCGTACAAAATGACCACGCCAAGAGTCGTCCTGCCGTCGTTTCCCGGCGGCAGTTCCTCGCACAATCGGCCGTCACAACTGCCGCGTGCGCGGTGGGTGCCCGGGCTTGGCCGGCGCCGGCCGACCCGTGGACCATGCGCCTTTCGACCTCGTCGATCCATTACACAAGCCTGCCGATCGAACAGGCATGCGAGCGCATTGCGGCGCTGGGGTTCGAGGCGATCGACATCTGGTCGCCTCACGCGGGTTGCCCGCACCTCGACGACGCCAAGGACCGCCTCGGTCCCGACGGGCTGAAGGAGGTCCTCGAGCGGAACAGACTGAAGCCGTATGCGTGGTCGGTGTACAGCGGCGGGTTTCGGAAGTACGCCGATTTCATCGGTGCGATGGGCGGGGGCGTGGCCGTCCGCGGCAGCACGCGGCCGTCTCCGCCTGAAGATATGCCCGCTCGGATGAAGGAGTTCGTCGAGGCCCTCGAGCCCGAGTTGGAACTGGCTGAGAAGCACGACGTGTGCCTGGCCATCGAGAACCATGGCAACGCGCTGCTCGACTCGCTTGATTCATTGAAGGCGTTTGTTGATGTCAACCGCAACCCTCGGCTGGGTATCGCCTTGGCGCCGTACCACTTGCAGCAGAAGAAGACGCCGGTAGAAGACGCCATCCGCATTTGTGGCGAACAGTTGCTGTTCTTCTACGCATGGCAGGCCCAGCCTGGCACAATGCAGCTTCCGGGCATCGGGCCGACCGACGTCACTCCGTGGTTGGCCGCCCTGGCCGAGATCAAGTATCGATGGTACGTTAATCCGTTCATGCACGGCGAACCGGAGCCGGATGCCATGACCGCGGCTTTGCGAACCTCGCGCGAGTACCTTCTGGATCGCGTGCAGCACGTGCAGGATAGGTGATTCCGGCTGTCGCGGCAGACGGGCTCAACCATGCGGCAATTCGTTGAAATCCACGCTCCATATCAAGAACAAGCCGGTCCACCCTGTGTGGGTGGACCTGGCTAATTTGACACCCGGAACCAACCACCCGGCAACGAAGAGCAAGCCGGTGCGCGTGGGTGAAGTAAGGCCGCTGTCGCGTCCAGAACCACCCACCCTACGAAAGGACCAACAAGTGAACATTGGCGTATTCCTTCTGATTGAACCGTTTGCAAGCGTGGAGCGGCAGCTGGCGCGGGCCAAAGCGATGGGATTCACCCATGCCGACATCACCGACACCAACGCCGGCGGCAGCATGCTCGGATCGGCCGGCTTCTCGCCCACGGTGAGCCTCGACGACAACCCGTTTGAGGTCAAGCGGTTGTTCGACAAGTACGGCATGACGCCGGCGACCGTATGCGCCCACGCCATGCTCCTCGAGCCGAGCAACCCGGGTCTGTTCGGTACGGCCGAGATCATGAAAGCCGTGAAATTCGCTGCGGCCATCGGCATCAAGGACGTGGTCACCACGGAAACCGACCCGCGGTCGGAGTGGGCGCAGAACCTCACCTACGAGCAGCGGGTGTTCGTGACGGCCGAGAAGCTGTACTCGCCCGTCCGCATGGCCGAGGACTATGGCGTGCGCATCCTATTGGAGCCGCACGGACCGATTACCGATTCGATCCGCGGAATTCAGGATGTGTTCGATATGCTGGGCAACCCGGAATCGCTGGGCGTGAACCTCGATACGGGCAATTCGTGGCTGGGCGGCGCCGACCCGGTGGAAATGGCCCGCGTGTTCAAGGACAAGATTCACCACGTTCACTGGAAGGACCTGTCGGCCGAATGGGAACCGAAGCGGGGTACGGAGTGGGGTTGCGGCTTCTCGACCATCGCGCTGGGCGACGGCGTGATCGACATCAGAGGCGTTTGCGACGTTCTGCGCGACGCCCCAATCGAAAGCTCAACGCTCGAAATCATCGGCTCGGAGGATATCCTCAAGAAGAGCGCCGAGTATTTGCGGGCGAACGGCATGTAGGGGTGCCATTCCGGCTAAAACGGCTGATTCACGATAGGTAGGGTGGGACAAGGTCGCGTAAGTCCTTGGTGGGTCTGCGCAAGCCACGCCCGGGGTGGTTTGCACGCCGCGGGCTGGAAGCATGCCCGGCCAAGCGACCGAAGGCCCACCAGGGGTTTGGCTTGCTTGTCACCACCCTACATCGTCATGATGTTGACACGGGGCCGGTATGACGCGACAATCGTGCTAGTTTTGCAGCGGGCACGAACCGCGGGGGACTGGCGCCTTGACGCCGAGCCCCTTAAGGGCGGTTCCGGCAAGCGATGCCCGTCCCCCTCGCCACGGAAACGCGGAACCTGCCCACCACGAGTGTGGTCCGGCGGGCAAAGGTTCCCGTCCCGCTCGGCGTTTTGGAGATTTCAGAATATGGCCTGGCCTTTGGCCTCACATTTCAGCGTGATGCTGCAGAATCCGCAACTCGCTTTCCGCGATCCGGTGTTGCAGCAGTGCGTGGTTCAGAAGAATGCCCAGGGGCAGCCTCGGCCGTGGGCGGGCGCGTTCGCCGTGGTCTACAAGGCGACGGACGTGTACGGGCAGAATCCGTTTGCCGTGCGCGTGTTCACTACCGAGTCGCCGGAGCGGCGCGAGCGTTACAACCAGATTTCCGCCTATTTGAAGGCCCGCCGGCTCACGTGCCTGTGCGACTTCGAATACCGCGATTCCGCCATCCGCTCGGCCAGCGACGGGAAATGGTATCCTCTGATCCTGATGGAATGGGTGCAAGGCGACACCCTTTTCCAGTGGGTGCAGGCCCGGTGCCTCGAGGGTAATTCCGCCGCCCTTGCGCACGCCGCCGAGAAATGGCTTGCGGTGGCCAAGGAGTTGAGCGACGCATCGGTGGCGCACGGCGATCTGCAGCATGCCAATGTTATGGTCGACGAGCAGGGGCAACTGAAGCTGGTCGACTACGACTGCCTGTGCGTCCCGGCCCTGGTAGGCCGCCGCAACCTGGAAGTGGGCGTTCAGCCATATCAGCATCCGGCGCGAAACGAGAATACCCTCCTCGCCCTCGACCTCGATCACTTTTCCGAGCTGGTCATCTACACGGCGCTGCGATCCCTTGCGGCCGACCCCGGCTTGTGGCAGAAGCACGTCATGGTTGCCGGATATGATAAGCTGTTGTTTCGCTCCGACGACATCTGTAATCCGGCCTCTTCCGCGTTGTATCACGACTTGCACAATCTTCGCGACGCCGAAGTGCAGCAACTGGTCGACCGCATGTGCGATTTAGTCCATATGCGTATGGATCAGATTCCACCCCTGAGCCATCTGGCGGGTTCCTATGCCAAGGTGGAGCAATTGCTGAAAGAGGGTTACTGGGATGCGGCCGTCAAACTCTTGAATCGCCGCGGCCATTTTCGCGATGCCCCCGAAAGCCTGAAACCCCTCATCCACCAGGCTTATGAGCATGTCTGTCGCCAGCAGGCATGGAAAGCGTTCCAGCGCATCCCGCACGAAACCAGTGAGCAATGCGACCGCCGTATTGTCGACGCGTGGAACGAGCAGCTCTTTGCCGGCCTTGCAGCGGCCGAACAGGAGCGGGTTCGCGTTGCCGAGGCCCGGCGCCGCGTAACCGCCGTCGACCGTATTTGCCACTTGGCCCAGCAGATGGGAGGGCAAATGACCGTGGCGGGCGAGCAAGCGCTAACCGAGGCCGCATCGCGTCTCCCTCAGGGATACCGCTACAGCCTTGCACCCCGCGTGGACCAGGCACGGCGTAGAACCCAGGCCGGCCAGCGGCTTGAGCAGGCCATTGCCAACCCCCGATCGGAAGCGGCCATCCTTGCCGCAGGACGCTCGCTGATCGAAGTCGGGGGCGAACAAATCATTCCCGGCGAGCAGCGAGAACGCATCGCCTTGGCCAAGCTGCGCGCCCCCCTGTTGCGCGAACTGGGCCAAATACCGGCCGAACTGCCCCACGACGAGCACGATGCCCGCCTCCTGGACTTGTGGCGAAAGGGCAGGCTGGACGATTGTCCCGAAGCCCAACCCTGGCGCGCCAAGGTCAAGGCAGCCCGGCGGCGAGTTGAATTGCTGCGCGAAATTGCACAAGCAGCCGAGCGGGGCGATGCTGAAGCAGTTCAACTGGCGGCGGCCGATGCCGTTTTCGCGACGGATAGCTTCCCCAAATCCTGGCGGGAGCAGATCGATGCCGCCCGGCAGCGAGTCGAGCGATTGCCCCACCTGGAGGACGCGTTGCGCGATGGCCAGCCGAGGAAGTTCTTCGAGTACTTCGATGCCCCGTTGATTCGACGGTTGCCCGACCGTTTCGGGCCGTACCAAAAACTCCTACGCGAATGGACGATCCAAGAGGTCCTGCCGCCGAAACGCATGGGGCTCCGACGAGTAGCCGGGTGGGGAGGAATTACCGCCGAGGATCAAACGGCCCGCGCGTTCCTCCTGCGGTGGAACTGGCCCGACAGCCGGTTCATCGACCGTTGCCTCCTGACCCTCAGCCCCGGAGAACCGGCCGCGGGAGACGATCCCGACACAATGGCTACGTTCCATACCGCCATTGTTGAGCGGGATCGGTACGCAGCCGATGGCGACCGGGTGCGCCTGCCGGTCCAGGCGGAATGGTTGGGGGCTCATGTGGCCGTCTGGGCGCTGATCGATTTGGGATTCGAGGTAATCCAGGGCCCCCCCATTTCCATTGGGAGGCTTCGCATGACCTCGAAGTGGGGGCTTGGAAAGTGGTCGATTTTTGCCGGACGCGGAAGCGAGACAGCACAGTCGCAGGGGCAAGAGCAAGGGGAGAAAAAGGACGCTGCACGAGGGGATTCCTGATGCCTCGTGGGCGGTAGAAAGCAGACGAATTTGTTGACGTGGCACCTAATAAGGACTGTCCGTCGTAAGAAGTTACAGGTTCTGTAGATCGAGGAGCATGGTATGCCGCGGGCGCCTTATACGCAAGAGATCAGCCGCCAGAACAAGGCGTGCTTCCTGTTTCTCCTGGATCAGTCGTTCTCGATGGATGAGACACTGGGAAACTCGCAACGCCGGAAGTGCGACGAGCTGGCCACGGCCATTAACGGCTGGCTCGAAAACATGGCTATTCGTGCCAGTGGCGACGAAGGCATCAAGGACTGGATGGACATCGGCGTGTTCGGTTACCGAACCGATCAACAAGCGAACCCGATCATCCAGTCGGCGCTTTCCGGGCACCTGGCCGGCCGGCCCATCGTTTCGATTACCGAAATCGGGGCCCAACCGGCACGGATCGACACCCAGCCCCGGTATATTCCCGACGACCAGACGGGCCAGATGATCGAAATCCCATGCGAAGTGCCCGTCTGGGTGGACCCGGTTGCCGAGGGAGGAACCCCGATGTGCCACATGCTCTACCACGCCCACCAGTTGCTCAGCCACTGGATTCAGGAGCATCCACGGAGTTTCCCGCCCATTGTTATCCATATTTCCGACGGCGAGTCGCAAGATGGCGACCCCATCCCCTACGCTGAGGCGGTTCGGAACCTGGCAACCGAGGATGGGCACGTGCTCTTGTTAAACTGCCATCTTTCCGTCACAGCAGCCGAACCGTTCATGTTTCCCGCCCGCGACGACTACCTCCCCGACGAGCTGGCACGCGTGCTGTTTCACATGTCGAGCGTGCTGCCCGATCCGTTTGTGCGGCAGGGGCGGGCGGAAGGTTTTGACCTCCAGCCCGGCGCTCGCGGCATGGCCTTCAACGCCGATATGGTGTGTCTCATCCAGTTCCTGAACATGGGCACACAGGCGGCTCCGGGGCTGCGGTAGGTCTTTGGAGGCGAGCGGGAGAGACTGCTCCAGCACCCACATGCCGCAAACTCCGGTTGGCGCAATCGGGTTTTCGCCCTATTATTTGCATAGGGTATTCGCTGAAGCAGGTATTTCAGCGGCGCCAATGGTCGATCGCCGTCATTTGGCAGGAGGAAAAGTGCCGTGTCGCGAGTCAGTTGCGGGTCCCGCGCAGGGAGGAGCCGTCCGTCAAAGTCGAACGCCAGCCCCGGATTCTTCTGGGAGGATTACATTGATTCCGAACTGCTGCAGTTGCGAATTTGCGACCTGGGGCTGAAATCGGTCGGCCCCGTCATCGAACGCCGCATCGAGCGATTGTACGAAGAACTGGAGGCACGCGAGATTGTTTTCCGCCCGCACTGCTGGCTTTCCGACGAGTGGTTCTCGCAGGACGGGATTCCGGGCATTGCAATACCCTTCTACCTGGCCCATCCCCGTCTGGAGCGGTTGGAACGCAAGCAAATGCTCGAGGTTGAGGGAGGCACTCAGGAGTGGTGTATGCGCATTCTTCGGCACGAAGCAGGCCACGCGCTCGATACCGCTTACCGGCTGCACTTTCGGCGCCGCTGGCGCGAGATGTTCGGTCCGTATTCGCAGGCATACCCCGATTACTACCAGCCGAAGCCGTATAGCAAGAGCTACGTACTGCACCTCGATTCGTGGTACGCCCAAAGCCATCCGGCGGAGGATTTTGCCGAGACGTTCGCCGTATGGCTGCGTCCCCGATCCCGGTGGCGCAGCCAGTATCGCGGCTGGCCGGCCCTGAAGAAGCTGCGCTATGTCGACGAACTCATGGACGAGATCAAGAACACCCGCCCGCTCGTACGCTCGCGGCGGCGGATTGCCCCACTTCGCGAAATCCGCAAGACCATTGCGGACCATTACGCCGAGAAACGCGCCCGATACGGAATCGACTACCCGGAATTCTACGATCGCGACCTGCGCAAGCTCTTCGCGGACCCTCGGCAGAGCACCGGCAATGGCCGGCGAAGCGCCGTCGGATTCCTTCGTCGCATCCGGCCGGAAGTCCGGCGGGTTGTCTCGCTGTGGACGGGCGAGTACCAGTACACGATCGACCAGGTCCTGGGCGAAATGATCGAGCGGTGCCGGGACCTCGATCTGCGTCTTGACAAACCGTTCGACCAGGCCAAACGCGACGCATTGGTCATGCTCACCATGCAAACGATGAATTACCTGCACAGCGGGCGCCACCGAGTAGCCCTGTAACGGAAAACTGATCAGGCACACCCCCTTTCGGTCTCGACAGCATCCATGAAAACCCGCCGTGTTGTTGTCCTGATGCATGAAGATCTTGTCCCGCCGGAGACGCTTGCCGGATATTCCGACAAGGAGATCGCCCGCTGGAAGTCCGAATTCGACGTATTGACCACCTTGCGCGAAATGGGGCACGACGCCCAGCCGCTGGGCGTGCGCGATGAACTGGGAGTCATCCGCCGCAAGATCCTCGACTTCAAACCACACGTCCACTTTAACCTGCTCGAGGAGTTTCACGGCGTCGCGGTTTACGATCAATACGTGGTGGCGTACCTCGAATTGATGCGCCAGGTGTACACGGGCTGCAATCCACGGGGATTGATGCTGGCCCATGACAAGGCACTCTGCAAGCAAATCCTGCTGTACCACCGCATTCCGACGCCGCGATTCGCCGTCTTTCCACGCCGTCAGGTCGTGAAGCGGCCAAGGTTCCTCAGGTTCCCGTTGCTCGTGAAGTCGTCCGTGGAAGAGGCTTCCCTCGGTATTTCCCAAGCGTCGGTCGTTACCAGCGAGGAGAAGTTCCTCGATCGGGTGAGTTTCATCCATGACCAGGTGCAGACCGACGCCATTGCCGAGCACTACATCGACGGCCGCGAACTGTACGTCGGCGTTATCGGAAACCGCCGGCTTCAGACGTTCCCCGTTTGGGAAATGCTCTTCACCAAAATGCCCGAGAACGTGCAGCGAATCGCCACGGCGCGCGTGAAGTTCAATCCGGATTATCAGAAGAAGCACGGAATCCGCACGCGGGCGGCCAGGGACCTTCCGCCCGGCGCCGAGGAGCGGATCGTCCGTCTGTGCAAACGCGTCTATCGGGCGCTCTCGCTGAGCGGGTATGCCCGGCTCGATTTGCGCATGCGCAACGACGGGCGGGTTTACGTGCTCGAAGCCAACCCAAACCCCAACCTGGAGTACGGCGAGGATTTCGCCGAATCGGCCGAGGCCATGGGCATGTCTTACGAGGCACTGCTCCAGAAGATCCTCGGGTTGGGAATGTCGTACCAAGCGGCGTGGCGGGGATGAGACGCCGCGCCCAGCAGAAGACCGGCATCCGCCCGTTGCCCCACCGACTTCGTGCCGGCCTTGTCACTTGATCGTCAATACCCGCGCCGCGTTGCCGCAGGCGGGAATCTTGACGGTGGCAGCCGACGCCGCTTCGTCCCATGGAATATCAGCCAACGTCTCGCCATCGAGTTTGACGGTTTCAGGTCGCCTGGGCAGGTGGATGGTGACGGCAAAGTCGCGAGTGGACGGCATGCCGGCATAGCTGCCTTCCCGGGGGCCGATGGTCAGCTTGACGGTCTCGTTTTCAGTTTCGCAGGTGAGGAGCGTGCGAGCGAACTTCCCTTGGCGGTAGTCGAGGCTTTGGCCGTCGTCTTCGTGAAGTGTGAAGGTGCTGTGCGCCGCCGGGTAGACGAGCAGGCCCACTTCCGGCGACCATCCCCTTTCCACGTGCTCACAAGGCGGCCAGGTGGGAATGATGGCGCCGTCTTTGACCATCAGCGCGCCGCCGCGCTCGGGCGTTGTCTCTACGGGAACCGTGGCCGGCCCGCGGATTCGCTTGCCCGTGAAGAAGTCGATCCAGCCGCCTTCAGGCAGACGGACCTCCTTGGAGAAGGCCGAGACCAAAAGGAAGTCGCCCAGCATGTACTGCGACATGGCGGAATCCCAGGCCGGATCATCGGGGTAAACCATCGGCATGGCGCGCATAACCGGGTAACCGGTCAGCGCGGCTTCGGCCGCCGTCGAGTAGAGATAAGGCAATAGCTTGTAGCGAAGCCGGGCGTATTGGCGGTATGCGGCCGTCTCCCTTTCCTCCAGATACCAGGGCTGATACCAATAATCCCAGTTGTTCTGTTGCGCCCAGGTTTGCAGGAATCCGAAGTGAAGCCCTTCGACGTTGGTTACCGCCATGTCGCAGGAATGGTTGGAATGGCCGGAAAACGCCAGGTTCAGCATAGAAGCCAGCGGGCGTTTGCCCCCGCCCGTGTCGCCAGCCCAAGTCGCAACGTACTGCTGCACGCCGGCATACCCGCCGGCGGAGTACACCATGGCGCGCCGGCTGGTGTGATCCTCGAAACCGTAAGCCATCTGCTTGGCATAGATGACCGGGTATAGGTTGTGCATCTCCTCGTCGGTCATGCCGTTGCCCCACTCGCGCTTCGGATGTTCGATCACCTGTGCGGAACCGTCGAGCTTGAATGCGGAGGCGCCCTGATCGACAAACGTCTTCAGGTGCTCGAACCACGGTTCCAGCGCCTGCGGTCCGGCCGGTTGAGCGTTGGCATCTTGCTTCGGCTCGGCCGGCTTGCTCAACCTTTCGTCAACGAAACCCTTCTCCACGTCGACCGCGGCTGCCGCTGCACCGCTCTTATCGCCTGCGTCAGCCACGTTCTTTTCCGCAAGCTGCTGTTCCTCATACACGCCCAAGTCGTAGTCGCAGCAGAGCCAAAGGCTGAGCTTGAAGCCCTTTCGCTTCAACGCGCCAAAGAACGTGTGCGGTCCCTTGGGAGCCCAATGTGGGATGGGGAACCGCTCGGGATGCCACTTCTTCTCCGTGCTGAAGTCGTAGTGTTTCGACATCCAACCGGGCTCCAGACCAAACACGTCGCATGGAATGCCTTCGCGCCGAAACGTTACCGCCTCGTTCATCATGTTGAACGCGTCGATGTTTTCGTTCGCCACGTACGTGTGGCCGTAGCCCCAGACAGGCAGAAGCGCCGGGCGCCCGGTGAGCGACGTGTAGGCGTCCAAGAGGCCGCGGTAATCGGGACCGCAGAACAAGTAATAATCCAGGTCGCTCCGCGGCGCAGTGCAGATTAGCCGATCCGGATCGCTCTTGCCAACATCGATCGTGTTGCGCCAGGTGGTATTCATCAGCAGGCCCCACCCCCGGTTGCTGAGGACCACCGGAATGGGAATGTACGACGTTACATTGAGGACCCAGATTTCGTAGCTGCCGCCACGGCGCATGATGTTGTCGCGACAGACATCGCCCAAGCCGTACAGCCGTTCGTCTTGGGCGAGTGCGAAGCGCATTTCGTAGCCGCCGCCCGTCTCATAAGTCGGGGCGGCCTGTTCGATGATCGGGGCCCCGTCGGCGCCGGCCAGAGTGATTGCTCCGTCTTTGCCGTTGACGGTGAGCCTGGCCTGCTTCGTGGCGATCGTGGTAGCGACGTCAGTCTGCAACCGCTCGAACGCGACATCCGGGAAGGCGTTGGCGAAGACGCCATAGCGATTCAATGCCGATTCCGTCCACTGCCCGGTCTTGCTGTAGCGAACGCGGAACAGCCGTTCGCCCAGGACATCGACCCGGAGCGAACCTCCGCCGTCCAGCACAACAACCAGGTTCCGGTCCGCCAGCGGCGCAGAATCCAGCCAAACGGGAGAGGTCTTCGCATCTTCAGAACGAGCCTCGCCGACAAGAACGAGACTCGCGAAAAGGAGCCAATACACAAGCCGCATCATGGGAGGGACCTCCGAGGTTCTTGGTGGGAAAACGCTGCGGGAAACCGAACTGCCTCTCGCAAGCTTGTGGCCTTGCGGGTGAACGGCGCGCCCTATTGTGCTTCGTCTGTGGCTGTTTGTCAACCCCGCTGTATCTTCAGTGTCTAAGCAAGAGCCCGTCTAGCCGACGGGGCCCGTCCCTTGGGAACCGTCGTCAGACGGCTTGTCATTCCGCACCGCCGAAGAAGCCGTCTTCAATCCATATGGGTTTGTACCCCCGGTCGAGAACGAAACGGAAAGCCGTCGCATAACGCTCGTAGAGGTCGGGGACGAAGTTCTTGTAGAAGGGCCACCAATACTGCTCGTGCCCTGCGATATTGAGCAAATGGCTCTTGGCAGGATTCTCAATCACGGCGACAAGGCCGGGAACAGTCTTCTCCACCGGAGTCCACTCGCGAGTGCCGGTAGAAGCCGAGTAGAAGATCAGGCCGCTTTCGAAATGCATCCACCCCTGATTGTAGTACAGATACTCCAGGACGTCGTCGGGAAGATGATAGTCGCATATCTTCTGCTGCGTTGAGTCGCGCTTTCTGCCTCTTGTCGGCAGCATCTTCACGCCACGATCGGCAAGGACCTGGTAACAGCTCGGCGGGACGTCGGCCCAGTGAATCTGCAACCCGGCGGTGTAAGCGCAGCCTGCAATTCGTTTCAGTTCCCCGGCGACCAGATCGAAATCGGTGGCGAGTTCTTCCGGCGTGGCGTTCTTGTACGGGATGTTCGGGAATTCGTTTTCCGAATGGAACGCCAGCCGAAGCCAGTGCGCGTTGTCTTCGAATTCCGGCTTGTACTTGTCCGGAAACATCGAAAGCCTGAAATCCCGCTCCGGTGTCGTGTTGAAGCAGTTCAGGTTGATCTTCACGCCGAACTCACGATGGAGCTGGCGCAGTCTTGCCAGATAGAAACAATCGAAAATGCTCTTGTAGTCATTCTGGCAGATGTCGCGGAAGAAGAAGCTGTGATCATCGATGTAGCAACGAAACCGCGGGTACGAGTTCTTTGCCCAGACAGGCCGCGTACGTATTTCCTGGGACTCGCCGTTGATTGTGGCTCGAGCCTTGATTTCGGTAATCCGGTCTTTCAGCACCGCGGTTCCGAGAAAGGTGCCGCCGTCGATCGTTACCGGAATGTCTTCCCCATCCGTCATGAACACCTCAAGCTTTGCACCCGGCGGGACAGCGCCGGCAACTTGAATCTTCAGCAGCTTCTCACCATCGGGGCCTGTTTGAGTGCCCAAGACGGGAGGGCCGCATTCTTCATGGATGACACCGCCGTCAAAGGGTTGGGTGAAACAGAATCCGTTGGCAGCCTCCTCGCGTTCCGTAGCCGTTTCGGCTTCGGCAGGGCTTGCTGCACAGCAAACCCTTTCCCAGACGCTTGCGGACAGCGCGACCGTTCCCAGAAAAGCCCGTCGTGATGTTCTTCCGGAATGTTCAGGACTGTGCGTCTTCACAATACCAACCCTCCCTCTCTTGCTCGCAGTGTGTTCGGGGCGTAACAGACAGGAACGATTTCGGCCGCCAGGGCCGACTGAAGCGGCGGGGAATTGCATTTCCCGCACGAAGGTTGAGGATAGCTGGGGAATGCGGGCAAGTCAAGGCAGAGCAATAGGTGCAGTACTCAGCGGGTGCAGAAACACGCATGCAGTTGGGTCAAGCCCGTTTACACTGGGCTTGGCAGATGTCGCTCGGGGCGTCTCTGGTGGAGCCCCACATTCGCGACACGGCACCCAAGCTCCGGGCTACCGTGCCCCCTGGCATCGTGTATAATAGGGTAGCGGGCGAGCGTTTTCCTCCGACTCGGTGATCCGGTATGCCCTTTGAAGCCCAGGCCGTCCAGCTTGCTAAGGACCCCGAACATCCCAGCGAGAACCAGGACGCGTACGCGTTCGATCTCGAACGTGGAATCGCCGC
Organism: Thermoguttaceae bacterium; assembly: GCA_034005525.1. Taxonomy (GTDB): domain Bacteria; phylum Planctomycetota; class Planctomycetia; order Pirellulales; family Thermoguttaceae; genus PWXP01. The sequence continues at coordinate 29,696 of JAVEUP010000007.1, read as the reverse complement.
GGTTGCCGACGGCGTGTCCTCGGCGATCTTCTCCGGGGTCTGGGCCGAAACACTTGTGCAAGCAGTTGCTTGGCAGCCGCCCGACCCTGATGATGCCGCCCTGTTTGCCGATTGGCTTGCCCAGTGCCGCCGGCGATGGAGCGAACAAATCGATACGACCGGCCTCGCCTGGTTCCAGAAGGCCAAGCTGCCAACTGGGGCGTTTTCAACCCTCCTGTGGGCACAACTCTTGCCGCTGGAGCCGACCCACGCAGGCTCGTTCGGCGGGTTCCGCTTGTTGGCACGCGCCATTGGCGATAGCTGTCTGTTTCACGTGCGGCATGGGGAACTGCTCCGCTGCTTCCCCATGACTTCCGCGGCCGAGTTCGAGACCAATCCGCTGGCACTGGGCAGTGTCGACTTGGGCCGGGATGCCCTCATGAAGTTCGCAACGCTCGACGTCGTTTGCTACCCCGATGACCATCTCCTGCTGACGACCGACGCCGTGGCCGAATGGCTGTATCGGCGCGTCGAGTCGCAGAATCCGCCCGACTGGTCGACCCTTTGGAGAACCGGCCAATCAGAGTGGGTCGATGAGATCAACTCCTTGCGCGTCCAACGCGAAATGCGGTACGACGACGCGACAGTGCTGACACTACGGGTAACCAGCCAGATGCAGCCCGAGCAGCCCGTGCTTCACGACGAAGCCCAAGCAGCCGAGGCCCGCGCCCCGACGTATGACGCAACGGCAGAGGAGCCGCTTGATGCAACGGTGGAGGACGCGACCTCGCCCACCCAAGCCGCGCTGCATCAGATCGCCGACGGGTTCAACCAACTCGCCGACGAATCACTTCGGGCCGGGCGCACACTGCTCGGCCGCCTTCGCGACCGGTTCCGGCGTTAGGCAAGTCCTGACTACGCGGTGCGGCTGGTCACCTCAAGCAGATGATAACCGAACTGGGTCTTCACAGGGCCTTGGACTGTACCAACCTCGGCACTGAATACGACGCGGTCGAACTCGGGCACCATCTGGCCTGGGCCAAACTCGCCCAGATCGCCACCTTGCTTGCCCGAGGGGCACTTCGAGTGCTCGCGCGCGAGCGCGGCGAAGTCGGCTCCTGCTTCAATCTGCTGTTTCAGTTCCTCGCACGACGCCTGGGTCTCGACCAGGATATGCCTCGCTGTCGCTCTCGTAGCCATCAAACCGCCTTTCCGTATGTGTTGTCTTACGACAGGAGGGACCCTTTCGGGTCCCTCCTGGGTGGTTCCGAAACGCTTCGGCAAAACAACCAAGCTGAGCCGAACGGCCTGAGCAGCCGGTGCTTGCCACCGGCACGAGATCACTCTCGGGAAGAGCACTCGTGCCGCTGGGTCCTTTCCCCGCTACTACATGCCCGGCTCAGCCGGCTCGGCGGGTTCAGCGGGCTCTTCCGCGGCGGGCTCTTCCATGGCCGGCTCTTCCATGGCGGGCTCGTCGGCCGGCTCGTCGACGTCGATCTCGACATCAGCGTCTACCGGGGGCGGGGTTGGGCTCGGCGCGGGGGCGGAACCGCCGCAACCAACCGAAATGACACACAGACTCAACAGCATCAGAAACAGTGCGAAGTACCTCATTGTGACCACCTTTCTGGTTTCGAGGGTGCTTCAGAAATACCCGGTGGTGAACCGTACACCGCCGTGTGTGACCGACTCCTCCTGCGGGAACGCAGAATCAGAATCCGCTTCCTCACAACCTCTAAGACTCCTGCCCCTGTCCATTTATTCCCGGGGCTCTAAAATAATACGTTAGCTATTTGAACAACTCTGGAATAAACTCCTGAGAATCGGCCTCTAAGAGGGGGGACGGCTGCGGCCGGCTTCCGCGAACACATGGATATCGCCCAGCTTGTTGCCGACCACCATCAAGCGGTATATCGGTACGCCTATCGGCTTACCGGGTCGGTCCCCGATGCCGAGGACCTGACCCAGCAGGTCTTTTTGGTGGCTAGCGATAAACTGGGGCATTTGCGCAACGAAGGAAGCGCCCGAAGCTGGTTATACGCCATACTCCGGAACCATTTTTTCAAGTTGCGACAGAAAGAACGGCCGACCCCAGCCGCCGATTTACGCCTGAATATCGATAGCATACCCCAAAAGGAGGATTCCGTCGAGATCGATCAAGAGCGGCTTCAGCTTGCATTGGACTCGCTTCCGGCCGGGTTCCGGATTGTGGTTGTGATGTTCTACTATGAGCAGTTGAGCTACCGCGAAATGGCCGAGGCGCTGGATATTCCGATCGGCACGGTGATGAGCCGGCTTGCCAGGGCCAAGGGGCAGTTACGCAGCCAACTTCTAAGCAAGGATGGCGAGGAAGATATCGCGGGCCGGAGGGCAGAGATGCCTGCCGTCGTCCACAGTGAATCGAGGCAAGGATAGTTTCATGTGCAGTGATCCCATTCGCGACGAACGAGTCATTGAGGCCCTGGAGGCTTGCCGGCCAGGCAGCGATGATAGTGCGCTGCCTGAGTTGGGGCTGAGTGACCTTTTGGCGGTCGATCCCTGCCTGCGCGAGCTTCACGAGCGATTGGAACTTGCCGACTTCCAGTTTCAAGCCGCGATGAGCGACGTGCCGGTGCCTGAGGGGCTCCAGTCGCGAATTCTCGCACGATTATCTGCTGCAAACGAACCATTGGCCACGACAGAGGGCCGCCGTAGCCGGCGACGATGGCTGATTTCCGCAGGTGGGTTGGCTGCCCTTGCCGCTTCGCTCTTCGTAGCCTTCTGGGTCGGCATGCCTGGCCCGACTCCGCACGATGAAGCCGGCATACTGGCTGTCGTTTGTCGGCAGTTCCTCCAGGAAGCCGAGGCCGACTTCGCGCAGGGCCGTCTCCTTGCCGAAAGTCAGCCGCCGGCTCGGTTCCCCCTCAGCCGGGCTGTTGCTCGGGTTCCTGATATCCGCTGGCGAGCGGTTCGGGGGTTGCTCGGCGAGCAGGTCATCGCGTACGACTTTCCGGCCGCCGGGAGCCGCCAAGCCACTTTGTACGTGGCGGCTGCCCCGTCTTCCGAGAGCCTCCGGACGCGGCCGCCTATGCATCCCATCCAGTCGACCGGCGGACTGTCTGCCTCGGTTTGGCGGGAGGACGGCCGGCTGTATGTTCTCGTGGTGCGAGGCGATATCCGAGCGTACCGCCGCCTGATCTACGCGCCCAGCGGCCCACTCACCTAGCGACCGAGTTCATTGTCCATTGCCTGCCGGGAAGCAACTTCATGCGAAGAATCCTTGTCACGAGCGCCCTGCCGTATGCCAACGGGCATATCCACATCGGGCACCTGGTTGAGTATATCCAGACGGATATCTGGGTGCGGTTCCAGAAGCTGCAAGGGAACCAGTGCGTCTACGTGTGTGCCGACGACACGCATGGTACGGCCATCATGTTGCGGGCGAAGCAGGAAGGCATTAGCGAAGAAGAGTTGATTGCCCGCATGCAACACGCCCACGAACGCGATTTCGCCGCCTTCGATATCGAGTTCGACAACTACGGCAGCACGCATTGTCCCGAAAACCGGGCACTTTGCGAAGAAATCTGGGCCGCGATCCGCAAAGCCGGCATGGTTCACGAGCAGGAGGTCGAGCAGCTTTACGACCCCGCGCACGGCATGTTCCTGGCCGACCGCCAGGTGCGCGGCGTTTGCCCCCGGTGCGGCGCAACCGACCAGCCGGGCGACAACTGTTCGGCGTGCGGGGCCCATTACAGCCCCACCGAACTGGTCGACCCGGTGAGCGTCGCTTCCGGCGCCAGGCCCGAAGTGCGCACCCATCCCCACCTGTTCATCAATATCGAAAAGGAGCACGCCTTTTTGGACAATTGGACCCAGGCGGGCGGGCATCTTCAGCCGGAGATCACCAACTACCTGAAGGCGTACTTCCTGAACGAGCCGCTGAAGGACTGGGACGTTTCGCGCCCGGAACCGTACTTCGGGTTCGAAATACCCGATTCGCCCGGCAACTACTGGTACGTGTGGTTCGACGCACCGATCGGCTATATTGCCTCAAGCCGCCAGTGGTGCGACCGCACCGGCGAGAATTTCGACCGCTGGTGGGATGAACGCCACGGGGCCGATACCGAGATACACCATTTTATCGGCAAAGACATCACGTACTTCCACACACTGTTCTGGCCGGCCATGCTCAAGGTCTCGCGCTTCAGCTTGCCGCGGAAGATCCATATCCACGGGTTTCTCACCGTCGATGGCGAGAAGATGTCCAAGAGCAAAGGCACGTTCATACTCGCATCGACCTATCTGAACTACCTTGATCCGGGCTACTTGCGGTACTACTACGCGGCGAAGCTTACTGACCGCGTGGACGATATCGATCTAAACCTCGATGAGTTCGCCGCCCGCGTGAATTCCGACATGGTGGGCAACATTGTGAATCTGGCAAGCCGCACGGCGAGGTTCGCTGGGGAAACCGGGTTGGCCGAGGTGTACCCGGACGACGGCGGACTCTTCGAGCAGGCGGCCGCGGACGGCAACACCATTGCCGAGGCGTACGAGGTGTGCGACTACAGTCAGGCCATGCGGCTGATCCTGGCCGCCGGCGACCGGGCGAACAAGTATGTTGAGGATCGCGCACCCTGGAACCTCAAGAAGGAAGGCCGCACTGAAGAACTGCGCGGCGTCTGTACTGTCGGATTGAACCTCTTCCGGCAGCTCGCAATCTATCTCGCGCCCGTGTTGCCCTCGCTGGCCCGGCAGACCGGCGAACTGCTCAATACGCCTATCAAGCATTGGCGGCAGTCGCAGCAGCCGCTGGTGGGTCTGCCGGTTGGCAAGTTCAGTCACATGATGAAGCGAGTGGAGCGAAGCAAAGTGGACCTGATGATCGCCGAGAGCGCTGAGCCGGTTGAGAAGGCCCCGGCAGCAGCCGCCACGCTTCCGGCCGACTCGGATGGGCCGTTGCAGCAGGAGCCGCTTGCCGAGGAGTGCACGTTCGAAGACTTCCAGAAAGTCGACCTGCGCATCGCCCGCGTGCTGGCAGCCGAGAAGGTGCCCGATGCGGCTAAACTGCTGAAGCTTACGTTGGGCCTTGGCGGCGACGTCACGCGCACCGTATTTGCCGGCATCAAGCAGGCGTACGAGCCGGAGCAACTCGTGGGCCGGCTTGTCGTGTGCGCAGCGAATCTCAAGCCGCGCAAGATGAAGTTTGGATTGAGCGAAGGTATGGTCGTGGCCTCCGGTCCCGGCGGAAAGGACGTCTTCCTGCTCCATCCCGACCCCGGCGCCCAACCCGGCCAACGCGTGCATTGACGCCGATGCCGGAGTAGGGTGGGTGGTTCCGGCCATCTCAGCGGCCGGGTTCACCCACGCGAGTGTGGCGCAAGTTTGTCGCACGCTGAAGCGTGAACTCCAGCAAGGCGCGTGGGTGAACCCGAGCGCTACGCACCCGGAACCACCCACCCTACTGTTACTCGGGATACAGTTTCGTGGACAGGTAGCGTTCGCCCAGGTCGGGCAGTACGACGACGATGAGCTTCCCGGCGTACTGATTGCGCTGGGCCAAGTGAATTGCGGCCCAGGCCGCCGCCCCGCTGCTGATACCGCACATCAGACCCTCAAGCCGCGCAAGTTGGCGAGCGGTGGCCATGGCGTCTTCATCCTGAACTTGCACCACGTCGTCAATGACGGTGACGTTCAGCACCGCAGGTATGAACCCTGCACCGATCCCTTGGATGGTGTGCTTGCCCGGCTTCAGAGGTTCGCCGGCCAGTCGTTGGCTGATGACCGGGCTGGCAGCCGGCTCGACGGCCACAATTTGCACGCTGGGCTTTCGCTGCTTCAGGACTTCGCCCACCCCGGTTATCGTGCCACCTGTGCCCACGCCGCAGACCACCACGTCGACTTCGCCGTTTGTATCGCGCCATATCTCCTCGGCCGTGGTCTGGCGATGGACCTCCGGGTTGGCCGGGTTGTTGAACTGCTGAGGCATGAAGTAGCCCGCGTTCTGCGCGACAAGCTCCTCCGCCTTGCGGACCGCACCGGGCATGCCTTCGGCCGCCGGGGTCAGGACCACCTCAGCTCCCAGGGCCTTGAGCATCCGTCGCCGCTCCACGGTCATGCTCTCCGGCATGGTGACCATGAGCTTGTACCCTCGCGCCGCACACACGTACGCCAGGCCGATGCCCGTATTCCCGCTGGTCGGTTCAATGACCACCGTATCCTCGTGGATCAATCCGTCGCGCTCGGCTGCCTCGATCATCGCGCGGGCAATGCGGTCCTTCACGCTCCAAAGTGGATTCACATTCTCCACCTTCGCAACGACTTTGGCCACACAGCCGCAGGTGACTTTGCGGAGTTCGACAAGCGGTGTGTTTCCAATGCATTGCGTAATATCGGAATGGATTTTCTGCGATTGGGCACTCGGCATCGGTGAGTCCTCCGTAGGGCATTAGTTCCAGTTATCGGCTCGAATCATCGGCAGACCACAAGTTAAATATAAGTATCTTTGCAATTCTAGTCAACTCTCCGCCCTGAAGACAACCCCGCGTCTGGGTTGATCTATCCCATCCTGGCATTTACTGTGGGCCTTTCGTGTCGAGTTCCGTTTGCCAACGGACGAGGTGCTGCAAAGCCTCGATCGGTGTGGTGGCGTTGAGGTCCAATTGGCGGATTTCGTCCAGCAGCGGGTGCTCCTGCGGTGCAAACAGCGTGAGTTGAATCTGGCCGGTGCGTTTTTTTGACGGCCGGGCTATCCGCGAGCGGCCGGCCGAGTCGTGATGCTCTGCCTCCAGTTCCGTGAGGATGTCCTTCGCCCGCTCGATCACCTCGCGCGGCACTCCGGCCAGCCGCGCCACGTGGATGCCGTAACTCCGGTCAGCCGCCCCCTCGGCAATCTTGTGAAGGAATACGACGTCGTCCTGCCATTCCTTCACGGCCACGTTGTAGTTCTTCAGCCCGTTCAGTTCCTGGTTCAGGTCGGTCAACTCGTGGTAGTGCGTGGCAAAGAGCGTACGGCACGCCACCCGGTCGTGCAAGTGCTCCGCCACCGACCAGGCCAGCGAAATGCCGTCGTACGTGCTGGTACCCCGGCCAATCTCGTCGAGGATGACCAGGCTTCGGCGGGTGGCCGTGTTGAGGATGCGGGCGGTTTCAGTCATCTCAACCATGAACGTGCTTTGCCCGCGGGTAAGCTCGTCGCTGGCACCGACGCGGGCGAAGATCCGATCGGCCAGTCCAATCCGTGCGCGGCGGGCGGGCACGAAGCTGCCAAGCTGCGCCATGAGCACGATCAGTGCCACCTGTCGAATATACGTGCTCTTGCCGGCCATGTTTGGTCCGGTAATCAACAGCATGCTGCCCGACTCGCCCCCGCAATAGACGTCGTTGGGAACGAACGTGCCCTCCGGTTCAATAACATCGAGCACCGGGTGCCGGCCGTCGTCGATTTGGAGCACGGGATCGTCGACCATTTCCGGCTGGCAGTAGTTGCGCTGCCGCCCAAGCTCTGCCAGCGCGACCAGCACGTCGATCTCAGCGAGCACGCCGGCCGTAGCCTGCATCCGTCGCCGCTCGGCGGCCACGGCGTCGCGCAGCTCGATGAACAGGTCGTACTCAAGGTCCTTCGCTTTCTCGTCGGCGGTCAGTACCCGCTCTTCGTATTCCTTCAGTTCCGGCGTAATGTACCGCTCTGCGTTCTTCAGTGTCTGCTTGCGGATGTAGTCTTCGGGAATGCGCGAGCGGTGGGTGTTGGTGATCTCAATGTAGTAGCCGAATACCTTGTTGAACCCGACCTTCAGCGTTGGAATACCGCTGCGCTCGATTTCGCGGGCCTGATACTGGGCAATCCATTGTTTCCCGCCGCGAGCGAGTTCCCGCAGTTCGTCCAGCGGCGGGTGGAATCCGTCGCGGATGATGCCGCCCTCGCGGGTGGCCAGCGGGCAGTCGTCGCGAAGCGCGGCGTCGAGCCGCGCCCGCAACTCGTGGCACAGGTCGATCGACCCCTCCAGTTCGCCCAGCAGCGGGCTGCGCCGTGCGGTCAGCTTGGCCTTCAAGGCCGGCAGACCGCGGAGCGTTCGGCCGATGAAGCTCAGATCGCGCGGGCTCGCGCGCCCGGTGGCAACTCGCGCGAGCAGCCGCTCCAGGTCGTACACTTTGCGGAGCATCTCGCGCACGTCGGCGCAAAGCTGCGGTTCGGCCAGTAGTTCGGCCACAGCCTCGTGCCGGCGGCGGATGGCGGCCAACTCGACAAGCGGATTCGCAACCCACTCCGCCATCAGCCGCGATCCCATCGCCGTGACCGTGCGGTCGAGAACCCACAGGAGCGACCCCTCGCGGCGTCCGTCGCGTATGGTGCGGGTGATTTCCAGGCTTCGCCGGCTCGACTCGTCGATTTCGAGGGCGCCCGCGGTACGGTACGGCATAAGCCGGTCCACGTGGTCCAGACCCGTACGCTGCGTTTCGCACAGATAGTCAAGGACGGCGCCGGCCGCGCGGATCGATTGTTCATCGGCCGTGCCGTCGTTGAACCCAAAGCCCTCAAGCGTGGCCGTGCCGAAGTGCTTCGCCAGTGCCTGCCGGGCTTCGGAAAGACCGAATGCCCAGGCGGGGCGCCGGGTGACCATCCTATCGCCGGTTGTGCGTTGAGGCAGCGGAGGGGCGTCTTCGGCCACAAGGCATTCGGCAGGTGCAATACGCGCAAGCTGGTCGGCCAGTTGGTTGCCGGGAACGCCTGCCGCAACGAACCGGCCCGTCGATAGGTCCACCCATGCCAGCCCAGCCGGTTCGCCCGGGGCAATCGCGGCCAGGTAGTTGCTCTCGCGAGGATCGAGCAGGGCGTCGTCGGTAACGGTCCCCGGCGAAACCACTCGCGTGACCTCGCGTTTGACCAGGCCCTTCGCCTTTCGTGGGTCTTCGACCTGTTCACACACGGCCGCGCGGTAGCCTGCGGCGATGAGCTTGCCCACGTAGCTTTCGAGCTGATGATGCGGAAAGCCGGCCATGGGGGTAGCATCGGGACCCTTGTCGCGGCTTGTTAGCGCGAGCCCGAGCACCCCGGCCGCCGTTTTGGCGTCGTCGTGGAACAGTTCGTAGAAGTCGCCCATGCGAAACAGCAGCAGCGCATCGGGACACGCCCGCTTCGCTTCCTCGTACTGCTTCATCATGGGTGTGGAGGCCATTTACTGCACCGTCTTCCACGCCGCTTCAGCCTCGGGGTAAAGGGCCTGATGCTTCACCCCCCGCCGCGGTTCCGCCATCCAGTCGGCCACGGTATCGCGCCATTTCGCGTAGTGGGCGGTCGCCTTGTGGGCGTCGACCGCCGCTTCATCGCGATAGACCTCATAGAGAATGAATCGCTCCGGATCGTCCATCTGCTGCAACACGTCGAAACGCATGGCCCCTGGCTCGAGAATCGTGTTCCGGTGATTTGCGCCCGTGGCCCGGACGAAGTCGTCGACGTGTTCCGACTTCACATGAACATGTACGCATACGACGATCATGGTTTCCCTTCCCTCGCATTCACCCAGATTGACTATTCACCCGAGTCTACTCATTCTTCTTATACTCGCTTCACTGACAGCATCGTACTCTGCCAGTGCCGTCAGCCGTCGATCGTTCCATTCTGCCGAAGTCTGCGCGGCACAGCAAGGGGCGCAGAACGTGTTCCTGCGCCCACTTCGACGGCGGCGACTTTGCAGATTGGGCGAGATGTAGCGATTATTGGTGATTTTCCGGCGTCTGTGGGCCGATAGCATTAGGGGAAGGAGTGGAGTAGACCGGCAGGCTGTGCCGTCAAGCGAGCGGCGCGAAAAGGTCGCCCGTAGCAGTGTTTCTCCGAAACGCTGAAGAAGTCTGCCGTAGGAGCGTTTCTCCGAAACGCTCAATGCGAGTCTCGGAGAGACTCGCCTACGTAGGCGCCATGGCATCTGTCTCCGCCACTCGCTTCAGCAAGGCAAGAATCCGGTAAGAATGGGGAGGGGGGGCAGTGTTCATGCCAACTGCAGAGCGCGCAGCGACTGTAGCCATAGTCGCTTCTCTGGCGTTTGTCTCAGCCACGGGTTGTTACGCAATCCGGGACCGGCAGGGCTTTGTTCTCCGAAGCGAATGGACCCTCGAAGTCAACCGCAACCCTTGTCTCAACGGGGGGCACGGCTTGTGCGAAGGGAACATCAACGGCGTCGTGGATCAGCCGGTGGCCTGTAACTCATCTGCGTGCGGCTGCCCAAATGGGCCGATCATTTACCCTCCGTTTGCAGGGCGACGAAAGCTGCTTTCGGGGGCAGTATGCCCACCCGTTTGCCGATCGGGTGTTCACGAACCGGTTGCTGCCAATGCCGATTCTCCCATGCATTCGCGTTTCCATCCCCTGCCAACCGCCCCGGTCTTCTCGCGCCGGGACCTGCCGCCCGGGATTGGAGCATCTTTCGGGCCGATCCCGTCTGATTCTTCGCATGTGAACGCTCCGCAGTTGAACGCAGCCGCCAGAAGCCACGACCGCGCAAACTCGTCGCCACTCCAACAGCCTCAATCGGTAGCTCCGTCTCTGGTCATGGTGGACGGCAGGTGATAGACTACTCCTGTGCGCCGAATCCAACCGAGGAGAGGAAAGCTCCCCGAGTGCCACGGAAATGCGGATCAGCTTCCCGTCTTCGACGAGGAGGTTGGGCCTGGTCAACGCCCTTCCTTGACATTCCGGAGTCGAGTCGGGTTGACAGGGCATCATCGCGAATTGGAATACGGTAAGTACTTGCGCCCGTAGCTCAATTGGACAGAGCATCGGTCTTCGGAACCGAGGGTTAGAGGTTCGAGTCCTCTCGGGCGTACTGGAAGCATCGGGCTAGGCCAAGCATCATCTCTTCTGCTATTGGTTGGACCCGCCGTTGGTGCCAGGGTGTGAAATGCAACCCTGCAACCGACCTTTACCCCCCCCGAGCCCAGTCGTCCATGCAGTCAGTATCCTTCGCATATATAAATTCGCTGCAGCCCATAGATCCGCCGCTGACGGGCTGTGCGACCCCGGCCGGTTGGCTACCCGGGGCTCACGGAGAGAACAACATGCGCTATCTGTCAACAATCCTCGGTTTCGTGTCACTGCTATGCCTGACGACCATCCCAAGTGGGATTCATGCCCAAACCGTCACGGCGGGCGGGCTGACTGTTGACGTGGACGATGTCGGCCGTGTGACGCGGTTGGACGTTGCAGGATCCGGCATCATGGGCCAATCGGCGGCGGGGCCGCTGGTGGAACTGGCCGACGTGACGCGCGGGCCGGAGTTTGTGCCGGGCATGCGCATCGAGGGCGATTTGACCGCGGGGCTGAAGGTGGCCTTCGAGAAACTCGCGGCGAATGCTACTCTGACCGCGCGGGCAATAGACGCCGGCGCGGTGCGGTTCACGTGCCGGCTGGTGGGTAAGGAGGACCTGCCTGCCAGGGGCGTCGTGCTGCGGTTCGCCTTTCCCGTCGATGCCGTCGGCTGGCGTTGGCATGACGACATGCAAACGTCGCGGATAATTGCGGAAGGGCAAACGTATGAGAACGTGCGCCCTCTGCGCGAATGGCCCGATCTGCCGGAATGGGCCGATCAGCCTTCGCTGCGCATGGGCTCGGCCAACCGGAACTTCACCACGGTGCTGACCGGGCCGGTGGGCCTGGCGCTCGCGGTGCCGATCGACAAGCCCTGCAGCTTCCGCACCGCTTATGACGCTGCGCAGCGCCGGTTGCACCTGGTTTACGATCTGGCGCTGTCGCCTGACACGACGGAGCCCAACCAGTGGACGTTCGAGTTCGACCTGCACCCGTGCGAACCGGCGTGGGGTTTCCGTGGCGCGCTGGACGGCTATTATCGTCTGTACCCGCAACTGTTTGCCAACCACGTGAAGCGGCCCGGCCAGTGGATGGCTTTCTCGAAGCTTTCCCAGATTGACAACGTGAATGAGTTTCTGTTCGGCGTCCAGTGGGGCGCGCCCGAGCCGGCCTACGACGACAAGATCGGCGTGCCGAGCGTCATCTACCTCACACACGCGGGCCAGTTCGCCCGCATCGAGGGCCACGACCCGGAGACGGACCCGCTACCGGACCACGACGTGCTGCTGAAGGCAATGACCGAGGCGTTTCGCCGTACGACGGGCCTGGAAGATATGTTCCCGGCGGTGGCGCTGCACGACGCGGAGGGCAAACCCGACATCCGCAAGACGCAGGCTTACGGCCACATTATCTCCCAGTTCAACATGGCGCCGCAGTTACCCTACGGGAAATGGCTGCTGGAGCGGGCGGCGCAAAACACCGATCGAATCCGCGAGCGAACGGGCGGCGAACTGGACGGATTCGGCTACGACGGCCTGTGCACGGGCCTGAACTACCGCACGGAACACTTCCGATACTCGGTTGCGCCTCCGATTTGGGATCCCGCCGCCCGCAAGCCCGTGCTGAACAACCACTTCGACTCGTGCGCCTTCGCGCGGGCCGCCGCCGAGTCGTTCCGCGAGAAGGGGCAGATTTCGATTATGAACGGCGCGCTGCACGCCAGTTGCTTCGTGGCCCCATGGCTCGACGTCTTCGGCGCCGAAACCGGGTTGCGCATCTCCCGGGAAGCCTTCAACTACGTCCGCAGCATCAGCCGCCACAAGCCGGTGGTCACATTGCTGAAGGGCAACTTCGAGCAGGTGTACGGCCGTGATGAAATCGAACTGTTCATGAAGCGCGCCCTGGCCTACGGCGTGTTTCCCGGCTTCTTCGATTGGTCTACCAGCGCCCTTGGTCCGGGCGGGCGATATTGGGACCATCCGCGGTATTACGAGCGCGACCGCGACCTGTTCCGCAAGTACATGCCGCTGGTGCAAACGCTGGCCACCGCCGGCTGGGAGCCGATCACCCGCGCCCGGTCGTCGCACGAGCGGATCTTCGTGGAGCGATTCGGCCCGGGCGCCGACGGCATTGTGTGGTTGACGCTGCTCAGTGAAGACGCCGAGCCCCACGGCACGACTGTCATGGTGGACGCCGCGGCACTGCAACTGGACGTCGCCGCCGTCCAGTGTGAAGAGGTTCTCACGGGGCAAGCCCTGACGCTCCGGCGAAGCGATGAGAAGTTGGAGGTCGAGCTGGACGTGGAGGCGGGCGGCGTGAAGCTACTGCGCCTGAGCACACCCGCCCAGGCTGCCGCGTGGCGCCTGGCCCAAGCGCGCGGCGTGGTCGAAGGCGGCGTCCGCATGCGCGAGGTCGACGCGGAGAAGCCGCCCCTGGCCGTCTCCTGGCATTCTACCGGCGCCGCGGAGTATCACCGTGAGGCGGCCGAGGATGGGCAGCGCATGGTATTTCGCGGCGACGGTCGCGGCGCGCAATCGGCGTGGCAGTGGGCCATGCTGTTCCAGAAGGAGCCGGCGCCGGTCACTCTGCGCGTGCGCGCCGCCGGCGAGAATCTCGAAGGCAAGGGGCCGCTGCGCATCCAGGCGCGTCATGCATGGGTCAGCCCAAGCTTCAGCTACTACGATAACGAATACCTCGACCTGCCGAAGGGCACCTACGACTACCAGGACTTCGAACTGACCATCAACCCGACGCAGCCGCTGCGCGCCATCTGGTTGCAGCCCGAAATGGGTGCAGGTGTGACAGGGACGCTTCGCATCGCCTCGATTACCCTGCACGACCGCTATCGGGATGACTACGTCCATAATGCGCAATTCAGAGAGTGGTATGAGCCTGTTCCCGAGGCCATGCGTGCCCGCCTCGCAAAGGAAAGCAGGGCCCTGCAGGCGGCCATCGAGGCGGCACGCGAGGCCGTGCGCGGCAATCTGGCAGGCGAATCAACGCGCGAGCGGCTTTTTGACATCGGCGCCCGCACGGCGGCGCTGCGACAGTGGATCGACGAAGAGAATGTCCACAACGCATGCCGCCGCGTGCTGCGCGACTTGGACACCATCGAGCGCCACGTGAGCCTGGTGACGCTCGCCGCGCTCGGACTCTCGGCTCCTACGCTGGAGGCGCCCACCCGCGTGGCGGCAGGCGACGCCGTGCAGGTGCGCGCGCTGGTAGGAGGAGAACCGGCAATCCCGGTGCGCACGCGTTTGCGGGCGCAAGGCCAGGCAGCGGATCCCGAATTGACGGCCGGCCCCGGTGATTGGTCCACGCTGCACGTCCGAAAGGATGCTGCGGCCGGCGACCGTGTAACGCTGCTCGGCGAAATACTGCTGGGGTCCGCGGACCGTGCGGTTCCCATACGGGTCGCCCGCGAGTTGGTGGTTGTACCGCCCTTGGAGGCAAGCATTGGCTCCGCCGTGCCGCCGGCTGCGGGGGACGCGCTGCCGCTTGCCGTCACGGTGCAGAACAACCTTGCACGGCCCGAGAAGGCTCGAATTGCCGTAACCGTTCCGCCGGGTTGGCATGCTCCGGCGCCGAAGGAAGTCGCCCTGGAACCGGGGCGGGAAGAGACGGTTTCGTTTCATGCAACACCAGCCGACGGAGCGCAGGCGGGACGCGTCGAGCTGGCTGCCGAGGTCGTCATGGGCAATCACACGGCGCGCGTCTCGGCAACCGCACTGCACATCCCGCCTGCGGCCAACCGGGTGCGCAACCCCGGCTTCGAGGACGGGCTGGCGGGTTGGTCCGGCTTGGGCGCCTTCGGCATCGATACCGAGGCGGCCTGTTCTGGAAATGCTTCGTTGCGATTGCACAACGCGGAACCCACCGATCGCACCCAGGTCAGCCAGACGATCGTATTGAACCAGCAGCGCCCGGCCCCGGTGCTGATCCGTGCCGCCAGCCGCGCGAAGAACGTCGGCGGGAAACCCGGCAGGGCCTACGCGCTGTACGTCGACATCCACTTCACTGACGGCTCGCCGCCCCTGTACGGCCAGATTCACCCTTTCCCGACCGGCACCACGCCGTGGCAGGTGGGTGAATTGGCCATCCAGCCCGAAAAGCCCATCCGCAACGTCAACATCTACCTACTGCTCCGCGACGCGGCGGGCACCGCTTGGTTTGACGACGTTGCCATGATGGAGGACATTACGCAATAACGTGGGATACGCTTCCAGCGTGTCAATCGTGCCACAAGTTGGAGGTTTGCTCTACTTGGAAATGACAAGCTGGAAGCTTATCCCACTTGGCGATGACAGGCTGGGAGCACCAGCCTCGTCGAGTTCACTCGCGACCCCGAGTCGCTGTCCCGGCAGTGCGAGGCGATTGCGCGGCGGATCGAGGCAATGGGCGGAAAGATGGCAGGAACCAGGTAAGTCACGTGGGCCAAGCGGGCTTGATGAGAGCAGTCGGTGGTCCCATGTGTCAGAGTGTCCCGGAGCCGCTTGCATGGGCTCTCTTTGTCGGCTATAAACACTCTAGTCGCTTACCGCTTCTCGCGAAGGGTGATCGGGGATGAATCACAAGGTCGGGTACTTGAGTTCCGGCGATGGCAGAACCAAGGCAACTCAAAATCGGTGATCGAGTGAAGTTTGTGGCTATGCCGAAAGAATGGCAGTGCCAAGGCTATTCGGTGCATCGTGAGGCTGTTTCCTTCATGAGACGGATGATCAGAAGGAAATACTCGTCACGAGTAGCGCGCATCGACGAATCTGGATACCCGTGGATTGACGCTCGAATGGTTGAACGAGGCAAGCTTATCTACCATAGTTGGCGAATTACGGAGTCCACTGGTTGGCGGCTAGTGAAACGGCGATTGGGGTGACAGCTCGCAATTGATTGGAGTTGTTACCCGGGCCTGCGCCTCGTCCACACGACTCGCGCCGGCTTCACCCCAGGCTGTCATAGGGCTGTGCCTTCGGCACGGTAGATGCCATCTTCTTTGGAAACCTCCACCACGCCGTGATAGATCAATCCGTAGTCGCGCCGGTCTCCCAAATATCGCAGCATAGCGGCCAGCGAGGGTTTGGCGGTTGCCGTGATGGTGGTGCGGGCGCGCTCGGTTTCTTCCAGCGTTTGCGGGGCGATGTCCATCTCGATCAACTCGATGTCGATGGGCCGGTTCCAGTCCACGCCCATCCTCGGGTGCAACCAGAGGGCGAATCGGCGGACGTTGGTAACGTGGACGCGGAAGCGATTGTCGCCGAGGTTCTCGGCGTCGACGGCGCCGGCCGGCATGAGCCGGGGCCGGGGCACGAAGCGGTCCAGCCCTTCGATCGGAATGCCGCCGGGGCCGTGTTCCAGCACGCAGGCCCAGAAGCTGAAGGGTTGCGGCGGATAGCGCTCGGCGTTCTCTTCCAGGGTCCCGTAATAGGCCGACTCCCGCGATCGCCGATCGATGACGTAAGGCGACACGGCGCATACGCGCCGCGGGTAGGGGTCCCGCCGGGTAAGGTTGATCAGCTCATGCAAGGCCTCGATGTGCGGCGCGGCGGCGGCATCGCGCGGGTGACCGCTGGGATACTCGGCGTTGATGAGCATCAGTGCCCGCATGTCCCGGCCACGCATCCGGTCGAGAATGTGCATCCCGGCCGTGCCGCGCGGGTCGTAGATACCCGTTGCCGGATAGAGGAGTGTGCCCTGCAGTTTTGGCCAGTAGCCGGCCGGAACGCCTGCGGCCATCGGAGCGATGACGGCGAACCGGTCGGCATGTCGGAACGCCTGGTGCCAGGCGCCGTAGCCGCCCATGGAACCGCCGGCCAGGTAGATGCGGTCCGGGTCGATGGCATAGCGAGTGGAGTACTCTTCGATGATCGACTCGAAAAGGATCTCGCTCTCCGGGAACGTCCATTTGCTCAGCGGTATCCGGGGAGTGCCGGACGATACGGCAATATGCCCGCCGCCCCGCAGCAATTCCCCCACGGCACCGGTGCTGGTCGGGAATCCGGCGCCGTGGTTGACCGCGTCAATGCCGCCCCCGCCATGCAGATAAATGACCATCCCCAAGGGCTTCCCGGGGTCGTAATCTTCGGGCACGTAAACCCAATTGAGATACTCCTCGGCCGGACCCGGCTCGTAATAGAGCGTGCGCCCGTCGGGCCATTTCACGGGTATCCCGTTCGGCCCTCGCACCCGGAACATCATCGCGGTCGTCCGCACGCCGGGGTCTTTGTGGATCAGTTGCGGGATTGGGCCTTCGGGATGCGGATGGTCGCGGCTCCACAGGACCTCGCCGTCTGCACCGATCCCGAGTAGTCTACCGTCCTTGACTTCCAGACGCCCATCCTCCGGCAGCGGCTCCGGAAGACGCGGCTCCAGTCGCCGCATGCGAGCGCGAATACGCGGCACGGTGAACCGGTCGGCAGGCAGATGGCCGGTGGGCGCGTCGGGCGGCGGCACGGGGCGCAGGGCCAGCGCAATGTCGTCCAGCCGTTCGCTCCACCCTTCGACCTTCGCGAGAATCTCCTCGCGCCGGGCACTGTCTTTTTCGTCCATATAGGCGCGCGCCAACGCGACCACGTCATCGTAGCTCAACGCCCGCTCCTCGGCAAAGGCGAAGCCGCAACCCAGCAAGAGCAGACCCGACGCGAAAGCCGCGAGCAAGCTTTGCCATTCATTCTTGAACGTCATGATAGACTCCTATTCGACGGCGCGCAAAACGCCGTCCGACCCGCCGACGTATAGGATCCCGTCGCCGCCCGGCACGGGCGAGGCGGTGATCCAGCCGGGCAACGCGTCCGGCGGTTTCCTGACGAAAGTCACCTCGCCCACCTTCTGGCCGTCGGCCAGGGCATAGCCCGACAATCGGCCGTCCAGCGTGCCCACGTAGACCCTTCCGTCCGAAGACACCAGCGGCGAAGAATACCGGGCGTTGGCCTCCGCCTCCCAATCCAGTACTGGCCGCCCGTCAACCTCGCGCACGGCGCAGAGCGTACCCTCAAAGGTAGCGACCACAATACGGCCATCCGCGCTGACAGCCGGCGCCGAAGTCACCCGATCCTTCAGATCGACAGCCCACCGGATCGCCCCGGCGGGCGATGCCGCATAAAGGTGGCCGTCCCAGGAGCCGAAGTAGATCGTGCCGTCCGGCCCCACGGCCGGCGTTTCGGGAACGTGGCCGGCCGTGGTGAAGTGCCGCAGCACGTTCCCTTCAGCGTCCATTTCGGGCATTCGGACTTTGCCCGTCTCCCGCGGTCCCGCACTCCATTGCACTTCGCCGGTCGCGCGGTCCAGAGCATCAAGCTTTCCGTCGGATCCGCCGGCGTAGAGCGTCTTTCCGTCATGGCTGAGCGCAAGGGATGAACTGACGTAGTAGGGGCCTTGGCGGCGCCACTTCACCTCTCCCTCGTTGTTGACGTCGAGCGCCCAAACTCCCTCACGCACACCCGTCAGAAAAGTGCCGTCGATCAGCAGAGGCGATGATCGCGTCTCCACCGCCTTGGCAACCCACCTCAGCCGCTGCTCGGCTTCCGGCCGGGTATCGACGGCCAGCACGCAGGCCAGGAAGCCGCCGAGCGCCTGGTAGAGCGTGCCGTCCGGGCCCAACGCGCCGGACTGGGGCGTATAGCCTTCGGACGATTCCCCCGGCCTGCGGGCGTGCCCGCTCTTGGCCAGGTTGTGACTCCAAAGCAGTTCGCCGCCCGGTCCGACCGCGCACAAGCTGTTGCCGGCGATCACATACAGCGTGCCGCCGGCATCCACGACCGGAGCCGCCACAATCACCGCCCCCAGATTCACCTCCCACTTCACCTGCATTTGCGCCGGGCCGCTGAAGGGGCTCTGCGCCGTGCGTTGCGTATTGCCGCGGTACATTGGCCAGACGGCACGACGATCCTCACCAGCGCCGGCTGCCACTGTAGTGGCCAAGAAAACAGCCACGAGCAACGCTCTGACGGCGGCAATACGGGCAATGTTCATCGAACGTTTTTCCAGGCGCATCGCTGCCGTCCTTTCTGCCGCATCACGGTCACTCTGTCGGCCCTATGGTTCGCGCCGGACTCTGCCGATAGCCCAGGCCACCGCCTGGCGAACTTCGGGGTTGGAATCGTCGAGCGCAGCCACCAATGCCGGCTCGGCGAGGGCAGCATCGGCCCCCAGTCGGCCCAGGGACCGGGCGGCAATGCAGCGTACGGCGGGCGAATCGTTCCGCAGCGCGGCGATGAGCGAGGCAACCGCCTGCGGCCCCATCCAACCCAGCGATTCGGCCGCGGTCCGACGAACCTCATCTTGACCGTGTTCAAGCGCCTTCTGCAAGACCGGCAGTGCCGCTTCCCCCATCCGGCCAACCGAGCGCGCGGCTGCGCGGCGGACCGTGGCGTCGCGGTGTGCAAAGGCGGCGACGAGTGCGCCGAGCACCGACTCCTCCGGCTCGCCGTCGAGCCGGCCGAGAGCAACCGCCGCCTCGTACGCGCCGGTGTCCGGACCTGCAAGCATGGCTTCCAGCGAGGGAATGGCCCGCTCGTGCCGCGCAATATGCCACAAGGCAACCGCTGCGCTGACGCGCACCTCGGGGTCAGGGTCGTTCAGCAGCCCGACGAGTTGTGGAACAGCCGGCGTTGCCGCAGGCGGGCCAATTTGGGCAAGCGCGAGCGGAGAGTTCCGGCGGACGGAGATATGCGCCGAGCCAAGCGTTTCGATCAGCAGCGGCACGGCCTGCTCGGCCTGCGGCCCAATCCGCCCCAAGGCCCACGCCGCGGTGCCACGCACGTACTCGTGCCCGCCCAGGTTCGCGAGAATCGTCATAAGCGGCTCGACGGCGTCGGCCGCGGCCGGGCCCGCCTGGCCCAACGCATATACGGCATGCCAACGTTGGGGCAGGTTGTCGCTGGCGAGTTCGGCAATCCAACGATCAACCTGTTCGGCCGCGGCTTCCGTCGCTTCGCCGCCATGCGCCGCCGCGAACGGCATCAGGACGGCCGCGGTCAACAAAAGGGCAGTACAGGTCCATCCAGCCCGCGATTTCCGCAAATGCATTCGTGGGTTCCTCTTCGCATTCTCAAACCAACTCCACTGCGTAACGCTCGCCCTCCCGCAGTCGAAGCTCATTGCTGAGAGTCGAAGAGCGGCAACTGGTGATTGCCCGACTGGAGAAGAATCCGATAGTGGATTGTCGCTTGCTTGTCAATCTTCTCAATCAGATCGAGGTGGCCCAGCCCCTCTTCGATTTTGTCCAGCACCGGCCGGAACTTATCCCGCGCTGCGTGACCGTCGGCCTTCTTCACCTGGGCCATCACTTTCTTAAACTCTGCTTCACCTTGCTTCCGCAACTCCGATAGCTGGGTCCCCGGCGGCACCATTCGCCGCGGGGGGTACTCGATGCGGCGCATCACCGTGAGCCCCTTCCGCGACGTGGTGAAACTGACGTGTATGACGGCGATCGGCTTCGCATTCCGGTCGCGGTCCATCCGTTGAAAAGCCAGCGTCAACGGCTTTTTCACTTCCACCGGGCCGCTTGGCTGTGTCTGGTACTGCTGAACCGCACCGTCGATCTTCGTGATTTCCAGCCGCAAGAGCTTGTCGTCGGGCAAGTCGCCCAATTCGATTGTCACGCGGTCGATCTTCTTATCGAGGTCGAACTCAAGCGGCGGCGCCGCGGCAGGCTTGGACAACGCCAGGGTTCTCGCTTCGCCGTCGATGGTCAGGTTAATTCGGCAAAGGCGCAACAACCCGGCGTCTTGCGTTTCCGTCGCGGCTTCGAGCCACTGGAACTTCAACTGCTGGTCCTTGGGCTCGAACCACAGGCGTGCGATGGGCGTGCTCTCATCTGCTTTGGTAAGCTGGACGATGTACGCCCGGCTGGCACCTTCGACCGTGCCGCGGCTGATGGTGATTTCAGCGTTCGGCACGAAGACCTCGCCGCCGCTGAGCACCACGATCCACGGCGCCTTCTCACGCACGTGTAGCTTGCCAAGCGATATCGGCTCGGCGGGCGCCGGCTGCCCGTCGACAACAGCGGGCGGAGGAAGATCTACCGTCTCCGGAAAATCGCGGAAGGTCGGCGGCTTCTCCTTCTTCGGTGGTGTGTCCGGCTTGGGTGGCGGGTCCTTCTCCGGCTTGGAATCGCTCGCCGCAGGCTTTTCGGAATCGGGTTTGGCAGGTTCCGCCGGCGGCTGTGGCTTGGAATCGTCGGGCTTGTCGGCAGGTTGGTCCCCGGCCGGCGGCTGTTCTGCCGGGGGCTGCTCGGCAGCGGGTTGCTCCGGTTCGGAAGGTTTCGATTCGTCGTTGTCGGAGGGGTCCTCTTCCTCGCCACGCTCCTTCTTGGCAGCAGCCTCCTGGGCAGCCTTCACCCGAGCGGCAAAAGCCTGCGCCAAGTCGGACAACTCCTCCTCTTCCTCTTCCTCCTCGCCGTGTGTGAGCGGCTCGTCAGGCACCGCCACGGCGGTCTCGCCGCGCATCTCGGGTCCGGGTGGCGGACTGGTGGCAGCCACAATTGCAATACTGACGCCAACTGCCAGTAGCAGGATGAGCAGAACAACCCCGCCGAGGACTAGGCGACCCGCAGTGGTCGCCAGTGCCTGTCTTGCCCAATCCATGGCGTCGGGAGCAGCAGCGACAGAGTCGGCGTGCTGGTCGGCATCCGCCAGTTCATCTTCCAGACCTGCGTCGGGCCCGGGGCGCGCAACCGCAGCAGCCCCGGCTGGAGCGGCTTCACGATCAACCGCGGGCAGCTCGGCCAGTGCCGCAATGACTTCGTCGGCCGATTGAAATCGATCTTCCGGCTGTTTTGCCATCATGCGGCGGCACACTTGCACCAATTGGGGCGGCACGTCGGGACGCTCGGTCGGGATGGGCCGCGGTTGTTGCGTCTGGTGCTTAAGAATGCGCTCCGGCAGCGTTCCTTCCGGAAACGGTGGATGACCCGTCAGCAGAAAATACAGCGTGCAGCCGAGCGAATAGATATCGGCACGATGGTCGAAATTACCACTTCCCAGGGCCTGTTCCGGGGCCAGGTAATCGACCGAGCCCAGGATGTGATTGCTGTCCGATACATCGTCCTCGTCGTCACCTCCGCCGAGGCGGGCCATGCCCATGTCGAGAATCTTCACCTGCCCCTGGCTGTTGACCAGGAGATTCGACGGTTTAATGTCGCAGTGGACCAGGTTGCGTCCGTGCGCGTGCGCCAGGCCGTCGGCTGCCTGACGCATGTAGTCGACGGCCGTTCGGCAATCGAGCGGCCCGTCTTCCTCGACCACCCTCTGCAGATCACGGCCATCAACGTACTCCATCACGATGTAGTAGCGTTCGCCTTCGCAATCAACGCTGTACGCCTGGACGATGGCCGGGTGATCGAGCGCGGCAATGGCCCGGGCCTCGGCCAGGAACCGTTCGAGCGCGGCGGGGTTGTTGCCGACGTCGCGCGAAACGATCTTCAATGCAACGGGGCGTTGCATGGTCACATGGCGGCCCAGGAAGACCCGCCCCATGCCGCCACGGCCCAAAAGATCGATCAGCTTGTACTTGCCCAGCAGGAAAGAACTCCGGCCCGCCAGCAATTGAGCGGCCTGCCAGCGCGTAAGATGCCCATCGCGGGCGAGTTTCCTGGCAGCAACCGTAGCATCGTCGAGTCCTTGGACCGACTGCCTTGCCGCAGCGAGCTGTTCCGCGTCGAGTAGGTCGCTCTTCTCGATAGTAGAGAGGAGTTCTTCGGGTGACTGGATGGCCATAAATGCACCCAAGTAGGCCGGTGGGGGTGCCACCGGCTAAAACGGCCCCCTAACGCAACCTCCAGTGTAGCAGATTGCCCAAATGAAGGCAAATGGGGGCCAATCCGGGTTTCGTGCTGCAATTGCTTCTCGCCCGGAAGTCGGCCAATGTGCAGGATTTGCACAGCATCCTGGGCGTTTTCCTCCAAACTACGGCGTTATTGTGGAGAGCGACGTCATCCTGCATTTGGCATTGGAGTTGCACCAAGCTGACCTTGCCGTTCCAAGTTGCCCGTAATGCCGGCACCGAGGGACAGCTTCCACGGCCATTCGCCCCTGGCGTCAACGCTTCACCAATCTTTGACAGACGGGTCTGGCAATTCACCCGCCGTGGAGGGAGAATTGGAGTTGTCCCTCGTACACGTTTTCCTTCGCGTCGCGTCGTCCTGCCGGGAGTGCCCATGCAGCGTTCACGAGTGGCCTTGTTCGCCGCCCTGGTATTGGCTTGGATCGCGCTGGCCTTCTGGCAATGGTACGATTACGTCGCTGAATGCCGCAATGCCCGCGAAACCCTGATCCGGCAGGCCGACTCGATTATGCAGGCGCTGACCGGGGGTATTCGCTCGCATCGCCGTTTGGGGTATTACTTCGCGGACCAACTCGAGGGCGTGCTTGAGGAACTCGTTGCCTCGAAAGACGTACGTGCTGCCGCCGTGGTCTCCGAAGACGGCCGGTTCGTCTGCTCTGCCGGGGCCGACCCGCAGCGCCTGCGGTCGCTGCTGAGCGATTCCGAGGCCGCCTGGCAGAACGCGTCGTTCCGCTATGTCAGGCAATTTGAACTGCCACCGCGCAGCGAGGAGCATCCCGGCCCCGGCCGCGGGCTGGGCCGGGGTCGCGGGTCCCGCTGGATGCAGGAGTCCGACGCGGAGGAGGCCTCGCCTTTCGCCGAGGGCGGTACCTTCACGGCGTTGCTGGTGCTCGACGCGCTGCCGGTAGTCGAACGCTGCCGCCGTGCTGCGTGGACGCGGCTTGCCGTTGTCACGGCCGGCGCCCTGGTGCTCTTTTTCCTTGCGATTCTCTGGCGCACCACCTTTCGCCTGGCCGAGGCGAGGGGCCGCGAGCAACTGCTCGAAAGCGAGGCCCGATACTTGCGCGAGTTGGGACAAGCCGCTGCCGGACTGGCCCACGAAACGCGGAATCCGCTGGGGCTCATTCGCGGTTGGACCCAGCGGCTGGCCTCGGCCGATTTCGCCGTGGACGCGGCGCGCGACCGTTCGCAGGCGATTGTCGAGGAGTGCGACCGGCTCACAGCCCGCATCAACCAGTTCCTCGCCTTCGCGCGGCCTGCGGCCCCTCAACTGGAACAGGTCGACCCGGCCGTCCTGGCCAGCGAGTTGGCAGCCCTGCTGGAGCCGGACCTTCAGAGCAAGAGCCTTCGGCTCGATTTCGCATCACTCGACCGCGCGGCCGCGATCCGCTCCGACCGTGAACTGCTGCGCCAAGCCCTGTTCAACCTCCTCCAGAATGCCGTCCAGGCGGCGCCGGCCGGAACTACGGTTGAAATGCGGATGCTTTCCGGCAATGATGGGCGATGGCGCCTGGAGGTGGCCGATGCCGGGCCCGGAGTGCCGCCCGAGTTGGCGGGCAAGCTGTTCACTCCGTACTTCACGACGCGCGAAAGCGGCACCGGCCTCGGGCTGGCCATTGTAAGGCGGATTGCCGTCGCCCACGGCTGGCAGGCAGGCTATACGCCCCGGCCCGGAGGTGGAGCCATCTTCTGGCTCGACGGACTTCAACCTGGTAGATCATGACTCACAGCAAGCACACCATCCTGGTCGTCGACGACGATTCCTCCCAGCGGCAGCTACTCGGAGGGTTCGTCCGCTCGTTGGACCTTGAGGTTCGAGAGGCCGCCAGCGGCGAAGAGGCCCTCGACAGCATCGAACGGGAGCCGCCCGATATGGTGCTGCTCGACGTTCGCCTGCCGGGCATCAGCGGCATCGAAGTTCTGGCGGAAACCCGCAAGCGGCATCCCGCGCTCCGCGTCTTGCTCATTACGGCCCATGCCGACCTGCGCCAGGCCGTGGCCGCGCTGAAAAGCGGCGCGGACGACTACATGGCCAAGCCCGTCGACCTGGACGAACTGCGAGCCGCCATTCTCGATGCGCTTGGCCTGGCGGGGCGATCCAAGGCATGGTCTGGATCGGTGGAAGTGCCGCCGCTGCCCGATGGGTTCATCTGCCAAAGCCCGGCGATGCGGCATGTCGTGGAAACGGCGGCCGTCGTGGCGCCGTCGGGCGCCCCGGTGCTGGTTTCCGGCGAAAGCGGGGTCGGCAAGGAGGTGGTCGTGCAGTTGATCCACCACTGGAGCCCGCGGGCCGCAGGGCCGTTTGTTGCGGCCAACTGCGCCGGTCTGCCCGAGTCGCTCATCGAGAGCGAACTGTTCGGCCACACCAAGGGGGCCTTCACGGGCGCCGACGCCCAGCGCCGCGGCTTCTTCCGCGCCGCTGACGGCGGGACACTCTTCCTCGACGAAATCGGTGAGCTTCCGCTGGCGCTTCAACCGAAGCTCCTGCGGGCGTTGGAGTCGGGCCAGGTGACGCCGGTCGGCAGCGAGGTGCCCGTCCAGGTCGATACCCGCCTGGTTGCCGCCACCAACCGCGACTTGGGCGAGGCGGTTCAACAGGGCACGTTCCGCGACGACCTCTACTACCGCATCAACGTCATCGAGTTGATCGTACCGCCGCTGCGCGACCGTCGCGACGACATTCTGCCGCTGGCCCGCCGTTTCGCCACCGAGTTCGCCGGCAGCCCCGTGCGCCTTTCGCCCCAGGCCGCGCAGTATCTGCTGGCGCACCAATGGCCCGGGAACGTCCGCGAGCTGCGCAACGCCGTTCAACGTGCCTGCCTGCTATGCCGAGGCGACGTCATCATGCCGGAGCACCTGCCGCCGAAGATCGCCGCAACGGCCGCCGGTGGCGACGAAGCGGTCGACACCGGCCGCCTTTCCCAAGTCGAACGTGCCACCATTCTCGCCACGCTTGAAGAATGCGGCCAGAACCGCACCCATGCGGCCAAGAAGCTCGGCATCAGCCGCCGTGCGCTCATCTACAAGCTGCGCGCCATCGAGGCCGAGTAGCCATTTCGCTGCCCCTCGTCCACCGCTCGATCCGATGCCACGCCTTCCCGGCACTGCGTCCACCGCGAGTAAGGTTCGCTCGGTCGGTCCTCTTCCCTCCACGGCCTCCGCAGCCGCCTTCAGTCCCGGCCTTATCCGCCCGCTACTTCGGTACTATGGAATCGTTTGCTCCGAGGCCGACCTGGAAATATACCGGACACCTTTAAGTCGCCCCGAAGGTTGCGGGGCACACGGACGCGAGCTACTTGCCAATTGCCACGTCAAGCGCCCGTTCGGGATCCAGCGAGAAGTAGCCGGGCAACTCCTCGCCAAGCCTGACCCACACGTCGTCCATGGCTCCGGTGGCTGCTGGCTGGACGTCGAGCTTCCACCAGCCTGCGGGGCCGTCGATCCACTTGTGATCAACCGACATTCGCGTGCAATCAAACTGGGCGACGGACCGGCCGTGGGGTGCATAGAGCGTTGCCTGGGCGGTCTCGCCGGGCGGCGATGCTTCCAGCGATACATGAAAGCTTGCCACGGCCTCGGGCACATCGAAGTAGAGCGGCGTGGCCTTGCCCAACAGGTGCAGCCCCTGGTTGCTCAGTCGCGCATTGACGGCCCAGGCAGCGCCCGTAACCTTGAGCATGAAGGAAGCAGACCCGGCCGAAATGACAAAGTGGTAGTACGGGCGGTCGGTTGCCTCCAGCTTGACGGGAGCCTCGGCGCTTACCAATCCACTGGTCACCTCCTTGCCAAGATCGTCGTAGACGTAGTAGGTGAGCAGCTTCCCTCGCGCCGTCACCTGCTCAAACTTCACTTCCACGGCCCCATTCCCCACGGGCTGCAACACAAGATGCTGATCGCCGCGCAGCCGATAGGGCGTGACCCGCTGGGCGCCAGGGATGCCGTCGGCGGCCGCAACGGTCAGCTTCTGCCTGGCCGCAAGCGGCCGTCTCGCCTTATCCGCGGGATGCAGAGACAAGGTGCCACGATGCGTCCTCAGGAATTCGAAAAAGTCGGCGTCGGCCAAGTCGAAACCCGACTGGTCTGGATGATCCAGCATCTTGAACTGCCGCAAGTTCCAATGCAGTACGGTCAGGTTGTCGCCGATCATCGCGAGCCGGGCCGCCGCATCCGAATCGTCGACCTTCGCCTCGGCCTCGCGGTACAGCCGCTCGAGCTCGGCGAAGTTCTTCCCGTAGACGTCGCGCATCATGTCGGGGGTGAGATGATACCGGGCGTTGGAATACTCCAGAAAGTGTCGTTCCATCTCGGCGTCCAGCAGCCGGTACATCCGGTTGATCTCGTCGCCGCCCTTGCCATACGCTTTGGCGCAATACTCGTCGAACAGGGCCTCGACGTCGGCTTCCGGATTCCAGGCCAGCCGAGCGAGCAGGTAGTTCAGCGGCCCGCCGCGGCCCCATGCCTCGATTCCGTAGACATAAACGCCTTTCACATCAGCCGCTTTCAGGCGGGGATAAATGAACTTGAGTATCTTCAGTCCGGGTGGATTCAACGCGCCTGCCTCGGTCGATATGTTGACGGGCAGGTCGTAGTACGATAGGTTCCGGGTCACTTGGGTCCACTGGGCCAGCAGGTCTTCCCACTGCTTCTGCAACTCGGGCCGGAAGAGGGTGAACCCGTAGTCGAAGCTCGGCGCCCACACCAGGAAGACGTTCGGTTCCAACGGGATCGGGGTCTTGGGCGGGAAGACATAGGCGGCGTAGACGTAACCGGCCAGCAGCTTATCGGGATGCCTTCGGGCCACCAGTTTCGCCACCGTGTTGTAGAACGTGAGGATAGCCGGAGTCACCGATCGGTTCCCGTTCGGATCCGTTTCGTATAAAGCAGTACACTTCTCGCATTCGCAGTAGCCGGCCGAATCGGAAGGCGACAGCGAGTAGCACGTGGCGGCCGGGTTCCGGTCGAAATAGTCGATGGCAGCGTCGGCATAGGCGCGGATCATGCCGGCGTTGGTAGTGCACAGCTTGTAGTGCCCGGTCGGCGGCACGCGTACGCCGCCGTGCTCGGGAAACCACTCGGGTTGTGTATCGTAGTGCGACGCAGGAATGCTGCGCCGCCAGTTGTGCGAGTGAATAAGCAGAAGACTCCAGCCCAGTCGCTGCCGAGCCCACCATCGCTGCACCTCCGCTCTCCGCTCCTGTGTGTACGGCACGCGCCGGTTCAGGAAGAACGGCGCGTCGGTCTGATCGGTTGCAGGAATGCGGATCGTGTCTGCCTTCGGTACATAGTCGCCGTGTTCGCCGGGCGCGAGCCAACGAACGCCGAGGAACTGCTCCAGGAACGCGTACGTGCCATTGCGAGTACCGGCCGACGTACCGCCATCGGGCGTGCGCTGATCATCGGCCGTATCGCGTCCGAGGATGAACACGTTTCCATCCTTGGTGACCATACGGTAGCCTTCCCAGGGCAGCGCAGCCGCGGTGAGTCCCGCTGCCTCTGACGCAGCGTTCTCACCGAGGCAGATCATCGGCGTTGCCGGCTTCTGAACAATCGCCAGCTCGACGCCGCCAGCCTCGTGTACGTAACGCTGTAAATCGACCGCTGCCATCGCCACCGACGACGGTGCCGCGGCATCGTGGTAGATGACAAACGGGCTATGTCCTTCGCGCACCAGGTCGATGGAATCAGCGAAGGCAGGCATACATGCGGCGAGAAACAGGAAGGCAAGCATTGCGGGATACAGTTTCACGGTGGTCGAACTCCAGGCGGGATCGTGGCGAGAGTGCGCGACAAACGCAGTTCCAAATACCTCGTGCAAGCAAGGGTGAAGACATGTCGTGGTGAAGGCTCTGGCGACTGCCAACCCACCCTATACTTTCCCCCGGACGCCCTGCGATGTCAACAGCCCGGCGCCCGCGGCAAGCGAATTAAAGCTGTCCGGTACTTTTATGCTTGACAATCCTCGATAGATAGACGCTCAATAGACGCTCAACAATAGACGCTCAAGACATCCACAAAAGACGCTCAAGACATCCATGCTCGCTCTTGACAACTTTGGGAGTGATAGACGCTCAAGACATCCATGCTCGCTCTTGATAACTTTGGGAGAATCTGCTAGGACTAGAACTGTGAGCTCACGCGAAGGTCTCGGGTTTGCCTAGTTTCCCATTTTGGCGAAAGGAGGTGACGGATGCCGGCATATGCGCGGAAAGAGATCGTGCGAGAGGGGGAAGTGGGGATCTATCATTGCATCGCTCGATGCGTGCGGAGGGCGTTTCTCTGCGGCGAAGACCGGCTGACGGGCAAGAACTTCGAGCATCGACGCGGGTGGATTCAGGAGCGGCTCGAACTGCTCGCCGCCAACTTCACCTGCGATGTCTGCGGCTTCTCCGCCATGGCCAACCACCTCCACGTGATCTTGCGCACGCGGCCCGATCTGGCCGAGGCCCTTTCGGACGAAGAGGTCGCGCTGCGATGGTGGCGCATCTTCCCGAAACGGCGGAACGAGGACGGAACGCCTGCCGAGCCGGAAGAACATGAGCTGCGCATGCTGGTGGCCGATCCGCAGGTAGCGGCCGAACGGCGCAAGCGGCTGGCGAGCGTGTCGTGGTTCATGCGATGCCTGTGCGAGAAGATCGCTCGCCGGGCCAATAAGGAAGACCAATGTTCCGGCCGATTTTGGGAAGGCCGCTTCAAATGCCAGGCGTTGCTCGACGAAAGCGCCGTGCTGGCGTGCAGTGTCTATGTTGACCTGAATCCGGTTCGGGCAGGCGTTTGCGATACGCCGGAGCAGAGCCGGTTCACGTCGGCCTACGAGCGGATTCACGCCCGGCAGGCACGGCGTCGGCGCGGCAAGTCGGCAGCGGCACGACGCGGCGGCAAGGGGCGAACGAAGCGCGGAAAGCGATTCGATCCGCAAGGCGATGCCTGGCTGTGCCCCATTTCGGCCGACGCCGGTTCGCAGGCGACGGACAGCAAGAAGAAGGGAGCCAATACGCCGCCGCGTCGCGCGTCGTGGCACGGGTTTCTTTCGATGAAGCTGGACGATTACCTTCGGTTGCTCGACTGGACGGGCCGGCAGGTGCGCGGCGACAAGCGGGGCGCGATTCCGAAGGACTTGGCGCCGATCCTGGAGCGGCTCTCGGTGGACGGCGAGATAGAT